>JAFATG010000349.1 GCA_019244055.1 Acidobacteriaceae bacterium | reverse complement strand
CTGCGTCCGCCGACAGCACGAATGCGGTCCATTTGCACCGCATCGCAGTCCTCGTAGTGAATCGAGTCGACTACCTCTTGCGGGTAACCGGCGCTGGGTTTGACGCGTTTCGGGAACTCATAGGGCCAAGCGTGGAAATGAAAGTCTTTAGCGGTCTGTGTACGTCCGCCTTCGATCAGTGCAACCTTAGCCCCTGCTTCGGCCAGTTCTTTCGATAACACTCCGCCCGCGGGCCCCGACCCGATTACGCAAACGTCATACGATTCGTTGTCCTGGGCCTGTCTCACGCGTGCTCCTGATGCTCACAGCCCACGAACTCTCGGAGCGCCTCATTCCCGCGATACTGCAATTCCTGATGGATGCCGATCTTCGAGGTGTAATAGCCGTCGATCGTTGCGCGTTTTAGTGCACGAAAGAATCTCTCACGAACCGAATCGCCGGTCTCGTCCCCGGCAATTGTCTCCAATACGATCGTCTGCTCTTCGGCATTGCAATCCGGAAAGTTCTTGCCAAAACGTTTACGCGCTGCGTGGTTGACCGCTCGGAGACCGTCGTTCCACAGTTTTTGAACTGGTTGCGGCGCATCGAGAACGATGGCATCGATATATTCGGAAACACCCGCGGCGCGCGCACCCGGCGAATGCTCGTCAGTAGGAATAATAGTTTCGCCGAGCGCGTCGAGCACCTTCAGCTGTTCGCTGTCGAAATACTGATACTGATACGCTGAAGCAGCCTGCTGTGTGACGGGCGCTTCGCTATGGTGCTGTTCCGGCGGAGGATTTTGCCCGAAAATTTGAAACGTACCTGCGGCGGCTGCCCTGGTGAGCTGCCGCAGCAGCTTGCGCCGGGTGCTCGTGCCGCGGTCTGCCTCTCGTTGCATCCACTTGAATGTATCGCGAAACATCGAGAGACAGAACCGTTACCGGTTGCTTGGGCGTTCATCCTCGTCGGGAATCCTGAGTTCGTCTAACAAAGCCATCAATGCTTGCTTGATGGTTTTAGCAGCTTGACCTTCTTCGGTGCGCTCCTTTGTCAACCGGTCCCAATGTTTCAGGAGCACGCGAGGCCGTCCGGTCAAAGTAGAAGCGGTTAGCTGCCTCGAAGCTTGACGCGCGCGGTTCCGGGCGTGTGCCAGGGCATAAGCTGCTGAATGCGTGGAATTTGCCAAACGAACTACGTGGGTGGCATCTGCTTGCTGGCGCGTGCGGTTCTGTCTGGCCGATTCTGCTCTGCAGCGCCAGTTCCGGGGCACTCCGAAAAGTGCGATCACGCTCGAGAAAAAAATAGTCTTCTGAGGCAGGTCAGCGGGTTACATGGGGTTTGCGGGGCTCGGCTGCACAGGCGCATGGGAGTTGTTGTGCGTGCAAGAAGGCGATCTCCAGGAACCACAGCGCAAGGACAAACCGCGCAAGAAGCGCGGCGGCGGCCCCAAGACAGCGACCGGGAAGGAGTCAGCGAGCCGGAATGCGATTACGCACGGGCTGCGGGCGAAGAAGTCGCTGATTCTGGAGGGTGAGAGCCAGGAAGAGTTCGAGGCATTGGCGGCGGGGTGGCGCAAGGAGTTCGAGCCGGAGGGCGCCTCGGGCGAACGGCTGATTCAAGGCGTGATTCTGAACGACTGTTCTTGCGGCGGGCCGAATCGCGGTACATGGAAACCGAAATGGCGCTGTCGGAGACGCATCCGTTGGACTGGACGGCGGAACAGCACCACAAGATGGAGTTGATGACACGGTACAAGACGAGTGCGGAGCGATCGTTTTACCGGGCTTTCAATGCGATGCGCGCGTTGCGCAAGGACAAGTTTCGGGAAGAGATTTCGATCGAGAACTTACGCAAGGTGGTCGAGCGGCTGTACGAAGAGAAGTACCGGAACGCGCAAGCGGAGTCGGATGAGGCGCCCGAAACGGACGCAAAAGCGGAAGCGGTGGCTGAGGTGAAGTCCGAAGCGCAGCCGAAAACACGTGCAACGCAGCGGAAGCGCCCGGTGCAGATACGGTTATTCGCACCGAAGCGCAGCGAGAACACGATGACGGCGCAGGCGGGGGACGGAGAGCGACACGAGACAGTTGTGGGAGGAATCAATGATCGATCATTTACATGACGAGATCGGTGCCATGTGTGCACACAAAGACAAGCAGCTCAAGCGGGGTAAGCGCAAATCGGAGGCGCGGTCTGCGCAGAAGCCGGATGCCGAGAACAGCGGCAAGAGCGCGGCGCAGTTGCTGTTTCAAGGGCAGCGCAATCCGAAGAAGATGCGGAAGATTGCGGTGCTCGATCAATGGGTGGAGGTGCGGATTGTCGATGGCAACACGGTCACCGAGCTGCATCCGTCGAACGAAAAGCTGATTGAGCGCGGGCAAAGGATGCTGCCGCCGCCGGAGCTGGTGTACCGGCGACTGAATTTTCCCGAGGGCGTGCCGGAAGACTACTACTGGGCGGTGAGCGATCCGGTGGCGCGCAAGTATGGCGGGATGGGGACGCAGCGCATGACGACGGACACATGGCTGGAAGTGATCGCGCGCGAGAAGGAGCGCGGCGACGGGCACATTGGCCCAACGGGAGTGGGTAACTTGCCGCGACCGGAAGAGCGCGGCGGCTGCGATTGCCCGGTGTGCTCGCATAATCGGGCGGTGTTGGAGGGGAAGGCGGCATAACGGGAGTTGGGCATTGGGGAGGAAGCGATTTCCGTTCCCATTATTTCCGGCTTGGGCGCACCTGGAGTTATCCGGGAACTTGGTAAAGCCTTCCGGACTACACATTCGTAATCCGTCCAGTTCCCAAGTATCCGACAACTCGGCAACCATATATCGCGGTCATGTTACAGCAACCGCATCGCGGCGAAATGCCGTTGGTTCGTCAACGCGAACATTCGATCGATAGAAAGCATCAGCTTAGCTGAAGAGCGAACTCTTGAATGCCTCGTGCCGTTGACGCGCTGCACTCAAAATCGCATCGAACTGTGGCTGTTTGTGCAGACCTTTTAATAGTGGGTCGTTGGCAATATACGGATAGCTGAAGAATCCAGATTCAACGCTCGTGCGTAGCACGCGCATCGCAGCGATTTTATCGCCTAAGACGGCATACGCTTCCGCGATTTTGTAGGTCGCCTCTGGGTCGCCGACCCCTCGCTCTTTGATTTGTCTCTCCAAGTCACTCAAGAGCTCCAAGCCTTCTCCCTTGCGCTGATGAATTGAGTCGCTGAGAGCCTTACCAATTCCCGCATACAAGGTGGGATCGAGTTCGTATGCACGATCAAAATCTTTCGAAGCTTGGTCGAACTCCTTTTCGTGAAATTCTCCAAAGCCGCGATAAAAGAGAGTGAACGAGGAATCGTCGACCGGCAAGCTCTCAAGAAACTCTCGGTATCGTCCCAGATAAAGGTAAGTATTCAGCACCGAGCCGTTGCCTTTCACCAAGGGAGCGAGTTCACGCGCCCGCTTGCACTCCGCGACAGATTCTTCCAGCATTCCGGCGAATCGGTAAGCATATCCCAGTTCCCAGTGGGCGGCTGCATTGTTGCGGTTCGTCTTTAACGCATCCCGCAATAACGGTACTGCCTGCTCAACTTTTCCCGTATCTACTAAGAGGTTTGCGAGGAACATCTGGGCGTCAAGCAAGTTTGGCCGTAGTGCCAAGGCCCGTTCGTAGGCTGCTTCGGCGCGGCGGTATTGTTCGCGCCCGCCAAGCTCGAATGCAGCATCTGAATTGTACGAAGCTCCTAAGTAGGCCCAGGCCGGAGCGTAGTTCGGATCAATGCTAGTTGATTTTTCCAGCATCTTGATCGCCAGCGGAAACTTGTGCTGCCCATGAAAGTCGAGTCCCTGCAGAAAGTATTCGTAGGCGAGTGGATTCACCGGCTTCTCCGGCTTCAGGCGCTCTGCTTCGGATGGTGACAGGCTTAATTGCAACTCCGAGATGAGTTGGTTGGTAACTCGGTCTTGCACCGTCAGAAGATTGTCGTATTTCAGGTCAATCACTCCTTGACCGAGAATCTTCTCGGTCTTCGCGTCAACCAATTGGTACGTGATCCGCAAGTTATCGCCATCGCGAATGAAACTCCCCGTCAGCAGAGTATCCACTTTGAGGTCCGTTGCAACCTTCTGAAGATCAATGGCCGCCCCTCGATACTTTTCAACCGCGGCGGAAGGACGGATGCTGAGGGAACTCACATACGCCAGTTTTGTTATGAGAACATCCGCCAGAGATAATCCGAGGAAGTCGCTATTCGAATCCTGGCCATGATTTTGAAGCGGTAGGATGGCCAGGCTGCGAGTAGGCAACGGCTGCTCCTTTCCCGATCGAATGTGAACAAACTTCCAGAGAGCGATCACGCTAAGCAGAATGACGAACGCCGCGGAGGCGACGAAAATAAGCCTGCCGGTGCCTAGCCGTGCCGGTTCCCGAGGCGTTAATTCGGGGATGTCTCCTTGATCGGCCGGCTGAGACGAGGGAGGTAGAGTCTCTACGATTTGAACGTTTGGAGCCGCAAACAGAGAATCGATACATTCGAGCTGGCCCACAAAACGATAACCGCGGCGTCCAACGGTCGCGACGAACTTGGGTTTTTCGGCGGAATCCCGCAGCGCGTCCCTGAGCTTGCTTACGGCGACCGCCAGCCTGTGGTCGAAGTCGACGAACGTATCTGGCGCCCAAAGGCGTTCGCGAAGTTCTTCACGAGTAACGACTTCCCCCGCTGATTCGAGGAGTACCGTCAGGAGCAGAAACGGCTGCTCCTGCAGCCGCACTTTGTTGCCGTCTCTTCGCAACTCTCCGGCGCGCACGTCGACCTCGAAATTCGCAAATCTTACGAGCGGTGGAAGAGTCGAGGGCATCGGCCCGCTTCACATGTCGAGAGTCTAGCACGGTTCCAAATATAGCGCTGACTGGCCACACTGCCTTGCCAACAAAGGGCTTATCAGGGGATCGATAGGGGATCGAAGGAGAAGTATCTGAGCATTGCCCTTCGCCGTGATCTGAGCAACAACTATAGGCACTGAGTCTGTTTCTGGACGTGCTTCAGATCCGCTCGGAGATGCAAAATGGCCATTCTGGCAGTGCCGGTTCACGGCGTAATGGAAAGCGGCGGCTCCTACAACCTGCACGCCAAAGTTCCCGCTGGTGGAGGGAGTCTCGCCTTGCCTTACCTGGAGAGCGCAGCTCGATCCTGTGCGCTCCCGCCCGGACCCGGTCCCATCGTTGTCGCGGACTATGGTTGTTCTCAAGGAAAAAACTCACTCGGTCCCATCGATTTGGCCATCCATTGCCTGCGCAGGCGTGCAGGGAACGAGCGAGCCTTGATGATTGTCCATATCGATCAGCACGCGAACGACTTCAACACTCTTTTCGATGTACTGCACAATGATCCTCAACGATATTCGGCGGACGATCCCAATGTTTTCGTCTCTGCCGTCGGCAGGTCCTTTTATGAGAG
>JAFATG010000263.1 GCA_019244055.1 Acidobacteriaceae bacterium | reverse complement strand
ATATTATGTGGGCCAGAGCATTGGAGGTGCCCTTCCAGGCCTGAACGCCGCTGGAGCCACCAACGGACTCGTGTCTGTCGACGCCATCCGGGAGATTCGCGTCCTAACCTCGACCTATGCTCCCGAATATGGGCGCAGCCCCGGAGCGCAGGTCCTGATCGTCACCCGCTCCGGCACGAATCAATTCCATGGCAGTGCGTTTGAATATCTGCGGAATGAAATATTCGATGCAAGAAACTTCTTCAATGTGGTCCCGCAGCCGAAGCCGCCGCTTCGTCAGAACGACTTCGGCGGAACATTAGGTGGCCCCATCCACAAAAATAAGGCATTTTTCTTTTTCTCCTATGAAGGGCTCCGATTGCGCCTGCCGCAGACGAGCACAGGGACGTTTTTCACGGCCGCTGCTAGAGAGAACGTGGCCCCCGTGTTCCAGCCGTTGCTGGCGGCGTTGCCGGTCCCGAATGGCCCAACAAATCCTGACGGAATCACGGCAAGCCTGACCGCCAGCTACTCCAATCCGTCCAACCTGAACGCCACCAGTGTGCGGATAGACTACAACCTCACGGATCGAGTCACTCTGTTCGGCCGCTACAACCACGCGCCATCGGATTTCGTAGATCGCTATTTTTCTGAACTAGAGGATTTCAGCGTCAACACTGATACGGCTACAGTGGGCCTGACCATTCTGGTGAGTCCCACCAGATTAAACGAATTCCGGGTTAACTGGAGTCGTCAGACCGGTGACGATGCATATCGCATGGACAACTTCTATGGCGCCGTGCCGCCGGCCGCCGTGGCACTGTATCCTCCCGCCTATCGACTGAGCGACCTGTTCGAATTCTACTCTCCTGATATTGACGGCCAGGTCGGGTTCGGCAACTTCGCAGCGAATGTTCAAAAGCAATGGAACCTGGTCGATACCTTCTCCCTCACCGCGGTCGCGCACCAATTGAAATTTGGTCTGGACTTTCGCCGCTTGAATCTCACCAACGGGGTGTCCAACTGGCTTACTATCAGCAGCAGCTATGCCCAGATGCAAGCCGGCATTGCGGGTTCAATCTCGCAAAATGCGCACGCCAGTATCCCGACGCGCGCGAACGACTATTCCGCTTTTGCCCAGGACATCTGGAAAATCTTGCCTTCGCTCACGTTAACTTACGGGCTGCGATGGGATGTCAACACTCCGCCTGTATCTATGGCGCCGGCGGAGCCCTTGTACGCCCTGAGCGGCATTTTTGATTCCAAGCCATTTGGACTCGTGCCCGCCACGTCCCTCTGGCATACAAGGCTGAACAATTTCGCCCCGCGCATCGGCGCTGCCTGGCAACTTACACCCAAGACCGTACTGCGCGGCGGGTTCGGACTCTTCTATGATTTGGGTTACGGCGGCGGCATCGCGCAGACCTTGAATAGCTTCCCCTATGATCGGTCCAGCGTTCTCACTAACATTCCCTTGGACCTCAACAATCCGGCACTTACTCCCCCGACCATCTCTCTCACGCTTAATTCCTCTATTGCTTATCTCTGGGCAGTAGATCAGCATTTGCGCACGCCGCTCACGTTTGAGTGGAACGGGACGATTGAGCATGCCTTAGGCTCGAATCAGCGGTTATCGGCCTCCTATCTGGGCGCTCACGGGCGAAATCTTTTGCGTGAAGACGATATTCCGCAACCGCCGGCCGGATACCCAAGAGTAATTGCAACCTTGAACAGTGATTGGTCCGATTATTCGGCCTTGCAAGTGCAGTTTCAGCGGCGCATGACGCGCGGACTTCAGGCGCTCATCTCTTATACCTTCGCCAAGTCCACCGACACCAATTCAAGCGACGTGTGCCAATGCACCTTTACCAATATGCTGAGCAACGTCAATCCTGCCGCGGACCTCGGGCCGTCGGACTTCGACCAACGCAATGCATTCGCGGCGGCTGTTTCTTATCAGGTGCCCGCCCCGCCGGGCCGGCCGGGTCATCTCCTGCTCGGAAACTGGAGGGCCGATGCCCTCGTGCGCAGCAGTTCCGCGCTGCCGTTCGGCGTTTGGACGTTTGTTTCCTCACCTGTGATCGGGTATTACCTCACGCGGCCCAATGTCGTTCCGGGTGTACCGTTCTATTTACCCGATGCGAATAACCCCGGTGGCCGCGTACTGAATGCGGCGGCTTTTTCAGCGCCCGGACCCGGACAGTACGGAAACCTGCCGCGAAACTACTTCCGTGGATTCCCGATTAACCAGACCGATATTGCGCTCAGCAGGTATTTCCGTGTTTCTGAACGCATATCGCTCTCCGCGCGGGTGGAATACTTCAATGTATTCAACCATCCGATGTTCTTCTACCCGGATGATTTCAACAATCGCCTGGGCCTTTCGTCCTTTGGCCTCGTCACTCAAACCCTGAATAATTCTCTCGGCTCTCCTCTCGGCGGCGGACTCAATCCGCTGTATCAGGTCGGCGGTCCGCGGTCCGCACAGTTTAATCTGAAGTTAGATTTTTGATGAGGCACGGCTTGTCTGCCGGCAAAATCGCCGCGTTTGACGAGCACACACCGTGTCCACTCGAGTTCTCGCTCGACTTCGGCGTGAGCGGGCGGATTCTTAGCTTCACAGGCTTGGCAGCAGTGAAGAACCGTCAAGCTTGTTGCGCAACTCGCATACCCGATCAGGATGGTTCACTGCGAGTCGTTCACTCGTCAGACGACGTGACTATTGTTGGTCCTGAGCGAGTGGCAATTGTGACGCGAGTTGTATGTCAATTAGGCCCTGAATGCGGTGGTCGATTTGGAAGAAGGTGGCCACTTTTGTGCCGGGAATCACCTTGCTAAACATGGGCACGTAACGAGCCCGCAGGTCTGCGGCGTTTTTTTCCACCGCCAATGCTCGATTCGTCAAAGACAATGCTTGATCATCGGACATCTTGCCCCAACTGTCCGCGTATTCCTTGATCACCGCAACTTTCTCATCATTGATTTTGGCGAGATCGGCAGTGTATTGCTCGTATACTGGCCAAAACTTCGTCGCCTCTGTGTCAGTCAAATTTAGATTGGCAGCGACCAATTGTTTTTTCTTCGACCGGATATCCTGTCTCAACAGTTGAATATTTTGGTCGATCCCGGATTGCGAGTTCGTTGGGGTTTGAGCAAACGTTTTGTTGATTGCTGGCCCAGCGCCAACTGCTGCGACGCAGATGGAGAGCGCCAAAGTCCAAGTGAGCTTATTGTTCACACAAAATCTCCTTTTCGGTTCCACCATTCTGTCACTTCTGCCGCGAATGTGCGGCTCGCCGCCTTCGACGAGCACACACCGTGTCCACTCGAGTTCTCGCTCGACTTCCGTTTTTCAGTTTTGTACAGAAGCTGCGCGAGCGCGAGATGTATGGGCGCGCGACAGATCGGGGATTAATGGTAGGTGCTGCCGCCCGCCTCCTGGATCTGCCGAAGCACCGCGTCCAGGTTGAACGAGGCCGGCTTCTGGCGCGGTGGAAATTGCACGAACGCCTTGATCTGCTGAGCAACAAGATCCTGCATCCCATAAAGGAGGTAGGCGTGCGAGATCACCCAGTCCCAGTAGGTATTCGAATTTTCGTCAGCACGCTCGAAGGGATCGCGCCGCAGATTGAAAATTTTCGGCGCCCGCAGTTTCACGAACGGCTCGAACCAGCACATCATTTGACGGGCTCTCTGTTCCATGAGCACCAGTTTCCAGTCGCCCATGCGAACTGCCAGGATGTCGCCATCGTCGCTGATGTAGAAGAAGAACTTCCGGGGGCTTTCCTTCGTTTCGCCAGTCAGGTACGGAAGCAAGTTGTAGCCATCAATATAAACCTTATAGGTTTTGTCTCCGGCCTTGTGACCCTTCAGAAGCTTCTCCTTGATGTCCGCTTCTCCCGCAGCAGCGAGGAACGTCGGCAGCCAGTCCTGGTGCGAGGCGACGTCGTTCAGGACCGTACCGCCTTTGATCCTGGCTGGCCATCGCACGAAGACAGGCACCCGCCAACCGCCCTCCCAGTTAGTGTTTTTCTCGCTACGAAACGGAGTAATCCCGGCATCGGGCCAACTATTGTAGTGAGGGCCGTTATCCGTTGAATACATGATGATGGTGTCGTTCGCGATACCGAGTTCATCCAGCTTGTTGAGCATTCTGCCGATGAGCTCGTCGTGGGCGACCATGACATCGTTGTAATCCCCCTGACCGCTCTTACCTTTGTGCTGCTCGGCGCAATGGGTCCGGAAATGCATTCCGGTCGTGTTATACCAAACAAAAAACGGCTTTCCTTCCGCGTGGCTCTTGTCGATGAACTTAAGGGCGTGTTCGGTTACCTCGTCATCGATGGTTTCCATGCGCTTGCGGGTGAGGGGACCGGTATCTTCGATCTTCTGCCCACCCTTGCCATCTGCCCAGCAGTGGAGCACCCCTCTCGGGCCGAACCGCTTCTTGAATTCCGGGTCCTTCGGATAGTCTGGGTCTTCCGGCTCCTCCTCGGCATTGAGGTGGTAGAGATTGCCGAAGAACTCGTCGAACCCGTGCACTGTGGGGAGGAACTCGTCCTTATCTCCAAAATGGTTTTTACCGAACTGGCCGTTGGCGTAACCCAGCGGCTTCAATAATTCCGGGATCGTTGGGTCCTCCGCCCGGATACCGACGTCCGCTCCAGGCATGCCAACCTTCGTCAGGCCAGATCGGACCGGGTTCTGACCGGTGATAAATGCAGCGCGGCCTGCGGTGCAACTTTGCTGGCCGTAGTAATCAGTGAAAGTCGCGCCTTCGTGGCCGAGGCGGTCGATGTTGGGAGTCCAATACCCCATCTGGCCTCGGCTGTTGTAGCTGATGTTCCACCAGCCGATGTCATCACCCCAAAGGACAAGAATATTCGGCTTGCCTGTTTTTGCCATCTCAATCTCCTATCGATTCCGTTTTGGTGATTCAGAAAGTCCCGCAGTTTTGCGACGCGCTTAGGACGCTCTTGGTTCGATGCGAGCTTCAAAAAGTTTCAGTAGTCTGTCAGACACCCACACTCGAAGGTGCGACCCCACTCACTCATGGAAGGACAGGTTGTCCAAAATCTATGCACAGCAGGGCTAAGCCTGAACTCGTAAATACTGTGCAGATTGGCTTACGCTGAAGCTCCCTTCTCTAAGCTGCCTTCGGCCAAGACACGACCACCCGCGCCAGCAGCGTCCTGTTGCAGTTTTAAACTTGGATGCGCATGGAAGAAGAGTTGCCCCAACTTGCCCTCTCCAATAAGTTCTCCCAGCTCGGCAAATGCGAAGAAGGGGATGAGCACCACAAACAAGATCGCTGTAAGAGAAAGAATGCCGCTCCAGGTACCTCCGCCGAGGTCGGCAATACTCTCATGGAAGGAGTGGCCATGGTACAGGCCGACGGCAACCTCTTCCAGAATCTTGAAAACAGCCAGTAGAACAGAAAAGGCGGCCGATTTCAGAAGGGTCGGGTAAATAAGCGGCACATCGTTGCCAAAATCGGCGAAGTGCAGGTCTCTCGCGATAAGCATAACTTTTGCGAGTGCCAGCGCGTTAATGAGTGCGAGGCCATGAGATGCGACTTCGAAGTAATGCTCGCGAAGAACGACCGCTTTATGCAAGATCAGAACGACGAACACCACCCAAAGGTAAAGCGTAATCACGAGGACTTTCTTCGTCTCGTGATAGGCCTTTTGCTTTAGTGTTCGATTTGGCATACTCATGGTTATTTTCCCTCCAGTTTTGGGCGAACGGGGCCGCTGCCGGCCCCGTCGTGCTGTGCTTGTAAGTAGAACACCGCACTAAGCGGGCGTGGCCGTCATGACCTTTTCTTCCCGCTCTTCCTTCGCAAACCCCGCTGTTTTCCCTACCTCGAGGAGTTGCTGCGCATCAAGTCGGCCGAACAGTTCGATCAGCTTCGCGACTACGCCCGTCCATCCCGTCTGGTGGCTGGCGCCAAGGCCAGCTCCGTTATCGCCGTGGAAGTATTCGTAGAACAAAATATAATCCTTCCAGTGAGGGTCGGTTTGGAACTTCTGCGTGCCTCCGTAAACCGGCCGCCGGCCAGATTGATCGCGCA
>JAFATG010000254.1 GCA_019244055.1 Acidobacteriaceae bacterium | reverse complement strand
CGATCGCCGTACCTACGGTCTTACGGTTAACCGTCATTACGGCGTTTACGCCTGGCTTATAAAAGCGGGCCTCGTCGATGAGCTTGAGGATTTTTTCCGTACTCCACTTGTCGGCTCCGCTCGGCTGCAAGGGAATGATGATGAGGTCGCTTGCGAGAATGACAGATTTTGCAACGTCACCGGCAAGGGGCGGGCCGTCAATGAACGTCCATTGATAATTGGCGCTCAGGGTCGGTAGTTGCGTGTGCAGAGTGTTACGCGGCATGGCAACGAGATTGAAAAGCGGGGCGGCTTCGCCGCGAATTGCCGACCAGTCCATCGCGGAGGCCTGCGGGTCGGCGCCCACATAAAGGACGGAATCACCAGCAAACGCGAACGCGCCAGCGAGATTGAGCGCGAGGGTAGTTTTTCCCACGCCTCCCTTTTGATTAAGCAGACAAATGACAAACATGCGCGTAGCTCCGTGAGGCCGTTGTTACGTAATGCCGTTCTTACGGCGTTACGGCATGTGCAGTCAATACTTTTGAATGATTGGCAAAGTTGGCCGCGTTGCGCTGAGTGCCATCGAAACACAAATGGGGCGGCGCGTGCCGCCCCCCGGAGGGATTTAAGCGGCGGACTGCTGCGCGCCGGCTGGAGGCTCTTGAGGTAATCGGTCGCTTTCTGCGCGTGTGCCGCTGCGCTGAAGATGGCCCGCTTGTCGTTCTTCAGCACGTTCAGCCAATGCCCGACATAAGCGGCGTGGTCGTCGCGGATTTCCGGCGTGATGGCAAGGTCAGCGCATAGGAAAGCCGCTCCCATTTCCGCAGCCAATTCCTCACGCGTAGCCTCCATCGCCCCATGATTTGCGTCCAAGGTCGCGGTTCAGGCGGCTGGCGTGCTTGGTCCAGTGCGTCAGTTCATGCGCCAGCGTTGCCGCGTGACTCTCAGCATCGGTGCAGCTTCAACGGGCGGCATCTGGATATGGTCGGTGTGCGGCGCGTAATAGGCGCTGTTTCCGCCGTGCCGGACGTTGGCCCCCGTGGCGGCAAAGAATTGCTCTGCGTGCCCAATGCGCTGCGCTGCCGGTGCCTGCATTGGTTCGGGCTTTACCAGGTATTGCGCGGGCAGGCGGTCAATCTGCTCAACGTTAAACACCGTGTATCCCTTCATGTAGGAAATCGCGCGTTCCTCCTCCTGGCCTTCCTCGTTCTCTTCGGTCTTGGTGATGGTGTTGGCGTATACCACCAGCGAGCCTTTCTCGCCCTTGCGCACCTGTCCGCCTAATTCCTGCGCCCGGCGGTAGCTCATCCAGGTGGGATTGCAGTAACCGCGCTCGATGGCGGCTCCCCACAACATCAGGATGTTGATGCCGCGATAGGGTAGGCCGTTATGCCTCAATGGCCGGATGATGCTGGCGGCTACGTTCTCGCCGCTCCAGGGCTTCATCCAGGGCCGCACGCCCTTTTGACCAATGTCAACTATTTTTCCGTTTGACGACAATTATTTTTCCCGTTGCCTCAGGATGTTGTTACGGGCAGAAGCAGGGTAATGCATAGGGCGGGTTTCATTCTTTAAGAGAAGGAGAATCGTGCGGTGGGAAAGTGGGAAACCTGGTTTTGGTTTTCCCCTTTTCCATTCGCTTGGTCGTCGGCCTGTTGGGAATGTGGGAATCGCGAAGCGATTTCCAAGGGCTGTGGGAAAGCGGGGTGTGCTTTTCCATCAGTCCGTCATTTCCACAGGCTAGGTTTTTATTCGGCGGACGCCTCGGTTTTTGCTTTCTTCGCCTGCTCGACTCGATAGCTCGGGATATTCAGTTCGAGGATGACGCAGTGATGCACGAGGCGGTCAATGGCCGCCGCTGTCGTCATCGGATCTTTGAAAATGCCTTCCCATTTCGAGAACGGTAGATTGCTTGAGATCAGAACGCTGCCACGTTCGTAACGTTCAGCCAGCAGCCTGAACAACACTTCCATTTCTTCACGGCTCTGCTGCACGTAACCGAGGTCGTCGATAATCAGACCTTCGAATGCCGCCAGGCGCTTAATGAACCGGCTCAGCTTCAGATCGCGCTTGGCGACCAGCAGATCTTGCACGAACAAGGCCGAAGTGTGAAGTAGATGCGGCGCCCTCGTGCGATCAGCTCTTGACCGATCGCGCACAGAAGATGCGTCTTCCCGCTCCCAGGATTGCTGAAGGCCAAAACGTTTTCACATCGATCCAGGAACTCGCCCTCCAACAAGGTCTTCGTGATTAAGGCCACTTTCGGCGGTAGACGCTTCAAGCTGAAGTTTGACAGTGCCTTCTCGGGCGGAATACGCGATTGGCTTAGCAGCCGCTGGATTCGCTTCCTCTGGCGGTCTTCGCACTCGCGCGTGACCAGCTGTAATAGGTAGCGCTCATAACTTAGCGTTTCCCGTTCCGCCAACCGCGCCGTTTTCTTCATAGCACTGACGGACGATGGGTAATCGCAATTCGGTCAATCCTTCCGTGAGTGCCGCTTTGACATCTGTTACTTCTGTCATCGTCACGCTGCCGCTCCTTCGCCGCAGAGCAGCTCATCGAACACCTCCAGCGATACTGGTTCCACTTCAACGGTGGTCAACAGCGGCGGAGCACCCTGCTCGGTGAGTTTGGCTACGGTCTCGGCATTCCGCGGATCACGCCGGCCAAGTAGCACCCGAACCGTTTCTTCCGCCAATGACTCACTGCGTTTAGCCGTCCTGTTGGGAATCGCTACGGCACGAAGTACCAGAGCATTCCGCGTCGAGACCGGAACCGCGATTCCTGGCGGGAACCGAAACTGTGCTCGAAGGCCAATTTTCCGCGGCATGAATGGGCTGAATGAAAAACAGTACGAGCTGATCCTGGTTCAATACCGGGGCATTCGCATAAAAGGTCGCTTTGGACGCCGCGGTCGGCGATTTCCGCGGAAACAGCTCGCGGAGATGAGCGCTCGGAGATTCGGTGAATTGGCCTCGAAGGCTGACGCGAATCTCACGCCGGAGACCTCGTTTCCAGTCGTGAATGTGTTCGAGGAGGGTCCGTTTCACGCCTACACGGGGCGGCCTGCTGCCGAAGCTGTAGCTCTCTTCGAGTTGGCGGAAAAATTCCACCCGATCGTTCACTCCGTATGCGCGAATCTGGACAACATCGACATCCCAACCGCTCAACATTACGAGGGGGCGTCTCTTTTGATCCGAACGTGCGGGACGAGGAGATGCTGAAATAGGGCCGAGCTTCATCCTGGCAGACCATGGCTGCGGCGATGGTCAGCGCCATGGCCAAACGAATAATAAAGAGGACCGCTGTTGCTGTCAGCGCTCTGTTCATGATCCCGTGTTGAAAATGTTCCAGCGAAATACGCCGAGAAAGATCGGGTTGGTAGATCTAGCTTGCCATTTGGGATCCGGGAAGTGCAAGAGCTGATCGAGTGAAAGCCGCCGATCTCGCCGGTTCTGGTACCTTCCGGACCGGTCTCACAAACAACGTACGACGTAATGTCTATCCTCCGGCTGGCCGACCTTACGCTAACGCAATTGTTCAGCCGAAGCAATCAACACTTGGTAGTCGCCATTTTCTTTGCGCGCTTCTAATAGCGTCTTCATCAACCAGCGTCGGCACGAAGGCGGTAAATCCGTAGGGGAGCGAAGCGGGGACGGCAGTCCCCGTTAATTTCGGCCCGCGTGTAATGGCGTGTAATGGTGCATGGCAACGATGGCAATTTTGGGATTCCGGGCAACGTAGAATCTACAACTTATAGAATGGAAAAGAGGCGCGCAGGTCCGAATCCCACCAGCCGCCCATCCATGTTTCACCACTTCCAGACCGATTCCCAGCTCATCGTGCACAATCGTGCAATGAAGCGTGGGCCTCAACCTCTACCGGCGGCACTGGCGTGAGTGCAAATCCGGTCATCCCGAAGACTCTCTGACAAGCGAATTCGATGAACGAAAAAAGGGCTTTCGACGTTGCGAATGCCCGATCATCGCATCCGGTACTCCCCAAAGGCGTTTCAAGCGCAAATCAACCGACCAGTGGCAGTGGGACGATGCAAAGGCCATCGCCGCACAGTGGGAGGAGAGCGGCAATTGGGACGCTCGCACCGCGGCCAGCGCGAGCAAACCGACGCCCGCCAAACATAAGCCGAGCAGGCCAGATGCTCCGCAAGCGGAGATGCCAGAATTGCGCATTTAAT
>JAFATG010000194.1 GCA_019244055.1 Acidobacteriaceae bacterium | reverse complement strand
CTGCCACTGTGCTTTGAGCGCTTCCGCGATGTCGCGACCGAAGCATCCGATGAGTGCACATTCTTTGCGGGTATTCTGCCGGGTCCGGCCGGCGGCAAGGTCGTTGCGGTTGTCATTAGTCACTTCGGATCGGAAGAGGCGGGACAGCGCGCAATTCGTCCTATCCGCGAGCTGGGCTCCATTCTTGTGGACACCATCGCTCGCGTTCCCTACTGCACCTTGCGGCAACAATTGGATGTGTCCTATCCCAACGGACTGCGCAACTACTGGAAGTCCGCATTTTTGAACGCACTAACGGACGAGGTGATAGGCATGCTCATCGATGCAATGCAAAACACGCCGTCGATCCTTAATCAGATCGCGATCGAGAGCTATGGCGGGGCAGTCTCCCGCGTGTCGAAAGATGCCACAGCGTTCCAGCACCGATACTCGCCCTTTAACCTAATGATTTTGGATATTTCCAAAGATCCGGTGCTGGACCAGGCTGATGTGGCCTGGGCGCGCAGCCTGTACCGACAAGAGCCTCACTAATCCATCCCCGGCGAAAGGCAGCCCGGAGAAAACATCGAATTTTTTGCGAAGGTCGTCGACTTGGTGGTTGTTAGTACTCCTTTGGGCAAGCCCGAGGTCTTGAAAGTTTCCAGATGATCCACAGTCACGCCTCGTATGTGCGTGACGCTTTGGCTGTGAGAAAGCGCTGGAGCCGTTCGAGTGCGAGGCGGTGCTGCCAAGCGTTCGCGGATCGAGATCTTCCTCGCGGTCGGCCAGGTAGTTCTCGATACACTCGGAAGTGGCGGTCCAGTGATTTCGTCACTGTGGACTCGCGCCATCAACGAAGCGCGCAACGCCTCCGCTCTCTTCAGATCGGACGATTGCGTGCTCTGACGGGGAACAATGTCGCCGTTTGGCGTGCGTCCATAGATCCAAATCGGACACGCGCATTGCATCCGGAATCGGCGTTTCTGGCGGGGAATTCGGGTCTTGTGAACGGCGCAGGTGCGGAGGTAGCGCTCGTACAAAACGAGGCTCGTGACGGCCTGAGCCACGCTCCAGTGTACGAGTACTCGTACACTGCGTCAAATCCTGTTTGTTAACCCCTGAATCTGAATGGACTGGCTCCCCGACATGGATTCGAACCACGATTAACGGCTCCAAAGGCCGCTGTCCTACCGTTAGACGATCGGGGAACAAGGCGGGCGAGAGGTTTCGCCGCACTTCAGTGTAACAAGCAGCAGGCTACCAATCGGCGTACGAGCTTCCGTCCAGAGCCTTGCCATCCGAGCCGCTGTGTACGTCGAAAATCCCTGGCGTGCTGTTACTGCCACCAATGGGGGTGTCCTCCATGGTGATCCGCCAGGTCTCGGCCGAGTTTGTCATCGGATCCAACGGCACTTGCCGCAGATAGCCTTCCGACACCAAATCTTCCAAGGTTTCGGGAGCCTTTTGTTTGTCGATGGTGTACTCGTCGATCATGGCCCGGATCGTAAACAGGTTATTTCGAAGAACACTCTCTCTGGCGCGCGTGATCGATTTCTGGTAGATTGGGACCGCGATCGACACGAGGATGGAGATTATGGCCATCACGACCATGAGTTCTATCAGCGTGAAGCCGCGCTGAGCCCTCTTGAATACGTTCCCTGCCCGGCGTATCGAACTACCCTGCATTACCACTCCGAATACGGGGTCCCGTCGCTTGCTTTGTCCATTGTCTTCGTGAAGACGTCGAACACATTCTGGCCGCCCCATGAATTGGAGGTCGGCTCATCCTGCATGCTGCGCTTGCCCCAATCCATGTCGCCTGTCATCGGGTCTTTCCGAATGCGGCGTAGGAAGCGCATCTTGCCCGTTTGCCCATTGCCGCTGATCGTGTTTGCCAGCTTCACACCATCGACCAGCACTTCCAAAGTCGGTGGATAACAATAGGCCTCCGGGCCGCTGGACTGAATCTTGCCCGCGTCGCACATATCTTTATATCTGTCGATGCCGTGCCGCATTTCGTCCAGATCTTGCCGAAGTTCCTTTTCTCGCTCGCGTCGCACTTGATAGCGTGCCATTGGAACCGCCATCGTAGTCAGAATCAGCAGGATGCTGAACGCGACGATCAGTTCCACCAGAGTGAACCCGCTCTGCCCCGAGCGCCGTCGCGCGAGGCGGGGTGATTCAGAACACCGCAACATGCATTACAAATTCCATTCTAGGGATTCGATGGCGGCGGTTGCGGCGAAGGAATGGGCGGCCGCGGCCTCAGCAGGGGCGGTTGAGCCGGCTGTGCGGTGCCGGGACCCGGCTGCATCTGCGGATAATCCTGGGGAACCTCGGAATTGGGCACGATCTCCGGAGTGTCCTCTTCATTGGCTCCCTCGGCAGGCGTACCCTGCTGCGCACCTGGAACCGGATTGCCGACTGGACCACCTGCAGCGCTGCCGGAATACGCAGGAGTGGTTCCATCACCACGCTCGACCTTCACAACCTGCTCCGTTCCCGAATAGACGCCCCTCGAAGCCTCTTCTGCATCCCCTGCCCTCACGATATGCGGTGTGAGCGCAACAATAATATCGTCCGTCTCGCGATCCCGGTTGCGGGTTCCAAACAGATAACCGAGCAAAGGTATGTTGGCCACACCCGGGATTCCGGCGATGCTAAGGCTGTCGCTGTTCGTTGTAAGGCCGCCCAGCAGACTCACTTCCCCATCCTTCATGCGAATGTCGGCTTCGTCGACTTTCTGCCCAATGATCGGCTGCTGAACGCCCGCAATGGTCACCGTTTGCGTAACGTTCGAAATTTCCACTTTGACGTGCATGCTGATGTCGTTTGGGCCATTCACGTGCGGGCTCAGGTCAATTTGCACTCCGACGTCTACCTGCTGGAACTGCGTTGTCGCGTACGGAATGGATCCGGGCGTTGCTACGGCGGAATTCAGCGAGCCCGAAACATAGGGAATCTTGCTTCCAACCTTCAGAGATGCCTTACCGCCGTCAGTCGCTCGGACCTGCGGCCTTTGGAGCAGCCTCGTGGAGGAATCGGTCAACAAGGCTTGAACCAAGGCGCCGGGGAGTGTGGTGGACCAGTCCGCGCTTGAAAGATGTCCAAGCTGGGCGAGAGTAATGAATTGAGTGGCGGGAGTGCCAGTGCCTCCTGTTGTCCCTCCCGTGGTGCCACCAGTCGTTCCGCCATTCGTCCCAGTATCTGTTGTACCCGTACCGGTATTGGTCCCCGTATTGCCGCCTGTATTGCCTCCCGTGTTGCCGCCGTTATTACCGCCACCGCCGATGACAACAGGATGGCGAGGAGTGAAGTAGACTGGAACGTTCAGGCCGCCGGTTTGGCCGGCTATGGCAGCACCAAGGGTCGTGATTTTGGACTTCGAAACCTCCATGACCGCCACATCCACCAGAATTTCAGACTTCGGCCGGTCGAGATCGTGAATCACTTTCTCAACCAGGGAGACCGTATCCGGCGAGCCGCGAACAATAATCGCGTTTTGACTGGCCACCGAGAAGATTCCCTGCTGCAGTTTCGCTCCGATGCGCACGCCATTAAAGATTTCTGTAAATTCGTTTGGAGTGCTGGCGTTTTGTATGTAAAACACCTTGACGACTTCGTTCTGATATTCCCGGCGCTTTTGATCGAGATCTTGGGTAACAAAGATCGCATTGTGGCTGATTGGCTGCCAAAATGTGTGCGTCACTAACGCGACATAATTCAGGGCTTCCTCTAAGGTGACGTTCGTAAGATCAAGATTGACGTTGCGGGCGCCGCTCGGCCCCTCGACCCCCGCCGGGTCGAACAGCGCGTTGATCCCGGCCAGTTTACAGACGCTTTCGTACACTACCCGCGGCGGCTGGTTGTTCAACTTCAAACTGCTGATGCGGTCGTTGATGGGTCGCAGGGTAGGAGGCCCTTCGAGCGAGTTGATGCGCTTTTCGAGAGCCTGGCGCGCTTGCTGGGCCGGAGTCAAAATAACCGTTCCCGGCGGGGCTTTCGCCTTTGCCTGGATCATGCCTTCGGTGATACGAATCTCTTGCAAGGCAGCTTCGTACGACGGATCAGCCAGCAGCGCTTTCTGGAATTGAACGAGTGCCTCATTGAGCTTCTGTTGTTGCTGGAGTGTCTTGCCCTTTTCCACATCTGCGATCGCCGCCTTCGTCCGGACACGATTTACGGCGATCAGGTACGCGGGTTCCTTCGGATCGGTATCGAGCGCCTGGCTGAAATCGCTTAGCGCAGTGTCATAATCCCTGTTTTGCTCTGCCTTCTCCCCTTCTTTGAGAAGCTTGTCGCCCTTTTTGGTATGTGCCTGAAGCGCCGGCGTCACCAGGGACAGCGCGCAGGCGAGTCCGGCATAAAACCCTAACTTTTTCAAAACGTTCACTTTAAGGTGCACCCAAGCTCAGCTATATCGATTCGAACCCCTACCAGCGCCTTCGCTTTCACCGCCCTTTCGGCATTCGCGGTCGGCGCGAAGAGCGCCCAGCCCACACACAAACTGTCCTGCCCGAGGTATGTTCCTCTCCTGATCGAATGGAAGACGTGTCAGCTTCAGCCTGCGTGCAAGCTCCATTCGTACTTAGGCGAAACTGGGAGTGGAGAATCCTTGGCTAAGCAAAGCGAAACCAAAATTTTGAGCGATAATCGCTCTGCCAGTCACAATTATCACCTACTCGACCGGTACGAGGCCGGACTGGTCCTCACCGGGACTGAAGTTAAGGCAGCCAAGACCGGCAAGATCCAGCTTAAAGAGAGTTATGCCGAGGTCAGCGAAGGCGAAGCGTGGCTCTTGAATGCTCACATCAGCGAATACTCCCATGGCAATCTGATGAATCATCCGCCCGTGCGCAAACGCAAGCTTTTGCTGCACCGCTCCGAAATTGACAAGCTGCAAGTCGAAACCCGCGAACGAGGTCTTACGGTGGTTCCTACCCGGTTGTACCTCAAAGGCGGGCGGATTAAGATCGAGATCGCCGTGGCAAAAGGTAAGAAGTTCCACGATAAGCGCGAAGCCATAAAAGCGAAGGAGATGCAGGCTGAAGCGAAGGCCGCGCTGGGCCGCCGGGCGAAACAGTAAGGCTCTCGCCGCCCGTCCATACAGAGTTCATGCAAATCAACGTAGAATCTTCACCGGCTGAGAAATATAGCGCTGACGCGCTGGCCATTGTCTGTTTCGAATCCGAGGAAAAGCCCACAGCCGAAGCTCCGGCTGTCAGCTCCGCGGCCTCTTCGGATCCCGAACTTGTGGCGCAATCGGGGTGGCTGGCGGATCTTCGCCAGACCGGCGAGTTTACCGGCAAACTCTACGAGACTGCCGTGCTCCATCGTCCGGAGGGCATTTCGGCCAAGCGGTTGGTTGCCATCGGTGGCGGCAAACGCGAGAAATTTTCATCGGTTGAGGCGCGTAGAATTGGCGGCGCGCTGGTTCGCTTCCTAAAGCCTAAAGGCTTTCGTTCCATCGCACTGTTAATCGATACGCCGAATGGCGACGAGTACGTCAGCGCGGCAGTCGAGGGTGCAGTGCTTGGCGGATGGGAGCCGGATACGTACAAGAGCGATCCGAAGGCGAAGGAGAAGCAGGTTGACGCATTCACGGTTATGGTTCCCGGCATCCCTGACGAAGCGCTTAAAGCCGGGGCAGAGCGAGGCCGGATCATCGGTGAAGCACAGAATCTGACGCGCGATCTGGTGAACGAACCCGCCAACAAGCTTACTCCCGCGGGCCTGGCCGAAGCCGCTAAGAAAATGGCGGGCGATCTCGGACTCGAGTGCGAGGTTCTGGACCAGGAAGCAATGGCGAAGCTCGGCATGGGCGCCCTGCTTGGCGTGGCGCAGGGCAGCAGCAATCCCCCGTTCCTGATTTCAATCAAGTACCGTCCGTCCGAAACTGGAGGCAAGGATCATCTGGCGCTAGTTGGAAAAGGCGTGACCTTCGATACAGGCGGAATCTCGATCAAGCCTTCCGAGGGCATGGAGAAAATGAAGTACGACATGGCGGGAGCGGCCGCGGTAATCGGCGCCATGCGGGCCATCGCTCAACTGAAGCCCTCGATCTCCGTAACGGGGTACGTACCCACCGTTGAAAACATGGTGAACGGGAATGCTCAACGGCCCGGCGATATCGTGACCACGCTGTCTGGCAAAACTGTCGAGGTGCTCAATACCGACGCGGAAGGACGACTCATCTTGGCGGACGCCCTTACATACGCGAATCGGAACGGAGCCACGCACATTGTGGATGCCGCAACACTAACCGGGGCTATCGCGATCGCGCTTGGCCATTACAATGTCGGTGCGTTTACAAATAGTGAAGAGTTCCTGCAGCGCTTTCTGAAAATCGCCAAAGCGGCCGGAGAGAAGACCTGGCCGCTTCCTATGGACGAAGAGTACAAGGAGTATTTGAAGTCGGCATTTGCGGATCTTCCGAATATCGGCGGCCGGTACGGCGGCTCAATCACGGCCGCGTGGTTCTTGCGGGAGTTTGCCGATCCCACTCCGTGGATACATCTTGATATTGCGGGTACCGCCTGGCTAGACGATGGGAAGGCGTGGATGTCGAAGGGACCCACCGGCGTTACGGTGCGGTCTTTCGTAAATCTCGCGATGGATTGGACCGCTTTGCAGACCGGTTAACGCCAAGCGGCAAAACGCACCGAAAGCAAATCGCGCGGAAATACGTCTAGCGTTCGGAATATACTCAAAAAGCTGAAAAATAATCGGTGCGGAGGTCTTCCGAATGCAGCTTCGTGTCCTTGCATTTGTGCTTGCCGGAGGTAAAGGAACGCGTCTTTATCCTCTGACAAAGGAACGAGCGAAACCGGCGGTGCCCTTCGGCGGACGCTATCGCATTGTCGATTTTGTTCTCAGCAATCTGATTAACTCCGGTATTTATTCGATATACGTTTTGACGCAGTTTAAAAGCCAGTCCCTTCTTCAGCACCTTCGTGAAGGTTGGGAAGTGAGCGGTCTGCTGAGGAATCACTTCATCATTCCTGTTCCCGCGCAGATGAGGTCCGCGCAAGAGGATTGGTATCGGGGAACGGCCGACGCGATCTATCAAAACATTAATCTGATCGAGCAGGCCGACCCTCACGTTGTCGCGATCTTCGGCGCCGACCATATCTATCGGATGAACATCCGACAGATGATCGAGTACCACGTCGATAAGCGAGCCGGCGCTTGCGTCGCCGCGATTCCGGTGCAGCGGGAACTCGCCTCCGAATTCGGCGTGATTGAGACGACGCCGGAGGGTGGCATTATCGGCTTCCATGAGAAAAGGTCCGATGCCCCGACAATGCCCGAAGATCCATCGCGTGTGTATGCATCGATGGGGAACTATGTTTTCTCGACCGATGTCCTGCTTCGCGAGTTGTATGCCGATGTTGAAAACGAAAATAGCAGTCACGATTTCGGGAAGGACATTCTGCCGGGTCTGATCGGCCGCACCGATATGTATGCATACGACTTTCAGACGAACGTCATTCCGGGCGACCCGATCGGCTGCCCACAATACTGGCGGGATGTAGGAACGCTCGATGCCTACTATGAAGCCAGCATGGATCTGCGCGCTGTTTCGCCTGAATTGAATTTGTATAACCGGCAATGGCCCCTGCGTACGGCGGGCTATTTTGATGCGCCCGCTAAATTCGTGTTCGACGAAACAGGCCGGCGCGGCATGGCAATCGACTCCATCATCGCCGGCAGCTCGATCGTGTCAGGCGGCAGTGTACGAGGGTCTGTCATTGGCCGGGGAGTGCGCATTCATACCGGCGCACTGGTGGAAGATTCCGTTATCTTCGACAATTGCGATATCGGGAGGCATGTGAAAGTACGGCGCGCGATCCTTGACAAGAACGTCAAGCTTCAGCCGGGAACCCAAGTCGGCTACAACTCGGATGAAGACCGGAAGAAGTATTATGTCACTGACACCGGCATCGTTGTAATCGAAGGCCATCACTCCACTGTGGATATCGCCACTCTGCAGGTTTAGCCTGCAACCAGCACTTTGCTCGGCTTCCGCTGCGTTGTCGAGATCAGCAGAGCTGTGGTGACTACCACCAGACAGCCGATCACGTTGTACCACAGGAACGAAATGGTGGTGAAGCCAGCAGCAGCGAATATTGCCGCTTCACCGGCAATCACTCCCCAAAACGCAGCAGTTCCACCGACGTGCCGGAAGAGGAACGCGAGAACAAACACGCCGAGCATTCCTCCATAAAACAACGATCCGACAATGTTTACACGTTCGATCAACGCGCCGAATCCGCGGGAGCCAATAGCGGCGAACGCAACCGCGTATGCTCCCCAGAACACGGTAAAGCAACGCGAGGCCATCAGGTAATGACGGTCGTTCCGGTTACGAACGAAATAGCGGCGGTAAATGTCCACGACGGAGACAGTGGCCAGGGAATTAATTTCGCCGGAAGTGGAGCCCATTGAAGCCGAGAAAATAACGCCGATGACCAGACCGACCAATCCCACCGGCAAGAAGGTCTTCACGAACGTCAGAAAGACGTAGTTTGTATCGTCGTATCTACTACGGCCATGTAACCGCTCAACCAATCTCAAAGCGCGGTGGCGGCTCAGTGTGAAGTCGTTCTGCGCATCCCGAAATTCTCTTAAAGCGGGACCACGATTCGCTCCAGGGGATCGAGAAGCATTCGCGAACTGAAAAGCTGCTTCCCGACGACGTTCAAATGCCCGCTGGTAATTGGCTTCGGTGGGCGCCCACTCCGCTGTTTTCGACACGCGAGCGGCTTCAAGGGGCTGAAAGATCATCGGTGTGTGAACAAAGAGTGAGAGAACGAAAACGATCGCGCCGATGAAGAGAATGAATAATTGCATCGGGATTTTTACCGTCGCGTTGAACAGCAGGCTCAGGCGACTCTGCCCGATCGATTTGCCGGTCAAGTATCGCTGCACCTGGCTTTGATCGCAACCAAAATACGCCAGCGCCAGGAATCCACCTCCAATCAGTCCGCTCCACAAGTTGTACCGGTCGCTCCAATTCAGATGCAGATCCACGATTCTTAATCGCCCCGCTGCGCCAGCTAGATGAAGGGCGTCGACAAAGGAGATCGAAGGGGGCAAAGCGTGAATCATGAGTATCACGCTGATGATGAGCGCAGTGAAGATCATGGTCATCTGCTGCACGTCCGCCCACGTGAGCGCCTTGATGCCGCCGGTCGCTGTATACAAAACAACGAGCGCCCCAATCACGACGGTGATGAGCCGATCGGACCAGCCGAGAACATCGGCGAGGGCGACCGCAGGAGCGTACAGACCGATGCCCGCCGCCAATCCGCGCTGAATGAGGAACACCAGACTCACAATGGCGCGTGTCTTGGCATCGAACCGGTACTCCAGATATTCATAGGCCGTGTAAACCTTGGCCCGATGAAAAATCGGGACGGCGGTAGCCGAAAGGATCACCATCGCCAAAGGCAAGCCGAAATAGAACTGCACAAATCGCATTCCGTCGACATAGCCCTGTCCGGTAGTGGAGATGAATGTGATAGCGCTCGCCTGCGTAGCAAGGATCGAGAGGCCCATGGCGTACCAGGGCATGCTCTTCCCGGCGAGGAGGTACTTATTAACGGTGTCGCTTCCGCGTCCGCGATACAGGCCGTAGGAGACAAGCGAAACCAGCCAGGCGAACAAGACCACCCAGTCGAGGGCTCTCATCGATGTCCGTTCTTGAGCGAAGCCACGTATTGGCTATCGACCTTGCCCCAGACCTGGTGCGGATTTCGTGCGGCGCGTCCGACATGAAATTCGAATTCAAGGGTATCGCGCGGTAATTCCGCCAGCACGTCGGGACAAAGTCCGGCAGCAACCAGGATTTCGATTTTGGGCCGCGACTGCTCGGCCCAGCGTAGCAGCCGTGCTCGACGCTCGAGCCAGCTACCTGGCCCTCCGCTGGTCAGGATTCGATCGATTCGTGGCACCTCTTTGAGATCTTCGATTGCTTGTGCGGCATCGGATATTTCATCGAAAGCGCGGTGAAATGTCGCGGGGACGTCTACGGCTTCGAGGATGTACCGAGTGGCCTCGAGATCGACTCGTCCGCCAATGATAAATCCGAGGACGACCCCATCAATCCCTAAGCGGCTCAGTTCGGCAGCAGAACTACGAAGTTTACGAACGTCCGAAGGCGGTCCGGCCAGCATCGAAGGCTCTTCGCGGATCATGACCCTGACGGGTATTCGGACCGATTCGAGCACCTCTTGAACGACGCCGACGGGTGGCGTGAGTCCCCCAGAGGCGAGATCGCGGACAAGCTCCAGCCGGTCCGCGCCGCCGGCCTCAGCTTCGCGCGCTTCCTCCGCGGATGTGACAATCACTTCGAGGATTCGACCCACAGCCTACCGGAAGCATTCTAACGTGCAGTGACCGCGTGTTCAGTAGCTGAAGTATCGCGTCGTCGCATAGAGCAAGGCGATCAGAGCGATCAGGTAAAGAATGACAATGGCATAAATGCGCTTCCAGCTAGTCAGGAACGGGGGCGGTTCCTCTAGGCTTCGCGAGGGTGGGATTTCGGGTTCCGTGCCTTTAATCCTTCAATAAGTACTAATACTTGCGCGAAAAACCCGACGTAAGAACAATTGCTTCAATCGGCTACACTGTGTCCGTGGGCAACCAAGCGACCCGCCAGGGTATCAATGTGCTCGTCGTCGACGATGAAGAGTCACAGCGCGCGCCATTAGCCGCCATGATATCCGGCTGGGGCTTCAATGTTGAAACCGCACCAGACGGTCAGGAAGCTCTGGAGAAGCTGGAGACCTTCTCGGCCAACGTGATCATCACGGATTTGATGATGCCGCGCATGGATGGTTTCGAACTGATGAAGCGCCTGGGAGCGGAGGGCAATATGCCTCCCGCGATTGTCCTTACAGCGTTCGGGAATATCGAAACTGCTATCGAGACGATCCACGATCTCGGAGCGTTTTGGTTCATGGAAAAGCCGATCCAACCGGCAGCGCTGCGGGTTCTGCTGGAACGGGCGGCCCAGCAGAGCTCGCTGGCAGAGGAAGCAGAGCGGCTGCACAGGCAACTGTCGTATTCGGGCGTTCTGGTCGACATGGTGGGCACTTCGCGCCAGATGCAGCAGGTGTTTACGATCATCCAGCAGGTCGCGCCGAGTAAGGCGGCCGTACTGGTGGTGGGTGAGAGCGGCACGGGCAAAGAATTGGTGGCCCGGGCTATCCATCAACTCAGTCCGCGCAAAACGGCGCCGTTCGTCGCAATCAATTGTGCGGCAATGCCGGAGACGCTGATGGAGAGCGAGCTGTTCGGTTACGAAAAAGGAGCTTTTACGGGCGCTCTGGAACGGCGTGCCGGGTGCTTTGAGCTCGCCCAACACGGAACGCTTCTCTTGGACGAGCTCGCCGAGATGCCATCGGGCACCCAGGCCAAGCTGCTTCGCGTTTTAGAAGATTCGCGTTTACGCCGGCTGGGTGGCAAGAGTGAGATTTCCATCGATGTTCGGGTCATTGCGGCCACAAATCGCACTCTGGATGATGCCTTGAAAAAAGGAGACCTGCGCGAAGATCTTTTCTACCGCCTGAATGTTTTTCAGATTCAACTGGCGCCACTCCGGCAACGGCTGGACGATCTGCCGATACTGACAGAGACCCTGCTGAATAACCTCAACCGTAAACACTCCTGCAAGGTCACTTCGGTCACGCCAGAGGTTATGGAGGCGTTCCGTAAATATAATTGGCCGGGCAATGTTCGTGAATTGCGCAACGTGCTGGAGCGGGCTGTGATTATGGCGGGCGAGGGACCGATTCAGATGGCACACTTGCCATACGATTTCGGAGTGTCAGTTGGATCGAGACCTCCAGCACAGGTTTTCGAGCCCGAGAACGTGCGCCTGCCGGTCGGAACGACGGTTGCGGAAGCCGAGAAGGCGCTGATCCAACTGACGCTGCAGCACACGAAAAACAACAAGACGCGAGCTGCCGAGATTCTTGGTATCAGCTTGAAAACGCTGTTCAACAAACTGAAAGAATACGGCTCATCCGATACTGCTGAAGCTACGGCCTGAGCGGGCTGCGAGCGCCCGTTCGCGTGTTACGCTGAGGTTTTCGCGCGCGCCCAATGAGTCCCGCTACCGGTCTGAAGAGAACACCGCTCTTCGACGTTCACACCGCATCGAAAGCCAAGATGGTAGATTTCGGCGGCTGGGAAATGCCGGTGCAATACTCGAGCATCATCGAGGAGCATAACGCCGTTCGTAACGCTGTCGGGCTTTTCGATGTCAGCCACATGGGCGAAATCGAGATTCACGGACCCGAAGCGGCCAAGCTGGTCGATTACGTTTCCACCAATAATGCGGCGAAGCTCAAGATCGGGCAGGCCCATTATTCTGCTCTGCTGTACGATCACGGCGGATTCGTGGACGACATCCTGGTGCACAAAGTCGCCGAACATTCTTTCTTTCTCTGTGTGAATGCCTCGAATCAAGAGAAGGACTTCGAGCACATCCGCCAGCACAACGAGTTCAATGCCAACGTTGATTTCGCCAGCGACCGCTACGCCCAGCTTGCCATTCAAGGTCCACGAGCAGTACCGACTCTCCAGAAACTCACCAGCACTGACCTGAACGGCATCAAATACTACTGGTTCACGGACGGCACGGTGGCTGGCACTCCCGCGCGCATCGCACGCACGGGATATACCGGCGAAGACGGATTCGAAGTCTATATCTCACCGGGCGAAGCGCAACGCGTGTGGGGAGAAATCATGCACGCAGGCAGCGAATTCGGAATCAAGGCCTGCGGCCTGGGCGCGCGAAATACATTGCGGCTGGAGGCCAAGATGGCCCTGTATGGTCATGAACTGACTGCTTCCACAAATCCGTTCGAGGCGGACCTTGGCTGGATCGTGAAGATGGACAAGGGCGAGTTCGTCGGCCGGCCCGCATTGAGGGAGCTTCAGCAAGCGATTACACGCAAACTGGCGGGCTTCGAAATGACGGAGCGCGGAATTGGCCGCGACGGCTACGAAGTTTGGATTGAAGGGAAGCCGGCGGGATGGGTTACAAGTGGCGGCCCTTCTCCTACGCTGAATAAGAATATTGGCCTATGTTACCTACCTGCGGACTGCGCTAATCCCGGCGTTAATCTGCAAATTGTGATCCGCAAGGCGCCCGTAAGTGCTGTTACCGTTCCGACTCCGTTCTATAAGAGAGCAAAGGCATGAGTTATCCAGAGGCATATCGATACACGAAAGAGCACGAATGGGTGCACGTAGACGGAGATCACGCAACGATCGGGATTACGGATCATGCACAGCATGAGCTTGGCGATATCGTGTTTGTCGATCTACCGAAGAGCGGAAGCAAAGTAACCAAAGGGCATACATTCGGCTCCGTGGAATCGGTAAAGGCAGTATCGGATATCTATGCTCCGGTATCCGGTGAAGTCGTCGAACCTAATCCTCTTCTTTCAAAACACCCGGAAAAGCTGAACGAAGATCCTCATGGCGAAGCCTGGCTAATCAAAGTTAAACTGGCGTCGCCTAGCGAGGCGAACGATCTGCTGTCCGCCGCCGATTACCAAAAGTACATAGGGGCGGAGTAAGGCACTCCGTTTACGGCCAGCAGTTTAAACTCATAGTTGCGCTATTTACCCAAATCAGACAGCGAACGCCGCGAGATGCTGGCGGCGACCGGGTTGGAATCGAAAGAAGATCTGGTCTCCTATCTCCCGGCGGACGTGCGTTTAAAGACGCCGCTCGATATCCCCCACGGTAAGAGCGAATACGAGATCATCGAGCACTTTAAGCAACTGGGCGCCGCTAATGGAGATGGATACGCAAGCTTTCTTGGGGCCGGCGTTTACAACCACTTCCGTCCGGTCTTGGTAGATACCGTGGTCTCGCGCGGCGAGTTCCTGACTTCTTACACGCCATATCAGGCGGAGATTTCACAAGGCACGCTGACCAGCATTTTCGAGTTCCAGACGATGATCTGCCAATTAACCGGCATGGAGGTGGCCAACGCATCCATGTACGACGGCTCATCGGCGGTTCCGGAAGCGGCGATGATGGCGGTGCGCATCACGGGCCGCGACAAAATCCTGATCGCTCGAACCGTTCATCCCGAATACCGTGAAGTGCTCAAAACGTACACGCAGCATCAGGGCTTCCCAGTTGAAGAGTTGGCGTATGCGAAGAGCGGACAGTTGGATATCGACGACTTGCGAACCAAGCTGAACGATCAAGTAGCGGCTGTGATTATTCAAACACCGAACTTTTTTGGGATCCTTGAGCACGTTCCCGAAATATCTTCGCTCGTTCGCAGCAAGGGCGCGCTGCTGATAGTTGCGTTCACCGAAGCGGTGGCGTTGGGACTGATTGAACCTCCCCGAGATGCCGATATCGTTGTAGGCGAGCTACAGAGCTTCGCGATTTCGCCCAGCTACGGCGGCCCATACGCAGGCATCATCGCGACGCGCAATCAGTACATCCGGCAAATACCGGGACGGCTTGCGGGAGAAACAACAGACTCGAATGGTAACCGCGCCTTTTGCCTGACACTGGCTACGCGCGAACAGCACATCCGGCGCGAAAAAGCGACATCGAACATTTGCACGAATCAGGCATTGCTGGCGTTGATGGCTACTGTTTTCATGTCTCTTTACGGGAAAGAAGGATTACGTGAACTGGCCGAACAGAACCTGGCCAAGGCGCATTACCTAGCAAGCAAGCTGCCGCTCAAATTTGACGCACCGTTCTTCAACGAGTTTGTTGTTCGCACGAACGGGAGTTCGCCAGACCAGATCAATTCGAGCTTGCTCAATCGCAAAATCATTGGCGGCCTGCCGCTCGGCCGCTTCTATCCGGAGCTGGCGGATTGCATGTTGTTCTGCGCTACGGAAATGAACAAGCGCAGCGATATGGATGTTGTTGCAGCGGCATTTGCGAGATTCTGAAGTCAGCCAATGATCAAGAAGGCCATAAGGCACATTGTTCAAGCCGAACCGCTGCTTTTTGAGCAAAGCTCGCCGGGCAAGCGCGGTTACCAATTGCCTGAATTGGATGTGCCGGTGGTTGATGCGGCGACGGTGCTCGGCAAAGGAAACGTCCGGGACGAGATCGAAGATTTTCCCGAAGTAAGCGAGTTCGAGGTCTTGCGCCACTTCACACGGCTGTCTACCTGGAACTACGCCATCGACTTGGGTTTATATCCGCTCGGCTCGTGCACCATGAAATACAATCCGCGCGTGAATGAACTCGTGGCGCGAACCGAGGGCCTCGCATGGGCGCATCCGTACCAGCCGGAACGGCTGGCGCAGGGAGCGATGGAGGTAGTGGCGGCGCTCGAGCACGCTCTGGTGCAGATCACAGGCATGGACGCAGTGACTCTGCAGCCGGCCGCCGGCGCGCATGGCGAATTCACAGGAATTTTGATGATCCGCGCGCTGCTCGAAACGCGAGGCAGCGCTCGCAAGAAGATTCTGGTCCCGGACTCAGCACACGGAACGAACCCGGCGACGGCCATGATGGTCGGCTACACAGTCGAGAACATCAAATCGAACGATCGGGGAATGATCGACCTGGGCCTTCTCGAACGCGTGGTCAACGAGGATGTGGCAGGATTGATGATCACGAATCCGAACACGGTAGGTGTGTTCGAAGAGAACATCAAAAAGATTTGCCAAATCCTGCATGACAAGGGCGCGCTGGTCTACATGGATGGCGCGAACATGAACGCGCTCGTGGGCGTAGCGCGGCCAGGCGATTTCGGCATCGACGTCATGCACCTGAATCTACACAAGACTTTTTCGACTCCGCACGGTGGCGGCGGGCCTGGCTCCGGCGCGGTGGCGGTGGCCGAAGTGCTGACGCCGTTCTTGCCGGGACCCCGGCTGAAGCGCCAAGCCGATCAGTGGGCATGGAACTACGATCTGCCGCAATCGATTGGCCGCGTCCGCGCATTTTATGGCAATTTCGGTGTGCTCGTGCGGGCATTGGCTTACATCATGGCGCACGGGGGGAACGGATTGCGGCAGGCGACGCTGGATGCGCTATTGAACGCGAATTATCTGCGAACACTGCTAGAGCCGTATTATCAGATCGCCTACAATGCCCCAAGCATGCACGAATGCGTCTTCAGCGACGATCGCCAAGCAAAGGAAGGCGTTCGGACCGGGGACATCGCGAAACGGCTGATCGATTACGGCTTCCATCCCTATACCGTGAGTTTCCCGCTGATTGTCCGTGGCGCGCTGATGATCGAACCGACCGAGACGGAGAGCAAACGCGAGCTGGACCTGTTCGCCGACGCGATGATTTCAATTGCGAAAGAGGTTGAGGAGAATCCGGAACTGGTGCTAAAGGCTCCACATTCGACGCGTACGTCGAGAGTAGATGAAGTGACGGCGGCGCGGAAACCGATTGTGCGCTGGCAACCACCCGCTAGAGTCAGCCAAGCAGCCGATTAGCGGCTTCGAGAACCTCGGCGACAGACAAGTCCGAAAGCGGATCGCTTCGCAGGACCACTACGTTCTCGCCGCGCGGTGCCCACATGTCCGGCGAGGCAGGACCAAATAGCGCCAGTGTCTTTGTCCCAAGTGCGGCTGCAAGGTGGGTGATCCCGGAGTCGTTGCCGATATAGAGGCGGGCGCCAGCGATCCAGGCGGCAAGCTCGGCGAGATTCTCAAAACGCGTCGCCTCAGGCAAATTTTCATCCGGCCCGGCGCTCCATTCGACTTTGAGCGGCAGTTGGGCCGCGAGTTGGAGATACGAATCGACCGGCCAATTCTTTCGAGCGCTTCCGGAAAATGGATGAATTACGACGGAATCCCTCAGACTCGCGGATTGGATTTCTATCTTCGGAGTGAGCCCGGCAGGAGCGCCAACTTGGGCGGCGAAGAAATCGATCGCGTGTCCGGCGAATTCCGGCGGCGGCAACGCCTCAAGAAACTGGCAGGGGACGCGCAACGCGCAAAGGGCATCGCGGAACTCCGGACGATTGGCGCCGTACCAGCTCACGATGGAATTAAAGCCAAGCAGTGTTTGATGCAAGCCCGCATCCATCTCGAGATCACCGACGCCGACAAGGTCGATTCCGGTTGATGATATGGGGCGCACTCTGTCTGCAAAGCGAACGAGCGGAGCGACCGGTGAAGAGATCCAGATCTCGGTGTAACCGGCTTTGAGGTGTTCCATCGCAGGGAACGACAGGATGCAATCACCGATCGCGCCGGGGCGGATCAGAAGCCGGCGCATGGCCCAAGCAACATACCGCCGTCACTGCGCTTCGACTACGACAGGAAGAGACACCTCGGCGGTAGATGGCCGAAAGCACATTTCGTTATTGCAGGCTTGATAGCGCAGCTTGCCGGTGATCGTCGCGGGGCCAACCGGAGCCTGCGGAAGGGCTTTGAACTGGGTCTCTATGTTGAACGAGCCAGTAAAAACGGCCAGTATCTGATTTCCGACTTTGATGTCTTCGGACTTGGGGTAGCGAGCCGAAATCGCTTGAAGAGGTCCAGGGTTCCAGGTGAGCTTGAGAGGAATCAGGAACTCATCCTTCGGCTTATCGCTGTTCACGTGGAAACCGGGGAGAACCGAGACGGTGGTCGATTCCTTAGCCGTTTCGCCACGTTTCACTGTGAGGGTCTGACCGGGCTTAACGATGAGCTTATTCTGCTGGCCGAGGGAACAAAGCGGCAAGAGGAGGGCGCACGCGAAAAAGCGAAGCATTGGTCCGTTTAAGACCGAGAAGTTCTTGAATTTCGCTAAGGTAATCATCCTTATTGACCAAGCCGACATGAGGTGTAAAAGCGATTCTGCCTTCCCGATCCAGTATGAAGGTGGTTGGGAGAGCATCGAGGCCGCCATAGAGCTGGGCGACGCTATCGTTGCCAAGGAGAATGCGGTAGTTCATCTTGTGCGCGGCAATATATGGCTTGACCGCAGACCAGCCGTCGTCATCCATGGACACGCCCAACACTTCGAAGCCGTGCGATTTGTACTGTTGCTCAAACTCTTCAAACCAAGGAATTTCGAGGGCGCAAGGGCCGCACCAAGTGGCCCAAAAATTAAGCAGCACGACCTTTCCACGGTAATCAGAGAGGCTGACAGTCTGGCCGTCGGCGTCCTTCAGTTTGAAATCCGGCGCGGCTTTGCGCTCGCTTTCCGGTTTGGCCGAAGCCGCCCGGACTTCCTGCGTTTGTGTGCAGGAAGATAGCAATAACAGAGCCGCGGTAAGACTCAAGCCGAGGCTGCCTTTCCAAACAGACACAGATATCCTCGTCTCCAGTGTATCGCCCGGAGACTATACCTTAGCAGGGGCGAACACGATCAAAATAAGATTCGAACCAAAGCCGTCTGCGGTTACGCCAGCGGCTGCGAAGCGTGAAGTCGGGATGTTCAGCCAGCCCGGAATAGAGCCAGGCAGCGGTGTCGCAGAAGCTTTCGCAAACGTAATCGCGCCACGCGCGACGGCTCTGACGCGCACCAAAGTCACGCTTCTTTGCCGCTGAGGATTCCCCCAACTCACCTCTCGCTCCTCTATGGAGTTCGGTCTTGAGAAGCAGTTCGAAGGCGCGGCGAGATTGATTGCTCAGCCGCGGCCAGGCAAAATGAAACAACTCATGAACCACAATAAGGCGCAACGGAGCCGAGCGCCGGAACAGCTGCTGATCCAAGACGACCCGGCGCGCACGCATAAAGCTGGCGGCATAGACGGGAGCACCTTGTTCAGGCGAGCCGGAGAGTAACCTTCCGCGCCAGGCAGCGAGCCCCGGCTTTACAGAAATGGAGATTGGGGCACCGCTCAATTCCGGCAGCCCGACTAAAGCATTCTCGATTGCACTCCTGGCCTTAGCGTTGAGCCGGGGGCTTGGGCGAAGGCGAAGAAGCGCCGGGTGTATTCGAGCCACTGGGCCGTTGGAGCGAGGGGACATTCGAGGCTGGCGCGCTTGAGGACGCAAAGAAATCAGGGTCTTGAACCTGAATTTTATATTTGTCCATCTGCTGCTTCAATGCTGCTTGGCTTTTCTCATTTTCCATTCGTTGCACGATGTTGGCGCGAGCCTTGTCGAACGGAACCTGGGTGCGGCTATCGACCTTGATGATGACGTAGCCGTTGGGGATGCGAATCGGTCCCGAGACCTGACCCGGCTGAAGCTTGGTTATGGCATCCTTAATATCTTTTGGCAATTGAGGATCGCTGGTCGAATACGTTCCCAGGTCGCCGCCCGAGGCAGAGCTCTGTTTGTTATCCGATTCGGTGCGGGCCAGAGTGGCGAAATCCCCGCCGGCGGCAAGCTTCTTTTCGATGTCGCTGACTTTATCTTTGGCCTGATCTTCAGTCCGAACATTCGCATTCGATGAGGCCGGCGTTCCGGGAGGCGCGAAGCTGACGAAAATGCCGCTCAGTTTGACCTGCTCGAAGTCGCCCGGGTGAGAGTCGTAGAACTGCTTCGGGTCTTGGGCGGGTCCGCTCGAATCAGCTAACTTCTTCAGGTAAGCCTGAAGCAGAACGTTCTGGCGGGCTGTTTCGATCTGCTCTTTGTAAGGAGACTGCTGGTCCAAGCTGAGCTTCGCGGCTTCACCGGCGAGCTGCTTCCGCATATAGAGCTGCTGGACGGCCATCGGAAGATTGGCTTCCAGCTGATGGCGCTGCTCGGGCGGGAACGGCTTGAGAAGGTCCAGAGCCTCTTTGGCAGTGATCTGTTTGCCGTCGATGGTTGCTACGACACGGTTCGGGTCTTGGGCAGTTACGCTTTCGGGTCCACGAGCCTTTAGTGGGCTCGTGGAGGAGGAATTGGAATTCGGAGCGGAACTTGGGGTAGTCGGCGAAGTCGCCGTAGCCGGCGAAGAGGGAGTAGCCGGCTTGCTGGCTTGGCCAAATGCGAAACCGGCACAGAGCACGGCTGACAACAATACAACACTGCTTTTCATTGGGAATTCAATTTCCCTACAACTCTAGCATGGGCCCAGACGGGGCCGGAGGGCGGATTTACTGTTCAACCACTGCTTTCTTAAGGTTACCGGCAGCCTTAGCCTTGGCACTGGCACTTACCTGGATGTTGTTGACCACCTGAACAGCGCCAGCCGCATGCGCCATACGAGTAGCCGACCCTTTGTGTTGGATGACACTGGTGGTCCCTTCCCAGGTAACGACACCGCGCTGGACGTGGAACCGAAAGCCGTCCTTGCCGATTTTGGATTTCGCCAGTTTGGCGCGGATGGTGGCGTCTATTTGGGCATCGCTGACGGTACCAGCTTTCACAGCGGTGGGGCTAGTTCGCCCGGAACCGGCGGCCTGAGCGGGGAGTCCTAGTGTGATGGCCAGAAGTGATACCAGAAACAGGGTGAATACTCTTCGCATTGTGATTTGACCCGTTTGGGTAGTGGGCGAGGGAGGTTGGAAATCGCAGCGGTCCCGGAAAGAAGGGTTAAAACTGAACCGCTGCTTCCCGATAACGGACAGCGGCGAGCATTGTTTCTGCCGCAAGCTCTTGTGCGACTGAATCTTACACGTGGAAAATGGCGTGCAATCCTCGGCGTCGAACTCGGTATGAAATCACCGCTCGAGGATGTCCAGTTTGCGGTTCGCACGTTTGGAAGAAGGCCAGGGTTCACGCTGGTTGCGGTCGGGTCGCTGGCGCTCGGCATCGCTGTAAACGCGACGGTGTTTTCGTGGGTGGATCGGATTCTGCTGCGTCCGTTACCGGGGGTTCGGGATAGCGGCCAAATTGTCTCGCTCAAAACGGTCGCGCCAAACGGGGAGCTTCTGGATTCGTCTTACCTCGATTTTCGCGATTTCCGCGACCAGGCGAAGGCCCTAGAAGGTGTGATCGCGTTCAAACAGCGCCCGTTATACATGGGAACAGCTCCCGACCTGGAGCGGGTGTGGTCGGAGATGGTGTCCGGCAACTTCTTCGATGTGCTGGGCGTGAGGGCAATTCTGGGGCGGACGTTCAATCGGGATGAAGAGATGGAGCGGCCGGGCGGCGCGCCAGTAGCAGTGATCAGCGAATCGCTCTGGCGACGGCGCTTCCAAGCCGATCCCCATATCCTAGGGCGGCAGATCCGGCTGAACCAGCAAGCGTTCAGTATTATCGGGGTCGTACCGGCGAGTTTCCAGGGAACCGTAAATGGTCTCCGGTTTGAACTTTGGGTGCCGTTGATGATGCAGTCCCAGCTCACAGGCTCGTGGGACTGGCTCGCAGACCGGAACTCGCGCCCACTTGCGCTCATGGCGCGCTTGCGACCGGGGATCAGAATTGAGCAGGCACAAGCCGAAGTAGGGACGATTGCGAAACGGCTGCAGATCGAATATCCCAACAGCAACCGGCGACTGGGTGCGGCGGTGCTTCGGATGGCGGATTCGCCGGACGGCGTACAAGGAGTCTTTGGAACGTTGCTCAAGGTTCTGCTGGCGATCGCTGGAGCGGTGCTCCTTATCGTTTGCGCCAACGTGGGGAACCTGCTACTGACGCGGGCGCTGGCGCGCGAAAAAGAATTCGGGGTTAGGTTGAGCCTGGGGGCCAGCCGGTTGCGATTGATCCGGCAACTATTGACCGAGGTTTTGATGCTTGCTCTGGCAGGAGGCGCGGTGGGTCTGATCGCCGCAAGCTGGATGTCACGCGGCATCCAAGCCTTCGTTCCACCCACCGACCTACCCGTGACAGATTTGGGCGGTCCTGTCCAAAGCGTCGGCCTGCTGTTCACGATCGGGCTGTGTTTCGCCACGTCAGTGCTATGCGCTCTGGCGCCGGTATCGCTTTTCTTCCGCCGGGATCCGCACAAGGCGCTCACGGAAGCCGGACGGTCGCTTTCGGCGGGTGCGCATTCGAGAGGACTCAGCCGGATATTGATTGTGTGTGAATTGTCGCTCGCGTTGGTGGCGCTGATCGGCGCGGGGCTTTTTATCCAGAGTTTCGAAAACGCGAAAACAGCCAATCCTGGTTTCGATCCGGAGCACGTTCTACTCGCCGGCCTCGATCTTTCGCAAACACACGCTTCCGCCGAACAAAGTATTGCATTGCTACGGCGCCTTCAGCATCACCTGCGAGCTGTTCCGGGCGTGCGCGATGCGAGCTTGTGTGAGGATGTTCCGCTTGGTTTTGCGGCGGGGTCTTGGGAGGAGATTGCGGTCAACGGCTACACTCCGCAACCCGGCGAAAACATGAAGCTCTGGCGAAATCCGGTTTCGCCGGACTACTTCGCCACGCTGAAAATACCGCTGCTGGCGGGGAGAGATTTCGCTGATCGCGATACGAACTCATCGCCGCACGTGGCCATCGTGAACGAGACATTCGTAAAGCGATTTCTAAGGGGCGGACGCGCATTGGGGCACAAATTTCGGATGAAAGGCGAGGAGACAACAATTATCGGTGTGGTACGCGATAGCAAGTACCGGTTCTTGGCCGAGCCGCCGATGCCGTACTTCTATATCCCGATGGCTCAGTTCTTCTCACCGGGTATGGGGGTCGGGATTGAGGTGCGCACGGAGGGGCGGCCGGAGCTTTTCGCCCAGACTCTGGTATCTGAGATACGGCGGGTGGATCCGAATATTCCGATCACCGGAACGGCACCGTTCGTGAGCTATATGAGCGCCTCCTATTTTGCGCAGAAAGTCGGCGCGAGGCTTCTAACGGTCTTGGGTTCCATATCGCTGTTGCTGGCGGCGCTCGGGTTGTACGGGGTTATTGCGTACTCGATGAGTCAACGGACGCGTGAGATCGGTATTCGGATGGCGGTGGGGGCGCGCCCGACGCAGGTGCTCAGGATGGTGCTGCGCGAAGGAGTGTGGTTATGCGCGATCGGAGCCGTCGCGGGAGTTGTGCCTGCACTCTTGTTGAGCCGTTTGGCCTCGAGCGCATTGTACGGCGTGGGCAGCAATGACCCGAAGACGTACGTCATTGCGGTTTCGACCTTGGTGTGCTTCGGGCTGGTGGCCACGTGGTTACCGGCGCGGCGGGCGGCGAGCATCAATCCGGTTGAGGCGTTGAGATGGGAGTAGGGGTGGACCCACTCCCATGCTAGGTCGCTCACGTTTCCGGCTCAGATTCGAGGCAAGCTAAGCCAAGCTACGAGCAGCCGGAGGTGCCGCCGCAGTTCTCGCACTTGTAGCAGGAACCGTTGCGGGTCATGATGCTGCCACACTCGGAGCAGAGCGGGGCATCACCCAGGTTCGTTTCGAACTGTAGTGATTGCTGCGGTTCGGGCTCGGTGGGTCGGAGCTTGGGCGTATCACCCACTTCGTTGGCTTCCGTGATCCCGAGGAAGCGAGCGCCGAGCCAGCGGAAGATATAGTCGATGATCGATTTGGCGTAGGGGACTTGCGGATTGCCAGTCCAACCGCTGGGCTCGAAGCGCACGTGGCTGAATTTGTCGACAAAGAATTTCAGCGGTACGCCGTACTGCAGGCCGTAGCTGATGGAGGTAGCAAGAGTGTCCATGAGACCCGAGATGGTGGAGCCTTCCTTAGCCATGGAGATGAATACTTCACCCGGGGTGCCGTCTTCATAGAGACCGACCGTAATGTAACCCTCGTGGCCGCCAATGGAGAACTTGTGCGTGAGCGATTGCCGCTCGTCGGACAGCTTGCGGCGTTGCGGCCGATAGACGATCTTTTCGACCACTTGCGGCGCGGCGGGAGCCGTGGGAATAGCAGCCTTCTTCTCGCCTTTGCCGGTGCCGGAGCTGAGGGGTTGCACTCGCTTTGAACCGTCGCGATAGATCGCAACAGCCTTCAACCCTAGTTTCCAACTCTCGGTATAGGCGTCCATGATGTCTTCGACCGTGGACTCCTCAGGCATATTGATGGTCTTTGAGATGGCCCCTGAGATGAACGGCTGGACAGCGGCCATCATGCGGATGTGGCCCACATATTGAATGGAGCGGAGGCCGTTTTGCGGGCGGAAGCTGCAATCGAAGACAGACAAGTGCCCAGGATCGAGATGCGGCGCGCCTTCGATAGTGCCGGTGGAATCGATGTGGCTGACGATCTGCTCGGTCTGCTCGGGCGTGTAGCCAAGCTTGATCAGAGCTTGCGGAACGGTGTTGTTGACGATCTTAATGACGCCGCCCCCCACCAGCTTCTTGTACTTTACGAGAGCGAGATCCGGCTCGATACCGGTGGTATCGCAATCCATCATGAAGCCGATGGTGCCGGTGGGAGCGAGCACGGTCACCTGCGAGTTGCGGAAGCCAGTGATAGAGCCTACTTCGTGGGCCCGACGCCAGCATTCTTCGGCGGCTTTGAACATGGCCGGAGGAACGCGCTTGCTGTCGATGCCGTTGACGGCGTTCCAGTGCATGCGGATGACTTCGAGGAAGTACTGATCGTTCTCGGGATAACCGGGGCACGGGCCGACGGCTTCGGCAATACGCGCGCTGGTGAGATACGCCTGGCCGCACATGATCGCCGTAATGGCTGCGGCGAAATCACGGCCAAGATCGCTGTCATAGGGTAGGCCGAGTGACATCAGCAGAGCGCCGAGATTGGCGTAGCCGAGGCCGAGCGGGCGGAAGTCATGCGAGTTCTTCGCGATCTTCTCGGTCGGGTAACTGGCGTTATCGACGAGGATCTCCTGAGCAATGATGACGGTGTCGACGGCGTGGCGGAACGCCTCGACATCGAAGACGCCATCGGGGCCGACGAACTTCATCAGATTCAGCGAGGCAAGATTGCAGGCTGAATCGTCCAAGAACATATATTCGCTGCAGGGGTTCGAGGCGTTGATGCGGCCCGTGGCCTTCGACGTGTGCCAGCGATTAACAGTGGTGTCGAACTGCATGCCGGGGTCGCCGCACTGGTGCGTGGCTTCGGCGATGTTGCGCATCAGGTCGCGGGCCTTATAGCGCTTGACGGGCTGGCCGGTGACGACGCTGCGGGTCCACCAATCGGTACCTTCCATGGCGGCCTGCATGAACTCGTCGGTGGCGCGGACCGAGTTGTTGGCGTTCTGGAAAAAGATAGAGCCGTAGGCTTCGCCATCGAGCGAGGAGTCGTAGCCGGCGTCGATGAGAGTATGGGCTTTCTTTTCCTCCTTGGCCTTGCACCAGACGAAGTGTTCGATGTCGGGGTGGTCGGCGTTGAGAATCACCATTTTGGCGGCACGACGGGTTTTGCCGCCGGACTTGATTACGCCGGCGAAGGCATCGAAGCCCTTCATGAAACTGAGCGGCCCAGAGGCGCGGCCTCCTCCCCAGAGATGGGCGTCTTCCTCGCGGATGGCGGATAAATTGGTGCCGGTTCCGGAGCCCCATTTGAAGAGCATGCCTTCGGTCTTGGCGAGCTCCAGGATGGATTCGAGCGTGTCGCCGACAGAGTTAATAAAGCAAGCCGAGCATTGCGGATGGTTTTCGCCGGGCAGAAGCTTCTTGACGACTTGCTCGGCCTCATCGAAGTAGAAGCCGTAGCCGCGGGATTCACGGACGCCGACATTGAACCAGACGGGCGAGTTGAAGCAGGCCTTCTGAGTGAGCATGAGGTGGGCGAGCTCATTGCGGAAACTTTCCCCGTCCTCCTTGCTCTTGAAGTAATTCCCCGAGAGGCCCCAGTCAGCGATGGTGTCGACGACACGATGAACGAGTTGAGCGACGCTGGTTTCGCGCTCCGGCGAGCCCATGCGGCCATGAAAATACTTGCTCGCGACAATATTGGTGGCGGTCTGCGACCAATCGGCCGGGACTTGGACGTCCCGCTGCTCAAAGAGGAGCGAGCCTTTATCGTTGCCGATGGTGGCGGTACGGAGCTCCCAGGTAACCTGGTCGTAGGGAGTGGTACCGGGCTCCAGTTTGGAGGTAAAGAAGCGAGGGAAGGACACACCGGTCCGTTCTTCGCGTTTAAGAGAGCGATGCAACTCCTGAACTTTGACTGCTAAGTTTACGCTGAGCTGTCCCATGGGGCGGGAGCCTTTCTTCGGGGGCGGTAGATGCTGCTGACTTGCAGTACTATCTAAACTCCAATTATCTCACCCGTCAAGCCGGATTTTTACTCTAGGGGACTAGATATTGTGGATAAATTGTGGAGAACGGCTACATAGTGTGGTTTGGGCCCGATTTTGCGAGGAGCTGAACCGGGGAAGTCCAGGGGTAGTGGCCCTGCTAACCGGGTCATTGGAGGGTGGGGCTACTCGCGTGCTGCGAATCTGACGGGATTCTAAAAGTGTACTGCATTTGACTGTTCGTCAGTACCAAAAGCTGCCTGGCAGAGCCGAACCGAGCAGTGGCAATAGTCCCGGGAAAGCTCAGCGATTCTATGCGATTCCGAGTTTTGAGATCGTAAATGGCAAGATCGGAATCGCTTTTTTCATCTACCGCAACAAGTTCGTCGGAGTTCGAATACGCGCGCAGCGAACCGAAGATTTTGCCTTCTATGTGACCATCGGCGAGTGACTGGATCTCGAAGTAGTCGCGATGTTGGATGATCAGCCGGTCGCCGATCATCGAGAGAGGCAAGCCGGGTTCAAGGAGAAGCTTCCTTTGGACGCTACCGTCAGCAGCGCTTGCGATCTCGAGGAGGTCCAGTTGGAGCTTTGGTCCGGCCGCCGCAAGGCGTTCGGACAGTTCCTGAGATCCTTTCATCTCCTCCTTCGCCGTTTCGGCGGACACAGGCCACTTGAACAGGACGAGATCCTGATCCGGCTCGATGCGAACGACTGGGCCCTCTCGCGGGAAGTGGCGGGACCATAGCTCGCGGCCGCTCGGCGCGTCGTGGACTTCGAAAGTAACATCGCAGGCCATCAAGACATCATCGGCAAGCTTGGGAGCACACGGCCCCAAAAGCTGGCCGACGGTTCTGGCCGCAAGAGCTGCGAGGTCGTTACCCGATGCGAAGGTCATGGCGCGATTATTGGCGGACTGCAGGGTTATGAGGAATCGCCCTCGCAGCCAAGCTTTCTCGTCATCGACCTGTCGGGTGGAGGTCACCTCGCCATTCTCAGGATCCATACGGGCCAGAGTGCGAGCCATTTTCTCGTTCTTCGGGAAATCTGCGTAAAATGCGCCGGAAGAGTCGAACCATGCGGCGTTAAAAAGCCGAAGGAGGAGAATTCGTTTGCCGGTCTCGGCATTCCAAAGGCCGCAACGTTCGGGTCCACAGCCCGCAACCCAGCGGAGATTGGGAGAGATGAAGGCTCGCTGGAAACGGCCGTCGCCGCTCTGAGGTACCGGAATATCGACTCGAGAACGAAGCCGCTGTGCTTTCAGATCGAATAGGCCCAGACCGCCGTCATCGAGCGGCCGAACGTAGATGTCGCGGTAGAGATCTAGTGGGCTTTGCCGCGCCACAAGAAGTTTTTTGTCCTTAAGATTCACTGCTGCGACACCATATTTGCCCCATGGCCTGAGAAGAACGAAGTCGCCGTTAGCCGCTGGGGAGATACGGGAGAACAGGGTGCCTGGTGAAACCGCAAAATTGCCCAGCACCTTACCGGCGGGGAACGTCAAGGTAGTGAATTGCGGCGCCGATCTATTCCACGCACCGGGAAACGTGACTATCCGATCCTCCCCGGTGAAAGCGAATCCGGATGCCATGTTGCCGTTAAGCGCAGGAGGCAAATTCACCCGTTTGGATTTCACAAGATCGAAGATGACTACATGAAAGTCCTGCTCGACGGCAAAGTAATGACCGTCGGGTGAGAAATCGATGAATGGGGGTTGCGCGAAATTATAAGGCCCAAACTTGTCGAAATGTTCTTTAAACAGGCTCGCGTTGGAGGACAATTCGACAACGGTCAGCGTTCCGTCACCGGCGATGCAGGCGGAGTGCTTGGCATCGGGAGAGACGATGGCATCCACGCAGTTTCGTTCCAGCAGATCGAAGGCTTGCATGCGCCGTCGAGACGCGAGATCCCAGATTTCAACACGACCCCCGCTAGAGGCGAAGGCAATGGAGCTGGAATCCGCAGTAAAGCGCGAATCTACGACGTGCGGGGCATCGATTTGGAAGCCAAAAGCAAAGGGTTCCCGTGTGAATAGGAGAATGCGATCCGATTCGCGCGCGAGTGCATAATTTCCATTCGGACTGAACCGGAGCTGTCCGATCTCGCGCAGAACAATCGGGTCGAGTTTGATCTTGCTGACCACGTTCGCGAGTCTTTCGCGGCGTCGGTCCCACGCGGAGAAGTCGAGGAGAGCGGAACGCCATCGTTCAAAACCGGCGGCCAGCGGGGCTTTGGAGGCGCACGCCGCGGAGAACGCGCCGGTCCGCTTGAGCAGCTCGCGCATGCGCCGTTGGTCAGGCGAGGTGAGACCAAACAGATCGGTCAGCCAGTTACCCGACTTGCCGGTTGTCTCGCTTATACGTCCGAAAATGTCGACGGACGCCTGGGCCGAATAGCCGGCATTCGCAAGTAAAGCGAGGGCCACACGGTCGGCCACTTCCTGGTCGTCATCACCACTGCGAACAATTCGCCGGAAGGCGGCTGGATTCTGTCCCCAGCTTTCGTCGAGGCGGTTCAGATCGACAATGATGTCCTGTTCATCCTTGACGCTCGTGACCGCGAGGACCTGCTTGAGGAGCGCGGTCAGGCTTACAGCGGATTGGTGGGTGAGGGCGTGACCAAGCTCGTGCGCAAGGATACCGGCGAGCTCATCCTCATTGCGAACAAATTTGGCTAATCCCCTGGTGACGTAAATACGACCGCCAGCAAAAGTGAACGCATTGGGTACTGGCGAATCCACAACGAGCACCCGGACATTCAGATCGGCGCGCGGCGAGCCCTTGAGGAGTCTCACGGTAATGTCGCTCAGATACCCGGTCACCTCCGGGTCATCGGTCACCGCGAGGCTGCGAGTAAATTGCTGTGCCAAATGATTGCCGAGTTGAATTTCCTGCTCTTTGGAAAAGATATTCGGCGCGGTAACGGCCGGTAGAGGGTGGGGCGGGCAATCCAGACCAAACGACCGGACGAGCGGCACCCAAGCAAGCAAAACGACAGGCATTAGCCGACAAAGCGGCAGACTCCGCATACAAGTTGAATGTGAGTTTCAGATAACTATATCTCGCGTCCCCTTATTTCGTTCGCGGCTACTAGGGAGTTAAGAGTCTTCAATCAGAACGGGTCAGGCGACTTTGTTGCGCTCTCCTTCTTCTTCTTCCACTTGCCGCCAGTATTCGTCGAACAGATTAGGTTTAATTTCGAGAGCGCGGAGCTCGATTTGCGCGATTGAAAATTCGAACCCAAATTGGCCCAGGTCGAAGTTGCCGTTGGTATTTTCCTTGACCGCTTGGATGTACAGTTGGGCGGCCTTATCGAGGCGCGCTTTGGCGCTTTGAGCGCGTTGATAACGCAAGCTTTTTAGAGTTTCGGTATCCCGTTCGCGCTGACGGCGGAGGCGCGACTCCTGGATACTCAGGTTGTTCAGGTCTTTGCGGTAGGTAACGAAGATTTTGGCTTCGATAAGGTGCTTGCGGACGGCTTCGTGTTCGTTGGCGAACTCGGCGGCAAATTCGAGCCGGCCCAGGGCGTAGATGCCCATTTCGAGAGCGGGAATGCGAAGGAGTCTCCATTCAGTGTCGGCGAGAGATTGGACCAGGTTGCATTCGTCCTCTGCCCCGGGTTTCCAGCGATCGAAAAAGCCGGCGACGTGCTTTTGATACGCCTCGGCATCATCACCGGGCAGCAGGACTGTGCGGCCAGTCAGTCCTGTTTTGACGGCGTTGAGAGAGGATTTGGCCTTACCTGATTCAGTCTTGGCGCCGGTCGAGAGCTGCGCGTTTTCGCGATTCGCTTTGATTTGGGCGTCTGTTGCCATTGAATGCGCTCCTGAAATAGAAATGGCTCGCTGAGCGGAATGCGCTCGGCGAGCCTGGTTGACAGTAGCACGGAGAAGGCCGGAAACGGATCGGGGTAAGTGGTGAAAATGGCCCTAAGCCTAGGCAGCAGAGCGGGATAGCGACATTTTCTTCGTTTGTGACTGCGGCTGTCGAAAGTCTGGAAGGTTCTTGATTATGCGAACAGTTTCGATGCTCACCCGGACTACTTGCCCGACCAGACGCACGATGTAGCCAGGATCATCTTCGCGGTTCGGGTTCGATTCGCCTTTGACCTGATGTTGATCTATGATCCACTCCAGGGCCGATTTCGATCCAAGCCGGTACTCGAACGTTTCGGCCGGAATGCCGGCGAGCGTCAGCGATTCGTTGATTTGGATCGAAATTCGGTCTTTGGTGAGCTTCATCTTACTCACGCGCTCAGAGAAGGGGCGTCCTTTCGTTCGATGGACTCGAGCGGCCGGGTTTTAGAGACTCGTAGCAAAGGTGAAGACGAGTGGTTCTCTCCCGGCGCTTGCGATTCCGCGTATCGGGCCTCGCGCTAAGCACTCGCTGAGGCGGCTGCTCCAGTTGAGGTGATCGGCGAACAAAGCAAACGATCCGGTCGCGGTCGCCGAGCCGAAGGCGCAACGCTTAAGCGGTTTTCCGTTCCAGAGATGCTCGGGGCAGACACGAAGGATACGAGCATCGGAGTTCGTTCCTAATTGCGCTGCAGTGTGCGTGAGCTATCCGAGAGAACGTAGACGGCGTATGGCCTCTTCGATGAGGTCCGGCTGCCTCTTCCAATGCTGCTCGGAGTTAAGCCAAAATGTATCCCATTGAGCGATGAGCCCCGATCTCTGACTGCCGGCTGGAATGAGTTTCCAGCTCATAACCCGATTAACCGAGATGGATTCGTCAGAGTGCTCCTCGTCGCAATATTCATTTCGTTCGTAGTAAGGCATGGTGTCTATAGTCTCCTGGCCGAGTAAAAACCCGGCCAGGCTTTCTGACTAGTAGCAGGGTTATTAGTTTTAGTTTTGGTATCCAATGAACTACCACGAGCGTACAGCCGCGACCTGGATTCGCATCGTCGGCTGAAAACCCAGTTCATCCTTTGGCTTTATCGAATAGGTAGGTCAAAAGTTCCATCAGACTTGTTAATAGCTGAGAGCGCATGTCGCCGTTGCGCATGTAACCGGCATCGAAAAGGCCTGATCCTCTTATCTCATTAACCAGCCTCGTTCACTCTATTTGCTGGATTTACTTTACTGGCCGGCCCGCATACTCTGCGGCTGCCTCAATTAAGTTTTGCCTTACCCTGCCTGATTGCCGCCTGACAATTTTCTATACCGACGCGGGTAAGACATGCCGAAAGGCGGAGAGGGCTAGCCATATTCCGTCGGCGCGTGAACGAGATTCAGGCAGCGGCGGCGCCGGCGCGTTCCAACCAGCGGCGCATCTCGGCGCGTGGCACGAGGCCAGCCTGCTGAAATACAGGCCGACCGTCGCGAAGAACGATGAAGTTCGGAATGCCTTGCACGCGGAAGCGGGCCGCGAGGTCCGGATGGGCTTCGGTATCGACCTTTAGAACAAGCGCTTTGCCGGCCATTTCGGCGGCAAGCGCCCGCACTTCGGGCGCGGCCATGCGGCAGGGCCCACACCACGCTGCCCAGAAATCAACTAGAACTGGAACGTGTGCCTCATTGACAATGGCCTCGAAGGTGTCGCGATCCGCCTCGATAGGCTCGGAGGAGGGCGGCAGTGGGGCTTTACAGGCGCCGCAGCGCCCGGTATCGCTCAGGTGTTTCGCGGAGACGCGATTCCGGGTGCCGCAGGCTGGACAGGCGCGAATGGCGGAATAGGCCATTCTGTTTCGGCTCGTCGCTAAGCGGAAGCAGCGGAGGCTTTGCGAAGCCGCTCCTCACGGAGTTCGCGTTCGGCACGGTGCCAATCCACTTCCGGCGAACCGAGAGGACAGCCGCGCTGACACCAATAGGTGTAGGCCCGCCGGGAGATTTCCTCGTCGATGATCCGGTTTTCACCCAGATCCATTCTCGAACCTATCGACTTCGCCGCTTGCGTTTCGCCGAGCGGTGTCACGCCGGTACCGCGCCCGCCCGGAACGACATTCGGAGCCGGTGAAGAACTCGTGGTGGGAGTAAGGTGGGTAGAGCCCGCGCCGGCTCCGGCACCGGCCGAAACGCCGGACACATTTACTCCCTGGCCGCCTACAGACAAATTCGCGTCCCGGGCAATGGTGTCGTTGACGCTCAGACCAGATCGAGGTTTCGCCGCCTCGCACCGGGCACTCTGCAGCTCTGATGTTTCGTCTTCGTCGGTATGTATTCGGTTTGATTTCGGATCTATCATGTCTTGCCTCTGTAGGTTTGACCCTAGGAGCGGGCGTTTTGGAACGAAAAGATTGCGCTTGATATTCTAGCCCCAAACTGCTCCGCATGCCGGTTTTCCCGAGAAACCTTCCACGTATCTGTGTAGCCCTTGGTTTCCCAACGGTTTCGCAACTCAGCCGGGCGGCAGAGCAGGAGTATAAAGATGGAAATGCGCTTCTTGAGTTCCGGCTCGACTACTTGCCCGATCCGGCCGGCGGAACCGAACTTATAAGACGTTTTAAGAAGAAATTTGTGGACGCGTGCGTGCTGGCCACGTGCCGCCACAAAGAAGCGCATGGCTATTTTCCCGGGCCAGTAGAACGGCAATTGGCGGTACTCGAAAACGCGGCGGGGGCGGGCGCTGCGTTGGTAGATCTCGAAATTGAATCGGCTGAACGTTTGGGGGGCGCCGCGCAAACATTGCGTGAACACGCGGCGCTGATTATCTCCGCTCACAATTTCGAAAAGACACCGGCGCTGGAGCCGCTGTTGCGGCGACTGCAGCGCGTTCCCGCAAATGCGTACAAGATCGCCATTACGGCGCGCAAGCCGAGCGACAATCTTCGCCTTCTGCATTGCGCCTGCGATCACGCAGAGACTCCACTGATTCTGCTGGCGATGGCGGAAGCGGGGATTCCCAGCCGCATTCTCTCGCCCTCGCGCGGCTCGCTTTATACGTATGCGGCTTCGCGAGAAGGTCCAGGCACGGCGCCCGGTCAAATTCCGGCGCATACGATGAAAAGCCTGTACCGGCCGGGGAAGCTCACCAGGCAGACGCGCATTTTCGGATTAGTCGCGAATCCGGTGGCTCACTCGAAATCGCCCGCGATCCATAACCGGGGATTTCAGGCGCGGCGGGTGGATGCGGTTTATCTACCGTTTTTGGTGACGGCCGCGCAACTCAAAGATTGGATGCAGGCTGCCACTGAGCTGCCCGTGGCGGGTTTCAGCGTCACGATTCCGCACAAGCAGCGGATCATGCGGTATCTGGACGTGATCGAACCGCTTGCAAAACGGATCGGCGCAGTGAATACAGTGTGGCGAAAAGGCGGAAAATGGCGCGGCACGAACACAGACGTGGACGGCGTGTTGAAGCCGCTGCGGCGACGGATGACACTGGCGGGCTCCTCGGTACTGATTGCGGGATACGGCGGAGGAGCACGAGCGGCGGCCGCGGCGCTGGCCGATGCTCGGGCAAATGTTTATGTCACTGGGCGGAACATGAAATCCGCGCAAGCTCTGGCGCGAGCTGTGAAGGGAGAAGCGATTGCTTTGGCTGATGCCCAAGAGCACACCTATAACGCGCTGATCCATGCGACGCCGGTGGGCATGGCGCCAGACGGCGAGGGGTGCCTGTTTGAGAGCATACCCGCCGAGATCGTGTTCGACATGGTTTACAACCCGCGCCAAACGGTATTGCTGAAGCGCGCGAAAGCGGCAGGGTGCACAGTGATTTCGGGTTCCGAGATGCTGCTAGAACAAGCGCTTTCGCAGTTCGAGATTTTCACGGGCCAGAGCGCGCCGAGGGCCATTATGGAAGCGGCGTTGGAGCGGGCGTTGTAGAACAGAGCCCGCACCTGGCAAAAGGGCGACCGTCCGCGCGCCACACCCGCATAGAGCTCTGATTGAACAAAAAGAAAAGAGGGTCAGCGGTGGCGGAGGCGGAGGGTTTCCCAGCTTGCGTCGGCGAACCAACCACCATCCACCGATAGCGTGTGGCCGTTTATGAAGCCACTCTGTTCGGGATCCGCGAGAAAGGCGATAGCGTTTGCAATGTCATCGGGCGAAGCAAAGCGGCCCATCGGTACACGGCCGATGATGTCGCGATCATTGTACAAGCCTAATTCCTGAGGTCCGGTATCCATAGGCGTTTTCACCCAGCCGGGACATACCGCGTTGCAGCGTACTCCGCGGCCGCCCCACTCGGCGGCGAGAGTGCGCGTCAACCCGATGAGTCCATGCTTGCTGGCGTTGTAGGCGGAGCGGTCCGCGACGGCGAGGAGGCCGGCGATGGAAGCGATATTGATAATGCTTCCTGCGCGCTGCTCGAGCATAATCTTTCCGATTTCGCGGGACAGGAGAAACGGCCCGAGAAGATTCACATCCAGCATCCGGCGCCAGGCCGCAGCGGTGGTCTGCTCCGCAGGCGCGATGTGAGCGATTCCTGCATTGTTGACGAGCACGTCTACGCGACCGAATTCGCGGCGAGCAGCAGCCGCGATCTGTTCCGCTGTGCTCTCTTCGGAGATGTCGCCTAAGACTTCGACTGCAGCAGCGGTTTGCGCGCACGACTGAAGATCATTTAGGAGCAAACGGTATCCGCGGGCGGCCAATACCTCCGCCGTTCGTTGTCCGATGCCCTGCGCGGCGCCGGTCACGACAGCGACTCTTAGCTGCGGCGGCATGCTGGTTCAGCGGGATGCGATTCCGGCATGTCTCTAGATTACGCTTGGGGACAATAGAGATAGTTGCCGCATTCGCGGAACAACATAAGTAGTCTCCAATCTCTGCATGGCGAATGTTGTCGAAGAACGCTCCCTGACGGAGCGGCTGAAACCAAGAATTGCCATCGAACGGCAGTTCGAAGCGCTGGGCCACACGTTCCGGCATGGGGCTCTGCACGCGTGGTATGAGCACCACGTGCTGCGGCCCGGCCTGCGCATGGCTCTCCGATGCGCCGGAGTGTACAGCCGAGGCGTGCGGAACGCCCTCAATCCGGTGGTGCGCGAGATTACTCTCGAGTTTGAGAATTTGCCTGCAGCATTCGATGGCTTCCGGATTCTCCAAATCTCGGACTTCCATATCGACGGTGTGGATGGGCTGGCGGAAGCGCTGGTTCCGGTTCTGAAGAATGTTCGGCCGGATGCCTGCGTGCTTACCGGTGATTACCGCTTCGAGGACAGCGGGCCGTGCGATGCTGTTTATTCGCGAATGCGGACGATTCTGCCGAGCATTGAGGCGCAGGAAGGGATTTACGGGATCCTAGGTAATCACGATTCGGCGGACATCGCGCACGCGTTGGAAGAAATGGGCGTGCGAATGCTGGTAAACGACTCGGTGGAGATCACTCGTGCGGCACAATCGCTGGCTTTGATCGGCGTGGATGACCCATTCGATTACGGCTGTGACGATTTGCCGGGTGCTCTATTTGGGGTGGACGCCGCGGCATTCAAGGTGCTACTGGCCCACGTGCCGGAATTATATGAGCAAGCTGCTGCGAGCGGAATTGACTTATATCTGTGCGGGCACACTCACGGCGGCCAGATCCGATTTCCGCTGGTCGGCTCGATTCGGAATAATGCGCGCTGTCCGCGGGCGTACGCCTACGGGCTGTGGCGACATGGAGCTATGCGAGGATACACTTCCAGCGGTGTGGGGTGCTCGTCGTTGCCGATTCGCTTTAACTGTCCGCCGGAAGTGGCGATGATCGAATTGCACAGGGCTGAGCGCCGGTTAGATTAGCGCATCACGGAATGCTTCAAACAGGCGTAACTGTTCGGGGTGGACGGAGACCTGGTCTTCCGGGTGCCACTGCACCGCGACGACGAAACGCGAGGCGGGCCGCTCCAATCCTTCCACGGTGGTGTCCTCTTCGCCTCGAGCGGTGACGCGGAGACCGATTCCGATGTCGTTCGCCGCCTGATGGTGCCGCGAGTTTACCTGCCACTTGCTTGTTCCAGCGATCGCCGCCAGCTTACTTCCGGGCTCGAATACGACAGAATGGACACACGCTGCTTTGTCGTCCGTATCAGGATCGTGACGCGTACCTGACAAGTGCTGAATCAGCGTTCCGCCGTGATACACGTTCAGGATCTGCAGGCCGCGGCAAATGGCGAAGATCGGCAAGTCGAGCTTTAGGGCGGTGTCGATTAAGCTCAGTTCGACAGCATCGCGCTCGTCATCGGGCGTATCGGTTTCGGGGGCGGGTTCGGCGCCGTAGCGGGACGGTTCAACGTCGGTTCCACCCATGAGCAGCAAGCCATCGATGCCGGTCAGGGATACGGGTTCACTGATAAGTTGCGCGACCGGCTCCATGCCTCCGGCGCGGACGGCCTCTTCGTAGGCTCGGACCTTCTTTGCATGGCGGTAGGGGATCAGGACTCGGTTGGGCATGGCCTATTACAGGGTAGCGAGTGCGAGTAGGCAAAGCTTCGGAGACTGCAAAGGACGATAATCCGCGCCACGAGACAGGTGGACGTAGCGTGCTACTCTTTAGCTTTTAAATTCCTTATGGCGGAACCGAAGCTCCAGGTCATTCCTATTGGCGGGCTTGGGGAATTCGGTATGAACTCCATGGCGTTCCGCTATGGAGACGACATCATTGTCGTGGATGCGGGGATGATGTTTCCCGAGTCTGAGCTGCTCGGGGTGGACATCGTCACGCCTGACTTTTCTTACCTGGAACAGAACGCCGCGATGGTTCGCGGATTGATTCTCACCCACGGCCACGAAGACCATATTGGCGGCGTGCCGTTCTTGCTATCGCAACTCAATGTACCTGTTTATGGAACGGAGTTCACCCTCGCGTTGGTCGAGAGGCGACTGGACGAACATGAGTTGCTCGATCAAAGCAGGTTGCACGGAGTCAAGCCGGGCGATCGCATAGCGCTGGGGCCGTTCTCTATTGAGTTCATACAAGTGACGCACTCGATCGTGAGCTCAGTGGCGCTCGCGATCACTACTCCGTTGGGAGTGATCATTCACACGGGCGATTTCAAAGTCGATCCCACGCCCACTGACAACGAGCTGTTCGATCTTCACACGTTGGCCGATTACGGAAAGCGCGGAGTCCTGCTGCTGCTCTCCGATTCTACAAACGTGGACCGTCCCGGATACACAGAGAGTGAGCGGGCCGTTCGCCCCCGGCTGGAAGAGCTCTTCGCGCGGAGCGATCGACGGCTGATCATCTCCTGCTTCAGCAGCTCGATCCACCGTTTGCAGCAGATTCTGGATTTGGCCGCGGAATACAAGCGGAAACTGGCATTTCTCGGCCGGAGCATGCTGAACGTCACGGAGATCGCGCACAGCCTGGGGCTGCTCTCGATTCCCGATTCGACGCTGTTGCGACCGCAAGACATTATGCAGATGGCTCCGGAGAAAGTCGCCGTGGTGGTCTCGGGTACGCAGGGCGAACCGATGTCGGCGCTATCAAGGGTTGCGGTGGATAATCACAAGCACCTGTACCTGCAACCTGGCGATACGGTGGTCTTGAGCTCGCGCATCATTCCGGGCAACGAGAAGGCGATTTTCCGGATGATCAACCACATGGCGCGGCGCGGCGTCGACTTGGTGTATGGAACGATGAAGCCGCCGGTACATGTGTCTGGTCACGCGAGTGAAGAAGAACTCAAGCTAGTCCTGAATCTTGTCCGCCCGCGCTATTTCGTGCCGATTCACGGGGAATACCGCCAACTTTCGCGGCATGCGCACCTGGCACAACATCTGCGGTCAGCGGGTCTCAAGGAAACTTTCGTGCTTGAGACGGGCGATACGCTCGAAATCGATGGGATGGGCGCACGGCGTGGAGAAAGGATCACGGTGGGGAGGGTATGCATCGATTCCGGCTCTCTCGATGACGTGGTGGAGGACATTATTATTCGCGATCGCCGCCATTTATCTGAAGACGGGTTCGTCCTGCCCATCATTGCGATCAACAAGCTCACGGGTAAGAGCGAAGGCCTGCCGGAGATCGTCAGCCGCGGCTTTGTGGTAGGGGAGAATGCGGCAGTCCTTCAAGAAGCGCGTGGCGTCGTGGCAAAAACGCTAGAGGCTTCGACGCCGGAAGAGCGCGGCGATTGGGGGGTGATGCAGGAGAAGATCCGGACCGATCTGAAGCGGTTTCTGGGCAAGCAGACGCAGCGGCGACCGCTGATTATGCCGGTCATTCTGGAAGTGTAGATATAGGCAGCAACTCTAATCCGTCGTGTCGTCGAGGAGGCGAAAGGGGTCTTTAGAACTCGATAATGTCCATTCCGGGAATTCGGCTAAAGTCTCGGAGATTACTCGTGCCGATGGCATACCCAAGCTCCAGTGCGCAGGCTCCGATAATCAGGTCACTGAGCGGAAGATTAATCCCCTTCGCAGCTTGCTCGCCGTCAATGCGAGCGATGATCTCGGCTGTAGCCTCGGTCACTGGGTGGACTGGGATTTGGGACTTGAGCTCATCCAAAAAACGTCGCCTCTCCTGCCTGCGCTCAGGAGTTTGTGCCCGATAGATGCCATGGCCCAATTCCGCCACAGTCAAAGCACTGATGACGATGGGCAGGTCCCCAATGCAGGACCGGATAGTCTTAATGACTTCCGGCGTTTTGAATTTTGCACGTTCAGCGCCGATTAAAGCACTGGAATCGAGAACTACTCTCAGGGCGGTGGATTCCATGGTTCACGTTGGGCGTTAATCCCTGCTTTAACATCTCGGGCAAAATCCTCATCCACAACCGCGTTTGCTCCGTTAGCTTCCAGGGCGGCGATCACCTCAGAGATTCTCCGGCCTTTCACTTGAGGAGCTTTGAGAATGGCAACCGGAACGCAGTCTTGCTCGATTATCACTTCCACGCCTTGGCGAACCTTGGCTAATACGGCGCGAACATCGCGGGCAAGTTCGGCTTCCGTTACGTGTACGGTCATAACTCCGATCATAGCGGCTCCCGTTCGTGTTCGTTTTCCGCGGCTAAAGCAGCAAGTCACCGGTGTGTTCGGCTGTGAGGCAAGACGGAGATGGCCTGATCTATACAGAGCGATCGGGCCGACGTGTGTTCATTCTGCTCCTTCTGGAAGTATGATGCCTTACGCTTCTGGATCGCGTTAAGGTTGTTAACAAATTGTTAAATCCGACACGCTTTTCTAACTGGCCGAGTCATCCGCTATAGAATATTGCTCGTACATGCCTGTGGAGGGCAACCTATGAAAAAAGTTGTTTTCGCGTCTCTTTTGACTGTCTCGCTATGCTCGTTTTCCGCGCTGGCGGCTGAAATGACCGGCTACATTTCCGATGCTCACTGCGGCGCCAAACACGACAAGGTGAGCGAGGCGAATACGAAATGCATCAATGCCTGCCTGAAGGGCGGTTCAGACGCAGTTTTCGTTCATGACGGCAAAGTGATGAAGATCGATGCCGATTCCCAGGCCAAAGCCAAGGGATTTGCCGGTCAAGAGGTGAAGGTTACCGGATCTCAGGATAACGACACCATCAAGATCGACAGCATCGAAAAAGCCAGCATGTAGACTGGACGCGGTTCAGTGTTCGAACTCGAGGTCCAGTTTTCCGGCTGGGCCTCGATAGAGAACCGCAAGATTCTTCAGTTTGTGTTTGCCGTCGAGGGGGAAATATAAGAACCCTTCGACTGTTTCCACTGTTTCTTTCTGAGGAAGCTGCTTCGATTTGAGGACTTGCAGTAAAGCAGTATTGCCTTGCCGTTTGTCGTCCATTCGTGAACCGAGCGCAACCACCTTCGAGTTTCCAGGCGAGCCGCCACCGCCCCCAAGCATGCCGCCCAGGCCCGCGGAGACGCTCGTTTTCTTGGTTTTGTTGTCTGCTGTATTGGCAACGACTAGCGCGCCTCCGCCGGCGATTTCGGCAGGTTCGAATGGTTTTGACCGCTCTCCGTCGTCATGAGCCAGGAGAATGAAATCGTCAGGGCTGACATCCACCGGCTTGTCAGTTTTTGGGACAACGCGAACAGCCAACAGTGCGATTCCCTTCCCCGGATCAGCACCTAATTTCTGAGTGACTTCCTCTTCGGTCATCGAAATCGTGGCGATGATATCCACGTTTTCATTACCCGCGCTCGTGGTCGGAGAGACCACTTTCTTCTCTGCAAGAAGGCTGGTAGTGGAGAATACCAGAATTAGAAGGCTTACAACTAGGCGCATTCCGGTCTGTTTTGAAAATAGCACTGAATTGTCGATGAGAGAATGTACGATAGCTGCCGATGGGTAGAGCACGAGAAGTTTTTGAAGGCAATCGATGTGTTCAGGTAAAATCCGATTCGCCAGAGTGGATTTGTCTGAATGTCTCGCCCGATTTGGAATCGAAGGAGCTGGTCGCGAAGTTTTTCCGATCAGAGCTCTCCGACTTGCCGGACGGCTACTGTGAAGGCCTTGCGACGGCCATTGAGGAACTGCTCAGCAATGCAATTGAACACGGTTGCAGGCTGAGTCCGGAGTGCGGGATTGAGCTTTCACTGATCCGGGCCGGTCACTCGATTGTGCTGCATATCTGCGATACGGGCAATGGGTTTGCTTTGAAAGAAATGAAGCACGCGGCTATCAATAACCCGCCCGACGATCCGTTACGGCACATGGAATACCGGTCGGAAAAAGGAATGCGAGCAGGTGGATTCGGCATCATGATGGTGAAGGAGATCGCGGACGAGCTAGTGTATAGCGAAGCAGGGAACGAAGTGGTGCTGATTAAGTATTTGCAGGGGAAGAACGGGAGGGGGTCTTAGGATTGCCAGCGGCGGATGGTCAGAACGAGACCCCTAAAAAGGGAACGAGCCCTGGTTGGGAAACGGACTCTCGGCTCGCGAAGCTTGTACCCGCAAGGGAAGCTCCTGACGAATTTGTCGGGCATCTGCAAGGAATTGTAAAGGTTATCGGCGACATCGAATCCGAGGTCGAGCCGGCGGAAGCCTGGGAAGCGTTGCGGTGATAGCGGTAGTGAGGCGATAAGGGCAGGTGGCAAGACCACCTGCCCCACTTAAGCACACGTTACTGTGACCGGACGCTTTACCGTAAGGAGATGCCTTTCGGCGTAAGCGATGGCAGAGGTTCGTCCTTGTCATTCCGGTAGTCGTAAATAATCGGAGCGATGTGCAGCGACAGGGCTTGCACATCCAGCCCGTGTTCACGCATCTCCATTAGCAGTTCGCGAATCTGATCTGCCTGGCGATCGAGCTGCTCCGCTGCCTGCTGATTGAATCGTTCAGCATTTTGCCATCGAATGCTGCTCAGTGGGAACAATACCTTGTTCAAATCTTGACTGGACATCCCAGTCAAGCCAGCCGCGAGATATTCAGACCGGTATACATCGAGGTAATGAAAGAAATTCAAGTGTGTCCAGGTTTCCTCGGTACCAGTCGCAATGACTGTGCGCCGGTAATATATGTCGCGTGGGCCTGGAAACGCTAAAACCTCATCGTCGGGACCTCGGCCACTCATCTGTGGAAAGTCAAGCTGATACAGGGCTATGGGTGGGAACCCGTTCGGAAAGTGTCGAGGGGCCGATGCACTCCCAATTGCTCCACCGCAGCGTCCAGCAAAACCGTCGAAGTCCTTGATCTCGAAAGTATGAGTGATTGCTACTTCGGACAGCGTTTTCTGAAAAAACTCCCGCGATCGCTTTTGAAATAGTAAATTGCAGATCGCGAGCCACTCTGCCGTGTTGATGTCTTCATCCATCATCGCCAGAAGATCACGCTCGTTCCCGGGGCTGCGGGCCAGTATAAGCAGCACCTCGGCGCGGCTTTGATATCGAAAAGGCAAAAGAACATCCGAGGGAACAGGTCCGCCTAATTGAATGAGCGCGTCGAAAAGCGACTGGACATAAGCATACGCTTCGCTGTCGATCGCGGAATTTCTAAGTGGGATCGCCTCGCGGAGAGCTGTTATTAGAGCGGTTTGACAACTGCGGTCATGATCTCTGAGCGCCGAATAAGCGCCCCAAGCCCGGTCAATGAACTTCGAGGATCGAAGCGGTGAATTTGCGTTGTTAAGGCTAGGACAATCTTCCGAAACTGCGAGCCCAGAACTTGCGGTCATGATGACCAAAAGCTTCGCGAGTGGACTCATGCTTGCCACTGTCAGGTCCCGGATTTCAGGTGGGCGTCGAAAAAGTTGGTCATCTCTTCGTAGAGCGGGCGGCGAAGCGGGCCCGAAACGCCGTGTGTTTTCTGCGGATAGATCTGCATGAAGAACTCCTTGTTCGCGTCCTCTAGCGCTTTGGCCATCTGCATGGTGTTCTGGAACAGAACGTTGTCGTCTTCGATGTTGTGGACGATGAGCAGCTTACCTTCCAGTTTGGCGGCGTTCTTCACGTTGGAAGCAGCATCGTAGCCGGGCGCGTTCTGGTCGGGCAAGCCCATGTACCGCTCAGTGTAGATCGTGTCGTAATTGTGCCAGTTGGTAACAGGTGCTCCGGCCACACCCACTTTGAAGACGTCCGGCGCGCGGAGCATGGCATGGATGGTCATGTAGCCGCCATAGCTCCAGCCAGTGATGCCGATGCGCGCGGGATCGGCAAAGCCCATTTTGATGAGCTGCTCGACGCCAAAGCGCTGATCGGCGACTTCGATTTTTCCAAATTCGCGATAAACGGGGGCTTCGAAGGCACGCCCGCGATTGGCCGAGCCGCGATTGTCCAGTTCCCACACGATGTATCCGCGATGCGCCATCACTTGTTCCCAAGTAACGCCTGCCCAGGAATCGGTGATCGTCTGCGCCTGAGGACCGCCGTAGACCGACACAATCACCGGATACTTTTTGCCACTCTCGAAGCCGGCGGGCTTAATCAGACGCGCGTACAAGGTTACGCCGTCGGGCGTCTTCAGCGGAATAACTTGCCGCGGCAGCAGATCATATCGGTTCGCTTGGGATATATCGGCGGGCTGTAACACGGCAACCTGATGGCCGGCGGCATCGAGCAACACCGTTTCCGGAGGCTGCTTCATGCTGGAATACGTGTCAACAAAATAGCTGCCCTCCGAGTTCGCGTGCGCATAATGCGTGCCGGCGTGTTGCGTCATGCGGATAGGGGTACCGCCGCCAAAATTTACACTGTAAAGCTGCCGTTCAAGCGGGCTCGCTTCTGTCGAGGTGTAGTACACCTTCTGATTCGCTTCGTCGATGGCTGCGACCCTCGTAACCATCCAATCGCCGCGCGTGAGCTGCCCAAGCAACTCGCCCTGATCGGAGTAACGATAGAGATGGCGGAACCCGCTCTGCTCGCTGGTCCACAAGAACTCAGGACGCGATTTCAGGAAGTACAAGTTATCGGCGGGATTTAACCAGGTTTTCGATTCCTCATGCAGGATTTTGCGGACTGCACCGGTTCCTGGATTGCAGAACAGCAGGTCTAATTCGTTCTGAACGCGATTGAAGCGCTGCACGGCGAGCTGCGAGCTGTTGGGCGACCAGTCCACGCGGGCGAGCAGGGTATTTGAGGTCTCGCCAAGATCCATCCAGGTGGTTGAGCCTCCTTGCGCGGAGACGACTCCGAGCTTCACGAGCGCATTCGCGGTTCCGGCTTGCGGATAGCGCTCCGGTTCGGGCTTGGCGCGCTCGACGATCAGGTCCGTCTGCGGATAGATGAATTCATTCGCGACGTTGAACTGAAAGTAGGCGATTTGCTTCGAGTCGGGCGACCACCAGGTGGCGGTTCCGAGATCGAGTTCTTCGGGATAAACCCAATCAAGCTGCCCGTTCATCAGGGTAGGGGCGCCGTCGGTGGTTAATTGCCGGACCTGCTTCGTGGCGAGATCGAGTACGTAGAGGTTCCATTTCCACCGATAGAGCACCTGCTTGCCGTCTGGAGAGAGTTTCGGATCTTCTTCGTCGATATCGGTCTTAGTGATCTGCTCATGTTGACCATTTGGACGCACGATGAAGAGATCGCCCTTTTCTTCGGCGAGCAGGTCTTCACTATTGGGGAACCACTGATACGATTCGCTCGAAACCCGGCGGTTTTGCCATCCGAAATCTTTGGGCTGAATCGGCGAGACTGCATCCTTTTGCAAGCTTTCCGGGCGGAACCACTCGCGCGAGCTTTTGGCCATCGTGTCGTAGAGCTTAATGGCGCCGTCTTCCTCGTAGGTGAACCGCTTGCCATCCGGAGCCCAATTGGGTGCGATCGGGTGAAAGTGGGGCTGCGAGAGCAGATCATCGAGCGTGATCGTCTTCTTTTGCGACGTTTGCGGGATCAACAGAGCCGCCCAAGCGGCAGCAACGGCCAGCATGGCAAAGGGCCGAAAAGTACGCATAAGAGTCAGTGTATGATCCGACGCTCCGTACACTGGACGCTGAATGATTTACCTGTTGCTGATCGGCGCCGGTTTCGCGGCCGGCGTGCTGAATTCGCTGGCGGGCGGAGGGAGCTTTCTTAGCTTTCCTTCTATGGTGGTCGCGGGAGTGCCTGCGGTCATAGCGAATGCCTCTAACACTGTCGCTCTGGTCCCCGGGGCAATGGCGAGCGTGTTCTCTTATCGCGGGGACATCCGGCGAATGAATGAGCAAAGGCTTAAATCGTGGTGGATCATTTCCATATTCGGGGGGATTGCGGGAGCGATTCTGCTGCTCTTCACTTCCGACAGGGCCTTTCGCCAGATCGCACCATGGCTGCTGCTATTTGCAACTCTGCTTTTCGCTTTCGGAACCCAGATCAGCACGGCATTCCGCGGGCGTCTACATGCCAATCAAGCTCTGATGCTAACCCTGCTGTTTCCGATAGCGGTCTACGGCGGTTACTTTGGAGGGGGAATCGGGATCATGATTCTCGCCGCCTTCCGCTTGTACGGCTATACCGACATCCATGGCATGAACGGGCTCAAAAATATTCTGGGCGGCTCATTGAACGGTATCGCAGCGTTGATTTTCATCTTCGCTCACGAAGTGCAATGGCTTCCGACGCTCGTAATGATGACGGCGGCGATCGCCGGCGGCTACATGGGGCCGCATCTGGCGCGCCGGCTGCCCACGCCGATCGTGCGCGGCATCATTATCGCTGTGGGCTGTTTAATGACCGCCTACTTTTTCCACATCGCGCCGAAGTAAGAAGATCAGAGCACGGGACCGATTCGCCAGGGAGAGAATTCGTGATGGCCGAGCTGCTCGGCCTTTGTTTTCTCGCCAGAAGCAGTACGCAGGAGGGCTTCAAAGATCTCACGCCCGACTTGCTCGACGGTAGCGTCTCCGTCGGCAATGGTGCCCGCATTGATATCCATGTTGCCGGTCATGCGCTTATACGTTCTCGAATTGCTAGCAATCTTCAGCACGGGAACGCTGGGAAAACCAATGGCGCTACCGCGGCCGGTTGTGAAGGCGATGAGGTTCACTCCGCCGGCGGCAAGGCCGGTGATGGAAACCGGATCATAACCAGGAGTATTCATGAAAACGAAACCGGGTCCCGTCACGTGCTCGGCGTAATCGACCACATCTTCGAGCGGGGTGGTCCCGGCTTTCGCAACCGCACCGAGGGATTTTTCGAGAATATTCGTCAGGCCGCCTTCCTTGTTGCCGGGCGAGGGATTATCGTTGAAACTACCGCCGAACTGACTCAGATAGCGCTTATACTTATCGACCGTGGCCAAAAGCTTGCGCGCAATTTCGGGATTTCTGGCGCGCCGAAGGAGCAGGTGCTCCGCTCCAAAGATCTCCGTGGTTTCCGCCAGCACGACTGTGCCGCCCTGGTCCACGATCAGATCGCAGCAGTAGCCGAGCGCGGGATTTGCCGTGATACCAGAGAAGGAATCGGATCCGCCGCAGTTCAAACCAAGCACAATGTTCGATGCCGGCACCTCGGTTCGCTCTTGTCCGGCAACGCGGTCGATGAACTCACGAATCTGTTTACGGGCAGCTTCAACGGCGCCGCGCGTGCCACCGGATTCCTGAAGAGTAAGGCCCTGCAAGGATGCGGGGGCATGTTTCGCCTCGGCCTCGCCCAGATAGTGGCCGATCTGATTTACCTCACAGCCAAGGCCAAGGATCAAAGCAGCCGCGACATTCGGGTGATCCAAGACGCCGCTCAGAGTGCGGCGCAACTGATCCGTATCCGGCCCTAATGCCTGTCCGCAGCCTTCGCCGTGCGGGAAGGCAATGATGCCGTCGAGGTTCTCCGGAAGACTTTCCTGAGCAAAGCTTTCCGCGATGAGATCGGAAGTGTAAGCGGCGCAGTTGCTGGCGGCTACAACGGCAATATAGTTGCGGGTACCCACACGTCCATCGGGGCGTCGAAACCCTAAGAAGGTTGCCGGAGAAGCGTGCGCGGCACGTCGGGCCGGAGCTTCGCCCGGCGTAACTTCCGAGGGGTCGAGTTCTTTGTATCCCAGATTGTGGACATGGACGTGATCGCCCGCCGCGATTGGCGCCAATGCAAATCCGATAACGTTTCCGTAACGATACACGGCTTCACCAGGCGCAATCGCCCTTAGAGCAACCTTGTGTCCGGCAGGAATCGAGGCCGAGGTCGAAACGGCGTATCCGTTCAGCTCGAGAAGTTGGCCCGCCGGAACCGAGACGCGCGCCACCGCGACATTATCGTGCGGATGCAGCAGAATCACTGCGTTGCGGGCGGTGGGCGGCGCTTCTATTTCGTACAGCATCTTTCACTTTAACTGTACGTCGCGATTTGAGAGCGAATCGCGTTTTCGGCGAAACAATGTATGTTTCTTAATCCTCTTAACTCAGAATGCCGCGTACTCCTGTAGCGACCTACCGGCTCCAGCTCCATGCAGATTTTGGCTTTGATGCCGCGAGCGAAGTTGCCGAGTACCTGCGTGATCTGGGCATTTCGCACGTGTACAGCTCGCCATACTTGCAAGCGGCTCCGGGAAGCACGCATGGATACGACGTGGTGGACCCGCATCGAGTGAACGATGAACTTGGCGGGCCTGAAGCACACGAACGCTTTTCGTTGAAGCTCGGGGCTTGCGGGCTCGGGCAGGTTCTCGATATCGTCCCCAATCACATGGCCATCAGCGGACGGCGAAACCGGTTATGGTGGGATGTACTCGAGAACGGCCCCTCGAGCCGCTACTCGGTGTATTTCGACATCGACTGGTCGCCGCCGGAAGAGAAGCTTCGCAACAAGCTGCTGGTTCCGATACTGGGCGATCATTATGGGCGCGTTCTGTCGCGTAGGGAAATTCAGCTCAAGCGTCGGGGCAGCGAATTCCTGGTTCGGTATTTCGATCACGAACTGCCTATGTCTCCCCGGTCAATTGCGCCTGTTCTTTCAGTTGCCGGCGAAGAGAGCGGCTCGGACTATCTGGCATTTCTCGCTGATTCTCTGGCGCGTCTACCCGGCCCAACGCTGACCGACCGTGCCAGCGTAAACGAACGGCATCGGGACAAACAAGTGGTTCAAACGCTGCTCGAGCGCATCTTCACAGAAACGCCGTTCATTGCGGATTCTGTAGATCGGGTACTCGAGACGTTCAATCGCAATCCGGACGAGTTGGATGGAATTCTCGAGTTGCAGAGTTACCGATTAGCATTCTGGCGAACGGCAAAGCAGGATCTACCTTACCGACGCTTTTTCGATGTCAATACGCTAGTGGGTCTGCGGATGGAGGACCCGCCGGTGTTCGCCGATACACACGCTCTGGTCTTGCGTTGGCTGCGCGAGGGGGTGCTGGACGGCATCCGGGTGGATCACCCCGACGGCCTGCGCGACCCGCGGCAGTATTTTGAGCGCCTGCGCCATAACGCCGAGGATGTCTGGATTGTCGCGGAGAAGATTCTGGAACGCGGCGAGTGCCTGCCCAAATGGTGCATCGATGGGACGACTGGGTACGATTTTCTGAACCAAGCGGGCGGCCTGTTGGTGGATAGCAATAACGAGGACGCCTTCACGCAAATTTACAGCGAGTTCACCGGCGAACCAACGGACTATGCGGCCGTTTGCAGGGACAAGAAGCACTGGGTCTTGCGCGATCTATTGGGTAGCGACGTGAATCGTCTTACGAGCCTGCTCATGAGCATCTGCGAAAGGCATCGTGAACGGCGCGACTACACACGCGACGACCTGATACGGTCATTGCGGGAAGTAGCCGCCTGTTTTCCCGTTTATAGGACGTACATTGTTCCGGAGCGGGACGAGATCACCGACGCGGACAGGCGCTACATCAACGAAGCAGTCGACGCGGCGAAGGCGAACCGCCCCGATTTCGATCCCGATCTATTGGAATTCATCCGTGACATTCTTCTGCTGAAGATTCGTGGCCCGCTTGAATTCGAGTTCGTGATGCGATTTCAGCAATTCGCAAGTCCGGTGATGGCGAAGGGCGTGGAGGATACGGTTTTCTACTGCTTTAACAGGCTCATGTCGCTAAATGAAGTAGGGGGAGATCCAGGGCACTTCGGCGTCTCGCCTGAGGAGTTTTACGAGTTTTGCCTGAATACACAACGCTTCCATCCCTGCACAATGTTGTCCTCCTCGACGCATGACACGAAGCGAAGCGGAGATGTGCGGGCCCGCATCAGCGTTCTTTCGGAGATTCCCCACGAGTGGGGAAATGCGGTGAAACGGTGGGCAGCAACGAACGCCAAACACAAGACCAATACGTGTCCTGATTCCAATACCGAATACCTGCTTTATCAGACCATGGTGGGCGCGTGGCCGATTGAGAAAGAACGCCTGCTCGCCTATATGGAGAAAGCAACTCGGGAAGCAAAGAGAAACACATCTTGGATGGCGCCCAACGAGGTATTCGAGACGGCGACTCACAATTTCATCGAGGCACTCTATGCCGACCCAGAATTCGGCAGGGATTTCGAGCAGTTTGTCGAACCACTGGTGGAACCGGGCCGGATCAATTCGCTGACGCAGACAAT
>JAFATG010000136.1 GCA_019244055.1 Acidobacteriaceae bacterium | reverse complement strand
ACTGGGATCACTGGGCGGACTGCTGGACCTGATGCCTAAGGTTGGTCCCTTGAAGGAATTGAAGGACGCCAAGATCGATGAAAAAGAGGTGGACCGGATTGTAGCGATCATCGATTCCATGACGCCGAAAGAGCGTCGGAATCACATGATCATCAATGGTTCGCGGCGGCGCCGGATCGCTAAAGGGAGCGGAACGAGCGTGCAGGATGTCAACAATCTTTTGAAGCAGTACGGGCAAGCGCGTAAAATGATGAAAAGCTTAACGGGCCAAACTGGGATGCTAGGTAAGAAGCTGGCCAAGATGAAGCTGCCGGGACTGCCTGGATTCTGAGGGGAGACCGTTCCCTCTAAGCCGCAGGAAAGCGTGTTGCGGTTCCAATTTGTAACAATATAGAAAAGAAAAGGTTACGATGTTAGCTATTCGCCTGGCGCGATTCGGCGCCAAGAAGAAGCCCACCTATCGCGTGGTCGTCATAGAGAAGGATCGGGCGCGCAACAGCCGTTCGGTGGAAGTGGTCGGTCATTACAATCCCGTGGCAAAGCCTGCTGAGATACACCTTAACCGGGAGCGCATTGACTACTGGATGAAGAACGGCGCCCAGCCATCGGATACGGTGACCCGGCTCCTGAAAACCGCCCCCGCGGAAGCGCCCGCGATCGCCTGACGCGAAGACTGAAACTGGATTGCGTGCGCCCGATTTGGGGGCGCGGACGGAACTAAGATGAACGACAATAACGGCGTCAAAACGCTGGTGGAAGATATCGCGAAGGCTCTGGTTGATACGCCGGCAGGGGTCGTGGTCAACGAGATCGCCGGCGAGCATGCGACGGTCTTTGAGTTGCGAGTGGCAGAGGGCGACCTGGGCAAGGTGATCGGCAAGCAGGGACGTACAGCGCGCTCGATTCGGACGCTGCTGGGCGCGGTGGGGACTAAGCTGAACCGGCGTTTTTCCCTCGAAATCCTCGAATAGGCAGGCCCGCGGGCAGATGGAGAACGGACGGGTTGTCGTCGCCGAAATTCTGCGCCCGCGCGGCAACCGGGGCGAGCTGCTGGTTCGTTCGCAAACAGACGTGCCAAGCCGGTTGCGTCTGCTCAAGCAAGTCAATGCTCGGTTGCGGGATGGCTCGGACGTAGCGCTCGAGATCGCTGCGGCCTGGGAGCATAAGGGCGAGTGGGTTCTGAAGTTCGCGGGAGTGGATTCAATCGACGCGGCGGAGCGCTTTCGCGGGGCGGATCTGTGGGTGTCATCCGCGAACCGAGCCAAGTTGGCCGAGGGCGATTTTTTCCAGTCGGATCTGATCGGTTGCCGTGTAATCGATGCCGCTAGTGGCGAGTGCGTCGGCATTGTTGAGGGATGGCAGCAGTACGGAGGACCGCCGCTGATGGAGGTCGGCGCAAAGGGACGTGAACATCTGATTCCCTTTGTGGGCGCAAAGTGCGAAGTGGACCTGGTGGCGCGGACGATCCGGACGGATCTGCCGCAAGGATTATTGGAGCTGTGAAGTTCCACATTGTGACGATTTTCCCGGAATTCTTCCGGGGACCTTTCGAGCACGGCGTAGTCCACCGGGCGCAAAGCGCTGGGCGGTTAGAAATCCAGATTCACGATCTGCGAAACTGGACATACGATCGTCATAGAACTGTAGACGACCGCCCATTCGGAGGCGGAGAAGGCATGCTATTGAAAGCGCAGCCTTTATTTGAAGCCGTAGAAGCGATCTTTCCAGAACGCGCTCCGCGGGCACAACGCGCTTCGCAGCCGGACGGAACGCCGGGGCAGAAGGTCCTTTTGCTTTCGGCCCAGGGAAGGCGTTTCACGCAGGCCGTGGCCCGAGAGTTTGCGGCGCTCAATGCGCTGGTATTGATCTGCGGCCGATACGAGGGCGTAGATGAGAGAGTGGCTGAACACCTGGCAGATGATGAGGTGTCGATAGGCGATTTTGTTTTGAGTGGCGGAGAACTGGGCGCGGCGGTAATAGTGGATGCTGTGGCCAGGCTTTTGCCCGGCGTGCTCGGAAACGAGGATTCCACGCGAAACGAAAGTTTCAGCGAGGAGAACGAAGGATTATTTGATTGTCCGCAGTACACCCGGCCGGCGGAATTCCGCGGCTGGAGAGTGCCCGACGTGCTGCTGGGCGGAAATCATGAGGAGATCAAGCGCTGGCGCCGGGCTGCGTCGCGCGAGAAAATGCAACGGCTGCGGCCGGACTTAAGCGGCAGCCGCGAGAAAAGGCAGAACTAGAATGCAAAACGCACTTGTCAGCAAGTTCATCAGCAAGCACGCTCGCGCGAAGGAGCACCCCGAGTTTCGTCCGGGCGATACGATTCGCGTGCACGTAAAGATCAAGGAAGGCGACAAGGAGCGTCTGCAGGCCTTCGAAGGGACGGTTATCGCCCGCAAGAACACAGGATTGGGCGAGACCATCACGGTTCGAAAGGTCAGTTTTGGCCAGGGCGTGGAGCGGATCTTTCCGGTGCACGCGCCGGTGATCGATCACATCGATCTTGTGCGGACAGGCCGCGTCAGGCGCGCCAAGCTGTACTATCTTCGCAATCTCAAGGGCAAAGCCGCCCGTCTGCGCGAGCGCGAATAATCGATCGTGCCCGCCAGCGCGAATATCGGCTCTGGGCGGCGGCGGCAACCTGCCGAAGGCGCACCAGCAAAGTCTATTCCGAGCGCACGGTGCATCAGGTGTCTCAGTTCCTATGAACGCGAGGCGCGGCAGCGCGGATTTTCACGGATCGCCGGCGTGGACGAAGTCGGCCGCGGGTGCCTGTTTGGACCGGTGGTGGCCGCTGCGGTCATGCTCGACCCGGACCGACCGATTCGCGGTTTGCGAGACAGTAAGATCATCATCGACCCAGAGGAGCGGGAACGACTGGCTCGACAGATCAAAGCGCGCTGCGTGTGTTGGGCCGTGGGCGGTTCCGACGCGTTCGAGATCGATCAGATCAATATCTACCAGGCATCGCGGGTGGCGATGCGGCGGGCCGTGGAAGCGCTCGCGGTTCAGCCCGATTATCTCTTGATCGACGCAATCAAAGTGGATCTTCCAATCGAACAGCTTCCGCTGATTGACGGGGATGCACGATGCCGGGCAATTGCGGCGGCATCGATTGTGGCGAAAGTTCATCGGGATGCGATTCTCAAGCGCTGGGATGAAGTTTTCCCGCAATACAATCTAGCTTCGAACAAAGGGTATTCGACGCCGGACCACCGCCGGGCATTAAGGAAGCATGGACCGACACTGCTGCATCGCTTCAGCTTCTGGCCGGTGCGACTGAACTGCGCCGAGATGCATTGGACGGGTTACATTACCGACCCGCCCGCGCAGGGTGAGTTGTTCGATGCTGAGAACGTCGAAGCGCTGGTGATTTCGGCGGCGGGGGCATCGGTATGAGCGCATCACCTGTTACACCTGCCCCTCCTCCGCCTATCAAGCCGAGCGGCTTTGCGAAGTGGCATCGCCGTGTTCTGGCAATCTGCCTGATCGTGTTTACGTTTGAGGTGGGGCTGTTTCTGGTGGTATTTCCGTGGTTGCGGAGCTGGGAGCTAAGTTGGATACCCACGCACTCGCCGCACTTGGCCGGAATTTGGCTGAGTCCCTATTTTCGGGGAGCCTTGAGTGGGCTTGGACTGCTGAATCTCTATGTCGCAGTGGCGGAAGCTGTGAGGCAACTGAAGTGGATGTTTGGGCAGCGGTCGTAGCGCTTACCTATCGAAGCGGATGGACGATTCCGCTCCGTAACGCTTGTAATCCCGGAACTCGATCTCATTTCGGATCAAGAGCCGCTTGTGTTCCTTTACGGTGACGGTTCCGGCAATAGGCAAAAGATAGTCATGATCGCTGATGGCGATGTAGCCGTAGTCCACGGCCATGGACGCAGAATGAGTGGGAAAATCCGTGGGCAGATCATCCGCTTCCACCGTGAGTCGACGCACACCTCGCGTTGTGCTGTCGATATAGGCGAGGCCGTGAAAGGCAGTCTTGATTTGACGGCCATTGCTGGCGATGATTGCGAAGCTGGAGTTCTCGCGGGCTACTCGATAGGCGAACACTTGAAGGGTTCCGCTGCCGAGCGCGTCAGTTTCCTGCCAACGAAAGTTCGCTTTGGCATCGCGGTTGAACACGGCGTTGAGCAACGCACCGAATTCTCCGTGGGAGATGGTCCCCTTCAGATCGGTCGGTGAAAGGTGGGTATGCATGCCATTCACTTGGAGAGTGGTTCGCTGCTCGATCTTATCGTGATAACGGAGAAGCTCAGCAATGTTATCTTTGTGCCGCCAGTTCCCAGTGCCGGTGGGATCGACGGAGCGGTCAATTACTTCGACGCAGATGAGGTTGGGCAGAGAATCGGTGTAGTCGGATGCGCGCTGTCTTGCGCCCGCGAGTATAGCTTGCAACTCTTCCGAAGGTGGAGGCGGAATAGCAACGCTAGCAGGAGTGATTACGAGAAGCTTGCTCTCCTTCGACGAAATAGGGGAAAGCGGTCGCAGATCCGACTCCGACGGCTCGGCCCGAGGGACCGTTTTGGCTGCCGCCGAAGCCAATTCAGGGCCATCCAGCGTGAACGGGGCGGAGCGTTCGGCCGTGCTGCCGCCTTGCGTCAGGATGGCCACCATCTGATAACGGCCGGGAGCGAGAGACGAGGACTGGACGTTGGCCATATAGGCGACGGGTTCTCCTGCGATCTCCGGGCGCATTTGTAACGATACGCGTCCGACGGATTTGCCATCACGGCGGAGCTCCATCTGGAGATCCGGTTTTTCTGAAGAACGCGGGTCCGGGTAAAGCAGGAAGAACAGCGAGACATTTTTTGCATCGCGAGGCACGCGTCCGGATAGATTCGGGATGACGAGGGCATTTTCGTAGCGAAGCGGTTCTGTGGGATCAGCATCGGCTGACAGAGGTTGAGTGCGTTGAACCAGCAACACATCGCTCAGGGCTGGCCCGGCGGATGCCGCGGGTATTTCGAACGCCGCGCGCTTTGCACTGAGTTTTCCGCTGTTATGGTCCATTACTACCGTTTCGAGAACGTACTGGCCGGAGTCGGCGGTGAAGTGCCGTTGCATCGTTAGAGTTTCAAGTTGCGCCTGCTCCTCGGCCTCAAGCGCACCCTGACGAGGAATGTCCTCGCTGAAATGCTCAACGATTGCTCCCGAGGTATTTCTGATCTGCGCGAGAATCGAGATGTGCGCGGCGAATAGGTTCGTGTTCTGGTCGTCACGGATCTCGACCTCGCTCAATGGCACTTCTACTACTAGGGAATTAGCATTGCCGAAGGCCGTCTCGCCAAAGTGCAAAACGGCAGAGCGAAATTGCAGATTGGAGGGCAACTGCGGCGCCGCCAAGGCCTTCAGCAGCGGCTCTTCGAAAGGCCGGATGGGGGAACCACCGGAGACCAGCGCATAATAACCTCGTGGCGCACGTACGATAAGGCCTGAGTGCCGCGGCTTCACGGTTACGTTGCGAAAGCGGCCGTCGTCCGGGGTGGCGGGAACGTAGGACACTTCGTAATAGCTGGTTAGATCTTCCAGCATCCGGCGGAGCGATTTACGCGGATTTTCCACGCCGGGGATATAGATACCGCCCGTGCTCGCGGACAAGTTGGAAAGAGAGTTCTGATCAGGCGCTAAGCCACTCATTTCGATGCGGCCCATTTGCTCGTCGATGTTTGTCCTCATGCCCGGCGTCACCAGGACGTCGTCGGTAGAAGGTGGTGCGCCGCCTCGTTGCAGGGAGTTGCTCGCCGATGGGACGGCGCTGGCCATAGTAAGGGCGGCCATGAGCCCTTCGCTGGCCTTGGAATCGAGGCCATTGACATCGACTGCATAGATGCTGAGGCCCGCTCGATTCGCCGCACTGATGACGGATTTCAGCAGGTCCTTCCCGCTCGAATCGAGTGTGAGGCCTTGGGCGAAATAGACGATCGCTTTTCTTCCGGCGAGCCGTTGCTGGGCGCGAGCCAGGGCCAGCAACCCAGACATCGACGGTTTTGTGTGCTGATCCCGGGCAATGTGGGGCGACTGCTCCAGCGCCGTCAGCGTGACCTGAGCGAGCGTGCGGCTTGGGGCCTCGGAAGCGCCGCGCGCGGTCTGGATTAATTGCTTCTCTGCCGCGGCGCTCTCTTTTTCGGGATTCGTTTTGATCATTCCCGTTGCCGCGTCGATGGCTCTCTTGAGCGATTCGCGATTGCTAGTGAATTCCTGGAATAAGCGAAGGCGGCCCTGCACTTCGAGGACGGCGAACGAGATGCTACTTGCGGGTGCAAGCTTCAAGAGCTGGAGTGCGGCGTCGCGCGCCTGGCGCGCGGCTGCCGCTTCCAAAGGGTCAAAGACAAGCGTAACTATGGAGCCGGAGGGCGATCCGTTTACGAGGTGAAGGTCGGAAATTTTAGCAGGGGCACCGCCGTCGAGGATCTCTAGGTCGGCAGGGTTGAGATCGGAGACCAGCTTCCCCTTCTTATTCCGAACAACTAAATCGAGCGAAACCTCCTCTACCTTGGTCACGATGCGAGGGGACTGTGGATTGGGAATTGCCGTCGCCGGCGGAGTTTGCGGAAGCGCCGGGGCAGGCCAAAGCGACAGCACGAGCGGAGCAAGCAGCGCGATCCGAACTGTCATTGCCGCGAGAGGAAAACTCGATCTTATCGAATTGAATTGGGGCAATTGAACGGCTGGGGTGATCGGGCGATTTGTTACTTTTCGCTGTCAAGCATTCTCATCGCCCTTTCGTCGTAGCGGGAACCGGCTATTGCAGAGGGCGGGATCGCTTGTTCGATATGGGCGAGATCGCCGTCCGAAAGCGATACCGAGAGGGCGCCCAGAGCGTCTTTGAGTTGTGCCCGGGTGCGGGCGCCAATAACGGGCACGATCTCTTTGCCTTTCGCGAGCACCCAAGCAATGGCGAGTTGAACGGGCCTTACTCCTTTTTCGGCTGCGAACGCATTCAGACTTTCAACGAGCCGGCGGTTCTGGGCCGCATTCTCTCCGCTGAAGCGGGGCAGGTGAGTGCGGATATCGCCTTTATCCGAGGGGATCGATCCGCTGAGCAGGCCGCGCGATAGCACGCCGTAGGCGGTAACTCCCATACCGAGCTCTCGCAGTGTGGGAAAGATCTGGCGTTCGGGATTGCGGCTAACGAGGGCGTATTCAATCTGTAGATCAACGATTGGGTGAACGGCGTGCGCGCGCCGGATGGTCTCGGGGCCGACCTCGGACAAACCAATGTAGCGAACATAGCCGGCCTTCACCAGGTCGGCAATGGCTCCGA
>JAFATG010000371.1 GCA_019244055.1 Acidobacteriaceae bacterium | reverse complement strand
CAGTTCGCGGCAGACTGAGGCAAACTCCGAACCAATGAAACCGGCGCCGATGACCAGGACCCGCCGCGGCTTGGCGGCCAACGCTGCCTGTAATCGCGCCGCGTCATCGCTCGTGCGGAGCGTGAACACTCCCTGCAGCTTTGCCTCCTCCGGGTTCGGCCACTGCCGCGAGCGAACGCCGGTGGCGATCAGCAGACTGTCACCAGGCACCTCATCGCCGTTGGCCAGCCGAACCACCCTCTTGGCCCGGTCCAGAGCGGTAGCGGCCACGCCGAGCCGCCATTCCGCATCGATCTCGCGCAGGCGTGGCAGTTTGGTGTGGTCTGCCTTGACCCACCCTTTCTGCACCTGCTTCGAGAGCGGCGGTCGGTCGTAGGGCTCGTGGGGTTCGTCGCCGATGATCGTCAAGTGTCCGGTAAAGCCCTCGTTTCGCAACGCCTCGGCGGCTCGGAGCCCGGCCAGCGAAGCGCCAACGATAACAATCCGGCCCTTAGCCTTAAATGCGTCAGAGTTGCGACCCTTCATGGCTTTGTCATATTCTCCGATTCGTCCAACTGGTCCACGATGATCGCCTGCACCGGGCAGGACGCCGCGGCGCGCAAAACTCGCAGGCGCTGTGATTCATCGGGATTGGGGTCATACGTGATCGCCTCTTCGCCGTTGAGCTTGATGACCTCCGGCGCGAGCGGGACGCACTGCGCCAATCCTTGGCACCGATTCAGGTCAAAAACAATTCGCATACGTATATTCCTCCTTCAGCTCCTTTTGCGGCCTGCTGTGATTGCACCAGTTAATTTACGACTACGACAGAGTTGAGATGCTTATCTGAATCCAGAGGTTTGCAAAAACTCCCATGCGCTTGCGCTCATTCGCCGAACGTGAACTCTGTACTATGCTGTCCAGGACGCCGTTGAGCATTGTTGTTGCGTTTGTAACATTCTTTCCCGTGACGACGAAGGCTCAAGGGCCTGCAGCGCGCGATTATCTTAACACGCCTGTATACGCGGCCCGGTTCTTCATGGATGTCTTGGGCACCAATGGAGAGACTGCGGCCGATTCGGATGTTCCCTTGCCAAACAACGTAATTATCACCCGCAATGGTTTTGTCTCCCTCTTGTATTCTTTCCCGCTCGCCGGTAGATACGGCGGGGTGCAAGTCAGCGGGGGCTACGCCTCGGTCAAAGTCAATGGGCCCCTTGGCAGCGTAGAAACTTCGGGATTCACCGACCCGAGCATCACCTTCCATGCAAACTTCTTTGGAGCTCCGGCGCTCCGCCCCGATGAGTTTTCCCAGGCGGTCGCCCAAACCTACGCGAGCTTTCACCTTACCGTCAACGCTCCGCTCGGTTCGTATGACCGCAATTCCGCCCCGAACACAGGAGCGAATCGCTGGGCGTTCACACCTGTCTTCAATTTGGACATAACTCCGGACAAGGGCGTGTCATGGATAGACCTGTACGCCGGCGCACGCTTCGTCACACACAATAATGAATATCTGGGAAACAATCAGCTCTCGCAAAACCCGCTGATGGTGCTCACGGCACACTACAGTCACAACATCGGTAAGCGAATGTATGCATCCATCGGCGTGCATTACGACAATGGCGGCCAATCATTCATCAATCACGTTCCGCAAAACGACTATGCAAACGGCTTTCGACCGCAGGTGTCCATCGGCAGGAAATTTGGGAAGCTTTTTATCGCCTTGCGTTACGAAAACACGTCCTCGCGGCCGAACGCTGCGCCCACGAACGGATTAATTTCGCTCAGGGTATCTGGTCCGCTGTATCCATTTTGAGTTGACCAGGGATCGCGAGATTCATATGTTACTGCGCGGCGCTACTCGAACCTAAGTTGGACTCGCGGCTGCCGGAACTTCACAACACCTGTACTGCAACCCTGTGCAGATATGAAAAATGATCTCTTAGCTTGCTCCATCACAACTTACTCAAATTGTTCTTCTCCCACGCCCACAGCACGTTACGCGGATCTCAGAAGCCCGGCAGAACGCCCCCGATGTACCTTCATCGCAAGAACGCCTATGTCTGCTCAACCCATAAATCCGGAACTGTTAGACGAATTCACTCCCGAATTCATCGCCGAAGCCAACGCGCTGCGCGAAAAGATCGAGCGCAAAGCTGGCCTCCTCCATTCGGAACCGCGAACCGATTCTGAACGAGAAGCGCCCCACAGGATTTCCTCCACTCACCTCGATTGGGAATCACGCCCGAGCACGAGCGGCCGTGTCTCTTCCGCCCAACTACGCGCCAACCGAGCCAATGCACAGCTATCCTGCGGCCCCCGGAGTATGGAAGGAAAAGAAACCGTCTCCTTCAACGCCTTTCGCCACGGCCTCACGGGACGTTTCGCCATCATGCCCTATGAAAGCGAAGAGGATTACCAAGAACTCCTCGACGGTCTCCGCGAGGAGCATCGTCCTGCCACTCGCACCGAGCACTTACTTGTCGATCGCATGGCCGAGCACCACTGGCTCTCTCAACGTGCTCTGTATCTTCAAGGGTTCTGCTTCAATGAAGTCGGCGGCTGCGATAACGACGCTCACCTCGCGCTCTATCTGCGCTACCAAACCACTCACGAGCGTGCCTTCCATAAGTGTTTGAATGATCTCCTAAAGCTCAAAGCAGAGAAGCGCAAAGAGCAAATTGGCTTTGTTTCGCAAGAGCGAAAGCGGAAAGAAGAAGCCCATAAAGTGGCGGATCAAGCCCGCCGCGAAAACCGGGAAAATCGCCAGCAGGAACGTCACAAATGGGCGCTTCTCCTCGATGAAGCCAAGCTAGACCACCAAAATCTGCTGAACTCGCAGCTCGCAGGAGGTAAAAAGTCAGTCGAAAAGGCCGCCTAGTGATTGGGGGCTTTCTCTAGAAACTTCAACTTTAGTGGTAAGCGGAATCGATCAATCGCTGCAAGTAAGCAATGGAAGAGCGAATATCCTCTTCCTGGCGTGCGCCAGAGATTTCACGCTCGATAGTGATAGGCCCCGTGTAGCTTAGGCTGTGCAACTTACGCATAAGTTCCGGAAAATCCACTTTGCCTTTCCCGATGGCTACCTCTTCCCCAAGATTCGTCGGGTCGGTTGGGTAAAGGCCATCTTTTGCATGCAGACCGCGCACATACTTGCCGATAACGTCCAGCGCTGCTACTGGATCGCCTTTCCCGTAAAGAATAAGATTCGCAGTATCGAGATTGACGCCGATGTTGTCGAGACCAGTGTCTAGAATGGCTCGCAGCATCGTAACAGGTGTTTCCTGTCCGGTCTCCATCAAGAACGTTTGCTTGTTAGCTTTGCAGTGGCTCGCTACTTCGCGAATAGCGTTCACGGTGGCCGCGTATAACGGCTCATTGGGATTTTCCGGTATGAAGCCGCAGTGGGTGTGAACGGCTTTGATATCGCACTGTTCAGCAAGATCGGAAGCTCGCTTCAGAGCGTCGATCCGCGCGGCCCGCGTTTGTGGAGGAACGAGACCAATGGTCAAAGGCCCTTGATAGAAGTTCCAAATCATTTTCCCGGGACCAAGCGTCATTACGGCCGTCGCCTCTATCTGGTACTTAGCCAGAGCCGCTTTCAAGGGTTCGGCGAGACTCGCTGGAGCCATCCCGACTCCAACCTGGCAACACGTCAAGCCAAACGCCTTCACTTTCGCAATGGCTTTGTCGGGCGTTTCTGCTCCAGAAACCCCCACCACCACACCAAGGCGAGGCTTAGTACGGTCAAGTTCAGCATGCAGCGGAACAGTCCCAGCCGCTAAAGCGGCCAAGCCGGTCTGGAGGAACAGACGTCTATCGATCACTCTCGCCGGTTTCCTTGAATGAGTTGTCATGGAGAAGCTCTTGAAACCGGGCGGACTCAAACGACTTAACACGCCCATCGCTCTTGACAAGTATGAACACGGCCAGATTTGGTTGGCTCTCCGCGTACGCCAATCCTCTTTCGCAGCCGAGAACACTGATAGCTGTTGCGGCGGCGTCTGCCGTGATGCCGTGGCGCGAAATAGCTGTTACGGTCACATCATCCTGCAGGCCCATACCGGTCTTTGGATCGATGATGTGGGAATAAGTTTTGCCGCCTGAGTTCAGATGTTGTTCGCCGTTTCCGGATGTTGAAACCGCCGCGTTCGAGAGCATCAGGACATGTGTGAACGGCTTGTCCGCACGGTCAAACGAGTCGATTCCGATCTTCCAACCCGTCTGACCCGGAGGCGCATCGCTAAGTGCCAAATCTCCGCTGGCGGCCACCAGAGCAGAGTGCAGCCCGAGTTTCGCCAGCACCATCACTGCTTCGTCAGCGGCGTAGCCTTTAGCAATACCGCCGGCATCGAGTAGCATCTGCGGCGCATCGAACTGTACCGTTCGAGCTGCAGTGTCCAAATGCATTTTCGTGTAGCCGCAGCGAACTATTGCAGATTGAACTGCTTCAGCTTGCGGCAATCTATGATCTTGTCGAGCTTGCCGCCAGAGGTGAGTGAGTGGGCCGATGGTCAGATCGAACGCGCCGCCTGTTCCGATTGACAACTGCTCCGAAGCTTGAGCCACTCGAAACAAGTCTTCGCTAACTCGAACTGGATGTCCTAAGGCTTCCTGAGTAATGCGGCTCAATTCGCTTTCTGGCCGGTAGTCGGAAAAGATCTTGTCAAGCTGATCAATGCGTTCAAAAGCTGCCTGGAAGCCCCGCTGTGCAGAGATTTGATCAGGCGCGTACACTTTGATTCGAAAGAGCGTGCCCATGTGTGGCTCAACAGCCTCATAGAGGCTCAGGGTTTTGGGAACGGGGCGGAAAAAAGCCGCGAGAACAAGGAGCGGAGCAATGACGAACTTATTGCTCGTCGTGCTCAACACCATTGTTCCAATACTTGTACATTTCTTCCGCGGAGGGCAGTTTGGCTGGTCTAATAAGGCGGAATCCCAGCCATTGGGCATCCGTTTCGTACCAGATGCTCTTTGGAAGCTGAGGGTCCTCCTGCTTCCACGAAGGATCGGATGCGACGCGCGAACCGCAGGTCAACTGATCCGGCGGATCGTTCCACGATCCGCCGCGCACGCTCAGCGGATATGGTGCAGTGGGCCTGATCCACGGATCCGTTTCAGAACCTGCTTTGTAAGGCGCGTAGGCGTCGAGCGTCCATTCCATCACGTTGCCGAGCATGTCATAAAGACCCCAGGCATTCGGTTTCTTCGTGGCGACCTTCTGATATTTGCCCCCGCTATTAGCCGCATACCAGGCATAGTCCTTCAACTGTGACACGTCGGACCCGAAATAATATGGTGTCGTTGTGCCGGCACGGCAAGCGTATTCCCACTCGGCTTCTGTCGGCAAGCGGTAGAATTCTCCCGTTTTCGCACTCAGCCACTCGGCGTATTTGTTGGCCGCGTGCTGCGTCATGCTGATCGCGGGAAAACCATTGATGCCCATGCCGAAGCTCATTTCTACATAAGGGCGCGTCGGCCGGCTGACGGCATCCACCGTCTCGTCTTTGTTCGCGATTTCGCCCGCCTGATTGGCAAACACAAAGAGGCGGTACTCATCCCAAGTAACTTCGTGTGTTTGCATCCAAAACGCATCGACGGTTACTTCGTGCGGCGGCCGCTCATCCGGTTTCGCAGCGGAACCCATAGTGAAATGGCCCGCGGCGATGGGTATCATGGCGTACCCTATGCTTGTGTTTGGAATCGTGACGCTGTAAGGTTCCGGGGCTTTGTGCTTCTGGTTGGCTGCAATGCGCTCGCGAATGCGGCGAACGTTTTTGAGCTCAGAAACGTTTTGGGCCGCTTTTGTAGGTGCGATGGTCGTTTGCTGACCGCCGGCAGCTAGCAAGGCACATATGAAGAAATCGATCATTCCGGTGCTTAAACGAGCTTCGTGATGCCGGGCTCCGCGCGCAGAGGAACGGGCAGGCTGCCATCCCAGGCAAGATGATCCGGAAAGAGATTCTCCTGTGAGTTGAGCGCCTGATCCCAGGTGATCTCCTGGCCCGTATAAGCGGCCATCCGGCCCATTATGGCGAGCAGCGTGCTCGTGGCGAGACGTTTACCGTCGTTTACCGGTTTGTGCTGGCGAATCGAGGCAAAGAGCACGTCGTGTTCGCGTTGGTACATGTCGTATTTCTGGCCTGACCAGGTCCAATTAGTCTTGCCTTCGATACGCGGAACAGGCGAGCGACCCAGCGTACAAGTCCCGTCCGAGCCCATGATGTAGTCGGCAGTTTCGTTGTAGCAGCCCTCGATCTGACGATTTGCAAGAGTGGCCCGAACTCCATTCGGATAGAGATAATTCACCGCGAAGTGGTCGTAGATGTTGCCGCCCTCGGCTGATACGACACGGCCTCCGACGGCCACACAACTCGTAGGCGGTTGATCGTTCATCATCCAGGCGATCTTATCGGCATTATGAACCGCCTGCTCGACGAGACTGTCGCCGCAAAGCCACACGAAGTTATACCAGTTCGCGATCTGCCACTCAGTGTCGCTCATGCCGGCAGGCCGAGAACTGGCCGGTGGCATTGGTTTGACAGGATTCGTGTAATAAGTGGCATAGTAAGAAATTACTTTGCCTATGGCCCCGTTCTGAACCTGCTTAAAAGTGTCTATAACCATGTCGTTGTATCGCCAGCAGAAGCCCGCGACCAGAGATAGGTTCTTGCTCGATGCTCTGTCCGCGGACGCGAGAACGGAGCGAATGCCGGGCGCATCCGTAGCCGCAGGCTTTTCGCAGAAGATGTGTTTGCCGGCTTCGACAGCGGCGGCGAGGTGCTGTGCGTGGAAACCAGGCGGCGGGGCAATAAGTACAACGTCAATGCCGGAATCTAGAACCTTCTGATAAGCGTCAAGACCTACGAACTGGTTTGCCTTATCGACTTTGACGCACTCGGCGATTTTGGAGATTCGGCCCAGTTCAGCGAGAGCCGCATCGATTTGGGGCTGGAACACGTCGCCGACTGCTGTGAGCTCCACATGGGCATCCGGGTGGAGAGCCTGGCTGGCTGCACCTGTGCCGCGGCCGCCACAACCAATCAAGCCAACCTTCAATGCATTTGTGACAGTCTGCGCGGAGATGATGGCAGGAAAACCGAGGGCCAGTGCCGTGCCGGCTGCGGCGCCCGCCATTTTCATGAAGTCGCGGCGATTAGAGGATGTCTGTTGTTTTTCCATTGAGAGACTCTCTTGTCTTTCCTTTAGCGTAATATCGAACGATAGTAGGACGCGAGAACCCAGGCAAGCTATTAAGTAGAATTTCATGACACGTCGATCATTTATGGAAACTGCTGTTCTGCTGGCAACCCCTGCCCTTGCTGAAGACAGCTTGCCCATCCATAAGGCAGTGGAATACAGCATGCTGCCCGACAGCGCGAGCATACCGCAACGATTTCAGATGGCGCGTGATGCCGGGTTCGAAAGAATCGAGTGCCCGACCACGTCCGACCAATCGCAGGCGGACGCAATGAAACGGGCAGCCGGGAAGGCCGGAATCAAAATTCACTCCGTAATGAACATGGATCACTGGAAATATCCACTGTCGTCTTCTGATCCGGCTGTTGTAGACAAGAGTCTCGAGGGAGCGCGTACTTCCTTACGCAACGCGCATTTCTGGGGAGCCGACACCGTACTAATCGTGCCTGCTGTGGTAAACGCGGAGACATCTTATCGAGATGCATACTCGCGCTCGCAGATCAGCATCCGCAAACTTCTACCATTGGCGGAGGAACTGAAGGTGATTATTGCCATTGAAGAAGTCTGGAATAAGTTTTTACTCAGCCCGTTAGAGTTCGCGACCTATATCGACCAATTCCAGACGCCTTGGGTAAGGGCTTACTTTGATGTCGGAAATGTGCAATTATACGGCTACCCGGCTGATTGGATTCGCACTCTCGGTAAGCGGATTGTGAAGCTGCATATCAAGGATTTTTCATTCGTGCACCAGCCGCACAGCGAAAGAATGACTGCCGAGTGGGTACCGCTGTTGGAGGGCGATATAGA
>JAFATG010000179.1 GCA_019244055.1 Acidobacteriaceae bacterium | reverse complement strand
GCATTGTTCCGACGCGATCAAGGTTTTCGATGCTATGAAACACAGTCGTCCGACGTTCCTCCCGATGGCGTGACCGAAGCCTCCGCTGCTCTGGCATCTGCTGAGACGCACGCCAAAATTGTGGTGCAATTCGCGCGCCGAGAACGCTCGCGATAAAGATCTCGATAGCGCGGACACCAGCTCTGACCCTCCAAGAAGAAGACGACAGACCTGGCATCCCGGAATACGACCAATAAGACGCGAATGGCACATCAGCGGAACATCCGTTCATCGTAATGAAACGTTTGGCCGGCGCGATCTCGATTTCGCGGAAGCGGGGATAGGCACGATTGCGCAGGATCTTGGATTCGCCGTCAATCACTGCCGACGGGACACCAAAGCGACAGACGATTGTAATTTCCTCGGGGTGAGGCGTGTGTTGCCGTTCACCCGCCGGCTGAGAGCGCGTTCCGAGATGCCAATTAGCTTTGCCACGGTCCGCCGTTGGGTGTCCAGTTCGTCGGCCACGACGTTTACGATATTGACAGGCAGACCTGCCCGCGTGACGTGTTCGAGGTCCGACGAAGTCTCAACCTCTTTTCCGAGAGTCTTTCTGCGGCCCACGAGTTTCGCGATCGCGGAAACAGTCATAGGCCACCTGACACTTAGTGTTGCGCCATGCGGCGTCCGAGACAATTGGCGCGGCCTATCGTATATAGAGAAACGAGTTCTCGGGCGGCAGCTCGCAGGATTTCGTATCGGGCGTGAGTTTCACGGGGTTTGAGCCGGCGATGCCTCGGATCCACTGCGTCCTTCTCCGGCCAGATTGCGAGATACAGGAAATCGGGACGTCGACCGTGAAGTCCTCATCGACATTCGAGATTTCGAGATCGTAGTGCCGGTTCGAACGGTGGAGCGCCAGTTTGGGGAGGCCTGTTCCGTAGATCCACGTATCGAAAAAGGATGATAAGGAAGGATCGGGATCGCCGGGCGCGACGCATTGGCTAGCCAGGCGGCGAATGTCTTCGTTGGTAATGGGTAGATTAGCAAACTCCTTCAGCATCAGCCGTTGCAGCTTGCGGAACTTTTCGCTGCCGAGCCGGGCTCGGAGCATTTGCAAAATCCAGGCGCCCTTTTCGTAGGTGATAATGTGCCAGGCACTAAAACCGGCGGTATCGAGGAGACGCGGACCGAAATCAATTGGGCCGGCAGAGTCTAGCGGCTGCCCATTTAGCTGGTTGCAGAGCTCATCGCGATACCGGCGCAGCACGGCGTCTACCGCATCATCGCCTTTTATGTTTCTCAGGTATTCGATGGCGGAATCGCTGGCCATTGCTTCCGTCAACCAGGCAGTCCGGTAGTTAGCTTCCCGAACAAGGTTGCCCCACCACTGATGAGCAATCTCGTGCGGCAGCAGCAAGTCGGAAAAGAAGCTATTGAATAACTCGCCTCGAACTTGCTTGGGGCGATCCTCCTGGCGCACATAGGAGACCGTAGAGAGGTAGATCAGGCCTGGGAAACCCTGGCCGAAGTAGCCGTCTATAGGCGAGACGGCGAGATCGTGGATTGGCAGAGGCGACCACCACTGGGTGTATTCCTTTAAAATGTCCGCAGTTGCGCTGGGCAGATTCGGATCGAGCACGGAGGCCATGGACCTTTCCGAAAAACAGTCGATCTGGTAGCCGTCCTTTTTGACGGTGGCGGTGACATAGTCGCCGAGGTTGAATCCGGCAAGAGGCTCCGGGACTTCAGTCTTGCTATGGACGGTACGGATTCCATTCGCTACCTGATCGCTCACGACTTCGCCCGTTGAGACCACATGCAACTGCTCGGGACAGTGGAACGTCAGGTCGAAATTCGTGAGCGTGGGCCCGCTGACCGGGTACCAATCGGTGCGGTCATCTACGAAATATCCGTGCTCGCTCTTCCGAATGACTGAACCGCCATAGCGAATGGCAACCGTGTGCTGGCTGCCTGCGCTCATGGGATGGGGGCAGATAAGCAGAAAATCGCCACCGTTCGCTGCTTGCGCCTGCATGGATTTGCGCTGGAACACCTCAGCCGGCTCACCATCGACCGTCGCCGATTCCACTTGCAGACGATCCGAAAGTTGAAAGAGTAGGGTCCGGCCCTCGCTCGCGTCGGCAGCCAGGTGAAAAGCTACCTGAGCCGAAAGCGATAAATCCGGACTTATGGTGACATCGATCTGGTAATCGCTCAACCTCGCGCGAGGGGCGACGAACGGAGACGCGTGGCGCGGCCGGAAGCTGGACCAAAGCTGAAACAGGGGCGGGCTGCCCGCATTCGAGACAACCGTACCAACGGTTACGGGCTCGAATCGATCGGGCTCATACATGACGTCGAATGGTCCAAGGCGCGAACCGGCGATTGCAGCGAAAAAAAATCCCTGCTCCGGCGTATGCGCATCCAGCACCGATTGAACGAGCCGGGTTTCAAGACCCGTAGCTGAACTTTGGAAAATCGGGTCGGCGGCCTGGGCAAGCCGGGTCGCAACATCGGAGGCAGGCCGAACCGCCTCCGCGTCGATCTGGCTCAATAGCTCCTTTTCTGTGGCATCGGAGAACAGAAACACAGCCGAGCGGAAATGCTCGTCGAGGTTCGGAGTCTTGGCAAAGGCAGCGAGCGAGGCGCGCTCACTGCGGTCGGGCGGTAGGAGCAGAAGTTCGGCGTCTCCAGCATCTGAGAAGGCGGTAGTGAATATGGCGGCTAGGCGATGCCCTTCCACAGCTCGTGCGAAGGCGAATACTCCTTCTGTAATGTAAAGCTTAATATCTCCCCGAGCAAGCTGCAGATTACGAACGTAATATGCCTGCTGCGGATCGAGCGTGACGTGGGCCAGTTCCCCGGAGATGTCGGCTGCGGTGGGTTGCTCGCTGACCTGAGGAGTGGCGGAAAGAACAAGCGCGCAGCAGAAAAGGCCGAGGGACCTCAAAGGCAATGCTATCGCAACTCCGCGCTGTTCACTGTCGCGGGGTCCTGGGTCCAGTTTTGCCGGATAATCGCGGTCTGGTCCGAGTAGAAGGTCCGGCGCCCCGTGCTGCCGAATTGCTGCGGAACGGCCGTGACTTCATAGCCGCCGGCGCTCTGATTGACCGTGAATATGTAACCGTGGTCGGTTCCGCTAGAGAGCTTTGCCGGAATGAGACCGGCAGCCTGTGGTCCTTCCGCAGATCCAGCGGCCGAGGGCGGCCCGAGCTGTGGGAGGGAAGTGGCGAATTGGCCGAACTGGGATTGATATTGCACTTGCGCCTGATTGATGGTGCGGATCTCCGCGACGGCAGCCATTTCCTGAGCATTCATTCGCGACTTGCTCATTTGCGGTAAGGCAATGGAAAGAATAATCAGGATGATCGCGATAACGATCAGAAGCTCGATCAATGAAAAGCCGGACTGATTGCGCCGGCGCCGGCGCAGGCTAGACAACATACGATTCACATGATACGACGTTCGGGATCGACGGATCGTTGTCTCAAGCTGAAGGAAAGTCACGGGTCGGGAAACTCTTGACGAGCTTATCGATGGCGGTCAGGCGTCGCCAGAAAGGACCCAACCGATCGAGTTGAAGGGCGTTCGCTCCATCGGAAAGGGCCCACTCGGGGTGATCGTGTACCTCGACAAAGATGGCCGCGATGCCTGCTCCCGTCGCCGCCCGCGCCAGAGGTTCGATGAACTGCGGTTGTCCACCAGAGGCGGTTCGCCCCGCACCCGGCAACTGGACGCTGTGGGTGGCATCAAAGATGACCGGGTAGCCGGTGGCAGCCATGATCGGCAGACTGCGCATATCGACGACCAGATTGTTGTAGCCGAATGAACTGCCGCGTTCAGTGAGCAGGATCTGATGGTTCCCGGTACTTGCAACCTTTTCGGCGGCGTTAGCGAAATCCGCCGGAGAAACGAACTGGCCCTTTTTGATGTTCACGACACGGCCGGTTTTCCCGGCTTCGAGCAAGAGATCCGTCTGGCGGCACAGGAAGGCAGGAATTTGAAGAATGTCGACGGCCTCGGCGGCAATCGCCGCGTGCTGTGGTTCATGGATGTCAGTAAGGATGGGGATGCCAAGCGCACGGACCCGGGCGAGAATTCGCAATCCTTCTCGAAGGCCAGGGCCGCGGTAGGAACTCACGCTGCTGCGGTTTGCCTTATCGAAAGAGGCTTTGAAGACATACCCGCCTATGAGGTCCCGGATCGCATTCGCCATTCGCAAGACATGCTCTTCGCTCTCTATGACGCAAGGGCCTGCGATCAGCGCGAGCGGTGAGTCGTTCGAGAACGCAACTTGAGAGGCGCTCTCGCCGGCAACAACCGTCACGCTCATTGCGCGTGCGAGAACTCGCGCTCAGAAGCGATATGAACCTGCGGCTCAGCGGCTCGCAATTTCGATTCGCGATACTCGAGCGCTGCACCGAGGAAGGCAGTGAAAAGCGGATGCGGTTCGAGCGGCTTTGATTTGAACTCCGGATGAAACTGACAGCCGAGGAACCACGGATGATCCGGATACTCGCAGATCTCGACGTAAACGCGGTCGGGTGTCTGCCCGGTCAAGCGCAGGCCGTGTTTAGTCAGGATCTGTTCGTATTCCCGATTGAACTCGTAGCGGTGCCGGTGCCTCTCGCTGATCTCTGTTGTACCGTAGGCTTGCTCGGCAAAGCTGCCTTCGGCAAGCTGGCAAACGTACGCTCCCAGCCGCATGGTCCCGCCTAGCTCATCGATGCCCTTCAACTCTCGCAATTTGTATATGACCCGATGCATCGCGGCTGGATTCATTTCCGTGGAGTCGGCGTCAGCCAATCCGCAGACATTCCGCGCGAATTCGATCACCATCGTCTGCATGCCGAGGCAGATACCGAAATACGGAATGCGGTCCTGGCGAGCGCAACGAATTGCATTGAGCATGCCCGCGACACCACGTTTGCCGAACCCTCCCGGGACAAGAATTCCATCGAACCGGCGCAAGTAGTTGCGGCAGTCGGGCCACTCCATTTGCTCGGATTCAATCCATTCGATCTTCACACGCGCCTGGTGCGCGATGCCGGCGTGCAGTAGTGCCTCTTTGAGGCTCTTATAGGAATCCTCGTACTCGACGTACTTGCCCACCAGACCGATGTTGACCTCGCGAGCGGGATTATTCATCCGCTCGAGCATCTTCTTCCAGTGCGATAAGTTCCGCGGTTCGGCGTTCAAGTGCAAAAGGCGAAGCAGGGTTTCATCCACGCCCTGGTCGGCGAATACGATCGGGATTTCGTAGACTGAATGCACATCTTTCGCGGTGACTACGCCGCTTACGTCGACGTCACAGAAAAGCGCGATCTTCTCCTTCACTTCATCGGGGAGCTGGCGCTCCGACCGGCATAGGAGGATGTCGGGCTGAATACCGATAGCTCGCAGTTCCTTTACGCTGTGCTGAGTTGGTTTGGTCTTTAACTCCTGCGCTGCGGCGATCCAGGGGACCAGCGTCAGATGCACAAACAGAGTGTTCTCGCGGCCCTCTTCGTGTCGCATTTGGCGAATGGCCTCGATGAACGGCAACGATTCAATATCGCCGACCGTTCCACCGATCTCGACAATGGCGACGTCCATGCCTTCGGCGACTTTGCGGCAAGCGGCCTTTATTTCGTTGGTGACATGAGGAATCACCTGAACGGTTTTGCCGAGATAGTCGCCACGCCGCTCGCGGGCGATGATGTTTTCGTAAATGCGCCCAGAGGTAAGGTTATTGCTCTGGGTCAGAGGAGCGTGAGTGAACCGCTCGTAGTGGCCGAGATCCAAATCCGTTTCCGCACCGTCATCAGTTACGAAAACCTCCCCGTGCTGAAACGGGCTCATGGTGCCAGGATCGATGTTGAGATATGGGTCGAATTTTTGAAGCGTGACACGCAGACCGCGGCTTTCCAGAAGGCAGCCGATCGACGCCGCTGCAATTCCCTTCCCTAATGAAGAAACAACTCCACCCGTAACAAAGATGTACTTAGCCATTAGCCCCCCGAAACGAGTTTTCTCCTCCTTTAGCCGTCATTGGAACTGCGCCTGTCACCTCCGTTTGCTGACGCACACCGTTCCACGAACTCGGTCTGGTGCGCGGTTATTGCGAACAGTTGTTGCACCCGATCCAGATCCTCGGGCGTGTCCACGCCGAGCGATTCGTATTCCGTATCAACGACGCGAATACGATAGCCATTCTCCAGCGCTCGCAACTGCTCCAACCTTTCCGCCTGTTCTAACGGACCGACGGATAGATCCGGATAGTGTAGAAGAAATTCGCGGCGGTAGACGTATAGGCCCACATGCTTGAAGTAAATCGGCGAGCCGCGGCCGTCACGCTCGTATGGGATCGGGCAGCGGGAGAAATAAATAGCATCGTTCAAGAGATTGGTCACTACTTTTACGACATTCGTGTTTACGATGTCAGTAGGATCGACGATACGTTTCTTGAGCGTGCCCATTGACACGTTCTCGTCGCCATGAACCGAAAGAATTGCGGCGTCGACCGCGTCTGGATCGATGAGCGGCTCGTCGCCTTGGATGTTGACGTAGATTGCGGCGTTTTCAGCGGAGGCTACTTCAGCTAGACGGTCCGTACCGGTTGGATGATCGGGCTGCGTCATCCGAACCCGGCCGCCAAAGTGGTGTACGGCGGCGGCTATGCGCTCATCGTCTGTGGCAACGACCACCTCGTCCAGATAGCGCGATTGCCGCGCACGCTCCCAGACATGCTGGACCATGGGCTTACCCGCGAGTGAGGCGAGAGCTTTACCGGGAAATCGAGAGGAGGCAAACCGGGCGGGAATTACGCCGAGAATCCGCGTCCGCACGACTGAGTATAGCACGCCAAAACAGGATAGGGGGTTTATGTTGTGGGGGCTCAGAACTATTTATGGTAACTTCCTATCTCTGAGGTCAGGATGAAAACGTTCGGTTGCGTTTTAGTTCTACTTTTATCTGCAGCTTGGGCTCAAGAGTCCTTTGATCAACTCCGCCATCATTGGGACTCACGACCGCGTCGGCAGTGCAGTATTCGGGATAAGAGTTCCGCCACTCGGCACAGGATCGAACCATCCTCAAGTGGCGAGTGTCCGGATCTGAACGTCCCGGCACGGAATCGAACGCGTGGTTCTCTAGAAGATCGAGCAAACACGAGGAAAAATCTCGGCTAGCTCGGCAAAGTATTTGCAAAGTAGACGATATTGCCTGGCGTGCTCTCGGAGATCCGATATTCGGCGAGAAAATACATCCGAACTCCCGGCGTGACGCTGGCGCTGTTGTCCACAATCGCGCTCGGCATTGGCAGCAATGTTTCCATTTACGGGTTCGCGCGCGGATTGACTGAACCGCACTCTTCGCTCGGAAGCGCCTCCAGAATGGTGTCGATATTTGAGCGGGACTCGCACGGTGAAGCAGGCCCGGTCTCGTACGAAGAGTATTTGCGGCTTAAACATAACCCAAATGCGTTCGAATGGATTGGCGCGGCCCGCGTCTCGCCAGTAAATGTGATGATTGCTGACCAATCCGCTGTCCTATCGGTAGCCGCCCTAACGCCCAAGCTCGCCCGCGCGCTCAGTCTCTCGACGGGAAAAGGAGGTTTTGTTAGCTATCGAATTTGGCAGAGCGAATTCGGCGGAAAGGCCGACGTTCGCGGCCAGCAGATTCGCATCGACCGCGTCAACACGCGTGTGAGCGGATTTGCGCCGAGCTGGCTGGAGGGGCTATACCGCGACCGCGCCGTCGATATCTGGGTTCCGTTAGAAGAGAAAAGCCTGCACGAGGCCGATCGTCACACTCGAAACGTCTGGGTTCTCGCGCGACTACGTCGTGGCATTTCGATTTCGGAAGCCCAAAACTCAGTTCGGCCCATTGAGGTTTCCGAACCGTTAGCCGTGCTTCCCTACTCGGGGATGACACCGGAGATGGCGGGAGGCATGTCGCGCATTGGCACACTATTTCGCCTGGCTGCAGGCGCCGTGTTTTTCATCGCATGCGCAAATGTCATCTCGTTCCTGCTTGGACGGGGTTTCGCCCGCTCGCACGAGACTTCTGTTCGCGTCGCGCTCGGCGCTAGCCGCGCTCAGCTCGCTGGGGAACTGCTATGGGACAGCATCGCCATTTCTATTGCAGGCGGAGCCTTTGGCATATTGCTAGCCACCTGGACGGTTCATGTTATCCCGGTACTGCTTTTCGAGGAAGATGCCGAGCGCCTGGTCTTCGCGCCTGGCCTGTTAAGTATCGTTACGGCTGCGGCCACTTGTGTCGGAATCACGATCCTCTGCGGGCTTGTGCCGGCCCTTGCAAGTCCAAGCAACCGGCCCGAGAGCGTGCTTCGGCAAGAAAGTGCCGGACCGTCAAAAGCCATGGTTCGGCTGCGCGCGAGTTTGGCGATAGCTCAGATGACGAGCTGCTGCGTGCTCCTGGTCTCCACGGTCCTCCTCCTCGATAGTCTTCGCGTCGCACTACAAACGAGTACCAGCGGTCGAGCTGGCGACCCGATTCTCATAACTGTTCAAAAGCAACCCAGTCCCGATAGCGGTATCACCTACTTCCGACAAGTGCAGCAGGCGGCTGAGTCAATGGCCGGTATCTCAGGAATGGCGTGGGCCGGGCAGCTCCCGGGTAGTCAACCAATCTGGCAATCCTTTCGTATCGACCCGCCGCATTTGCCGCTCCGCGACGTCACCTTGAACATTGCGGCGTTCACTGCCGACTCGCTTAGACTGTTTCAACTGCCGCCGAGGGACGGACGCCTTTTCGGCTTTGAAGATCAAACATGTAGAGTGGCAATTGCTAATGAGCAAGCAGCCGCAGAACTGTTCGGTAGACAGACGGTTGGCCGGACTATTCAAGAATATACAGGTCCGCCGGTCGAAATTATCGGCGTGGTCGCGGATAAGTCCCACACTGCCAGCCATCCGACCATTTACTACAACCACACCGACCAGATCCGGCTACCACTCGACCGAGTTGCTACTGCGCGTTTTCGGGCTGCTATCCCGTCAGAACTGGCCCGCGTTGAGCTAGACGCGAATGTCGTGTCGCAGAGCTATTTCGACATGATGGGGCTATCACTGATTGCAGGCCGGTGGTTCGGTGAGCATCCGATCTCCGGCGAGTGCCGTGCTGCCGTAATCAATCGCGAGGCCGCCGAGCTCTACTTCAATGGCAACGCGGTTGGAGCCGCTGTGATCGACGATCGGGGCGTTCGAACGCCAATCGTTGGCGTCGTGCGCTCAAGAGCATTCGGGAGCTTCCAGCGGCACCCAGAACCCGCAATCTATTTCCCAATGCGGCAGGACTGTCTTCCACGCATGACGCTGATTGCCCGCGCTCGACAGGTAAAGGACGCTGTGCTTTTGGACCTCCGCCGCAGGATTGAATCTGTGCCGGGACATGGTCCAGCTCCTGTCGCCATACAAACGCTTGCTGCGCACCTAAGTCACACGGCGCTGGCGCCCTTGCGTATTGCGACTGTCATCATTGGCGCGTCCGCCACAACAGCGCTCATGCTCAGTATTCTCGGCCTATTCGGCACGTTGAATGATGCCGCACGACAGCGCCGTCGCGAGCTGTCAATCCGTGTCGCTCTCGGAGCTCAGCGCTGGCACGTTGTCTATCAGGTGTTGAGGGAAGGAGGCCGACTTGCCGCAACGGGTGCTCTTCTAGGCACATTGGGATCGTTGGCGTTATCGCGGTTGTTGGCGCCACTGATACCAGGCAACCGTTTGCCAGCGCTGTGGGTATGGCTTGCCGCACCGCTCGTGTTAGCGCTAGCGGTAGTAATTGCGAGTGTGCTTCCCGCGCGACGCGCGGTGATGGCGAACCCGGTCACCATCATGCGTGAAGAGAATTGACGATTCTTTGTAAAGCTACCGTTCAGTCGTTCCTATGCGCCGTTTCATTCCGCTTCGATCGAACGTTCTTTTATCTATGTGGGCGAATCTTCAGAACCAGAAATCGACGCTACGGAACTGGGGATTCGTATACAGGTGCAGGAATCGCCAGAATGGCCGGTCCTGGCCCGTGGTGCTAATACGCCGGGTCGATTGCCGGAGGGCTGCACAAGGGTGTGAGTGCCGCTATTATGGGGTAGTTATGGAGGAACTCGTTTTTGAAGTACTGCAGGAGCCAGACGGCGGTTTTTGTGCCGAATGCCTCACCGAGAACATTTTCACCGAAGGGGATTCTTGGGACGAGCTTCGCCGCAACGTTCGTGAAGCTGTGAATGCATTCTATTTCGACAGAACCGCACCGAGGACCGTTCGTCTGCATCTTGTTCGCGACGAAGTAATGTCGGTTGCATGAGAATCCCTCGGGACATCTCAGGGCAACATCTTGTAAGTGTCCTCTGTCGGGAATGGCAATATATCAAGGTCCATCAGGTCGGCAGTCACATAGTTCTCGAAACGAGCGAGCCCAGCCATCAGCGAATAGCCGTCCCCTCCCACAATCCGATCCGAATTGGCACACTCAATTCCATTTTGCGGGCAATTACACAGCATAAAGGAGTGTCTCGAGAGGAGCTCATCCGTACTCTCTAAAGAAGCGTAGGCGCTGCTGCGATTCTAGACCGCCGAGCTGTGCGGTTTCTGTTTCATCGTCCGCGCTTTAGATGCGTAAATTGCTTGGGTTTGCGGGTTCAGCCGCGGCACCTCATACTCCTACGCAGTATCGCGGCGAGATCACCGCGCTCGCTCACCTCGATGCGATCGAGTTCGAGCCACGCCTGCATGCTCCGGAGCTCGTCTAGCAGGTCCAAGACCACGCGGCGCGCATTCTGTCCGGGCTCCAGGAACGCGCTCTGAACCATTAGGGTCTTGCGCGCACGGTCGGCCTTAAGGTCGCAGCGAGCAACAAGGGTATCGCCGAGCAGAAAGGGACACACATAATAGCCGTAAACCCGTTTGGGCGGCGGCACGTACATCTCGATCGTGTACTTCATCCCAAAAAGCCGCTCAATGCGACTACGCTCCCAAACGAGCGAATCGAACGGCGTGACAAGTCCGCGCGCCTCGACGCTCCGCGGGATGCGCGCCCGCGGGTGCAGATAAGCCGGGTCCTTCCAGCCCTCGACGTGTGCCGGTACGAGGCGCTTTTCCTCGACGAGTTCCGACACGAGCCGCTTCACAATCGGCACAGCGCGCCGGCCGCCCCGAGTCTTCGGCCACGTCCACCGCGGCCCTGCCGGCATTCGATCGCGCCAGCCGTCGATGTTGAAGTAACCGGTGATGTCACGGAACGTACCGATGCCACAAGCCGTGGCCGCGAGGCAGATCAATCTCTTCATTGCTTCCTCGCGCAGCGGTACTGGTGCATCGAGCGCGGCCCGAGGAATGACCCGCTCCGTGATGTCGTAAAGGCGCTCGAAGCCGCGACGGCCAGCGATGGCGACAAGCCCGCAGTCGTACAGATGTTCCAATGTTGCCTTCCCGTTGCCCGACCCCCACCAGCTCCACCAGCCGCCAGAGCGTTCGCCAGGATTCGACAGCTCACCGGCAGTAATGGGTCCCCGCTCGGCGACTTCGGCGTAAACCTTTGCCATGTAGCCGCCCTCCTCGGACCGCATGTACTCCTGGGTTCGATCCCTGTGCTTGTGCATGCGATACCGCACGAGTGGATACAGCGAGATCGGCATCAGGCACGCCTCGTGTCCCCAGTATTCGAAGAGCTCGCGCTTATCGTACGCCAGGGAGTCGAGCGCCTCGATCCGATAACGACCGAGACGCGCGAATGCCGGAACGTAATGGGCGCGGACAAGTACGTTCACTGAATCGATCTGGAATGCATGCAGACGTGCCGCCAGCTTGCGGACGTGCGCTATCGAGGGATTCGAAGGTCTCGTGTGGAATCCCTGTGAAGCGATGGCGAGGCGGCGCGCCTCGGACAACGAGAGGGTGACGGGCATGACGCTAATTCCGACCCAGCGGATCCTCCGGCTCTATTTGGCCTGTGGCAGATAGAAACTTACGGCAAATCCGTCGTACGCCCTGCAGGGCGTATTCATGGTGCACCGTGCGGTTGTTTCATAAATCTGCACGACGGCGTCCTGCTTTTTGTAGCATCGTTTCAAATTGGGGATTCCGCCGTCGTTCGGTCCGATGTCCATGCGCGACCAGCCGCGAGATTCCAGGAATGCAACCACCCTATGGTCGAACGCTGCCGTCTGAGAAGTTGCTCGCTTATCGCTCAGCTTCGGAGAAACGCCGTGGTCCATGCGATATCGTTTGTAGCCCGGAAGATTTCCGATCCCGCAAGCTTGAGCGGGCGCCTCTTGCCAGGTTGGCTCTGAGATCTGCCACGTTGTCATGCTCCGCAACGCCTGCACGTCCTGGGCGACGGTTGAGGCGCAATTACCGTGGCCCGCGCCAGGAAGCGAAAGCAATATGACCGTAAGAAACCTTTCAATCGCTGGTGATTGCATCAAGGCGAGGGAATTCGGTACAGGTTGCGGGGTCCATTGGCTCGGCGCTTATTAGAAGCAAAGGCAGTTTAGCTCACTGTGGGCCCGAAGCTACATGCTAACCCCGACATTGCAAATGGACCGGCGAAGATTCCTGGAATACCTGGGTGCGATTACGGTCACTCCCGTTTTAGCGGGTTCACAGGAGGCGAGTGGCATGTATGGACTCATTGCGAGGATAACGGTTCATCCGGGTAAGCGCGACGAAATGATCGACGTCTTGAGAGGCAGCGCGGCTGATATGCCCGGGTGTTTCGGCTACGTTGTGGCCAACGACTCTGCGGACGAAAACGTGCTATGGGTGACCGAGGTTTGGGACAGTTTAGGGAGTCACGACGCGTCTCTATCGCTGCCGACCGTGAAGGAGGCGAAACCCGGGGCAAAGTGCTCGTATCTAGCTTCGAGAAGGTAGCCGTTACAACTCCGGTCTGGGGAGCTGGGCTGCCGGCATTGGCCATCACCCGGTAGTCTCCGTCGAATAGCGATCGTGGCAGGGAGGAATACAGCCGAATGTCAAAAAGGAAACGTCCTTGCCGAGATCGCATCTCAGGACCGGAGGAAGAATGTATCTATGCTGGCCAGGCTTCTGATGATTCCGTTGTTGGTTGTACCGCTTTTTCTTTGTGCCGCCGAATCGGACACGCAACGGCTGAACGAATGTACAAGCGCCCTGAACGAACTAATGAACGCCGGAGATAAATCGATTCCGAGCAGTCTCTTTCAAAAGGCTTTTTGCGTGGTAGTGATTCCAAGCATGAAGAAAGGCGGGTTTGTATTCTCGGCGAAATACGGCCGCGGATTTGCGTCGTGCAGGAACCCTAGCGGAGGTTGGACGGCTCCTGGAGCCATGCGCGTCGAAGGGGGCGGATTTGGTCTGCAGATTGGCGCCTCCACAACTGACATCGTGATGCTGGTGATGAGCGAAAAGGGGCAGAAGGGTCTGCTTGCCAGCAAGTTCACTTTAGGCGCCGAGGCGTCAGGAGCGGCCGGACCGGTGGGCCGCGATGCCACCGCTCAAACTGACGCTACCATGCGCGCCGATATTTTGTCGTGGTCGCGATCTCAAGGTGTATTCGGAGGACTGTCGCTTCAAAGCGGTACCCTGCGTCCCGATACCGACGTGAATCAGGCACTCTACGGAAAAAAAGAAGACAACAAAGATATCCTGACCGGGAAGGTGCAGCCGCCAGCCGCGGCCACAGGTTTCCTCGACGCGCTCACCAAGTACGGCGGGGCGACGCAGACGAAATAATTGAAGCGCGGAAGCCGCTGTAGTTTAGCCCCTCTGTTTACTTCAGAGAAACCATGTCGATGACGAACCGGTACCTCACGTCGCCTCTGACCAGTCGATTGTAGGCTTCATTGATTTGCTGGATGCGAATCAACTCTATGTCGCAGGTAATGCCATTATCTGCGCAAAAATCCAGCATCTCCTGCGTTTCCAGAATCCCGCCGATCGCGGAGCCTGACAGTTGCTTCCTGCCCATGATCAGTCCAAAGGCCGGAACAGGTATGGGATTGGAAGGCAAGCCCACGAGTGTTAGCGTTCCATCCCGTTTGAGAAGGTTCAGGTATGCGCTCACGTCGTGGTCGGCCGAGACCGCGTCTAGGATGAAGTCGAAGCTGCCAACGTGCTTCTGCATCTCCGCTTCATTCTTTGACAGCACGACTTCATGCGCGCCGAGGCGCAGTGCATCCGCGGTTTTGCTCGGCGAGGTCGTAAACAGCACAACGTGCGCTCCGAAAGCATTGCCGAACTTCAAAGCCATATGTCCCAGACCGCCGAGCCCCACCACGCCCAGCTTCTGTCGCTTCCGCACATTCCAATGGCGCAGCGGAGAATATGTGGTAATGCCCGCGCACAGCAACGGAGCGGTAGCAGCGGGATCAAGCCTATCAGACACTCGCAACGCGAACGCTTCATCCACCACTATGCTTTCCGAGTAGCCGCCGTAGGTTACACCTCCGAGAACCGTGTCTTCGCCGTTGTAGGTGAGGATTGGAAATTTTTCGCAGTACTGCTCGAGTCCTTCCCGGCAGTTGGCGCAAACGCCGCAAGAGCCCACCATGCAGCCAACCGCGCCAAGATCACCCTCCTTGAACTTCTTAACAGCGCTTCCGGTCTTCACCACGCGACCCACAATTTCATGGCCGGGAACGCACGGATAAACAGTGGGCACTACACTTTTCCATTCATTTCTTACCTGGTGCAAATCGGAGTGGCAGACTCCACAGTAGAGAATCTCAAGCTGTATGTCCTGAGGCTGCGGGTTACGGCGATGTATCGAAGTGCGTGCCAAGCCCGATATTTCGCTCTGGGCCGCGTACGCCTTCGCTTGATAGGTGCCGCGAAGCCCCGAGCGGCTCTCCGCGTCCAGGGTAGCGGTTGAGGTTATCTCGCTCATGTCGGATATTTCTCCTATCCTTAAACTGTAACCGGGACGAGAGCGCATGTGGCGCGATATTGAATACGGTTTTCGCCAGACGCGGCAAAGGAAACTGTTTAGCGCCATAGTCATGCTGCTGGTAGCGATTGGGATCGGCTCAACGACGTTGATATTCAGCTTCGTCAACACGTTGCTGCTGAAACCCCTGCCAGTGCAAGATCCGCAAAATTTATATCTCCTTGAGAGGAATTATCCGCAGCAGGTATCCCCGGATACGTCGTTCAGCTACCGGCAGTACGATTCGCTGCGTGCCCGAAGTGATCTGTTCTCCGATGTTATAGGCGAGGAGGTATTTGACGAAGGAAACTTGGTTCCCCTGGGCGAATCGAGGGCCGTGCGCCTGGTTATGCCCCAGATCGTATCGCCAAACTATTTTTCAAGCCTTGGAGTGCGTGCCTTCTTAGGCCGCGTGCTTACAGAAGCAGACGCAAGGGCGACATCGGATATCGCGGTCGTTTTAAGCTACCAGTTCTGGGAATCCCAGTTCGATCGCGATCCAGCAGTAATTGGTCGCAGACTGCGCTTGAAGAAGTTTCCGTTTCTGATCGTAGGCGTGTTGCGGCGAGAATTCCACAGCATTGATATCGAGAGGGCGCCGGATCTCCGAATGCCGATTTCGGCAGCGCGAATCCTGACCGGCCATGGAGTGACGGATGTCGTGGAGGTTTCGCGTGGCGCTTCCGGGCTTGGGTTCGAATTGCTCGTGCGATTACGGCCGGGCGTCCCGCCCCGCGCGGCAGCGAAAGCTATTGAGGCGGACTCGCGGGAGGTGGATCGGCGCGAGGTAGCAGAATTGAACGCACGACGGCAACAGCCTGAATCGAAGCAAATGATCGATGAATGGCTTCGGGAACTCAAGTCGAGCTGGATGGCGCTCGAGCCAGTGGGGCAAGGTGTTTCCCACTTGCGAGCGCAGTTCGGTCTCGCGCTGAAGCTTTTGCTGGGCGCAGTTGCGTTCCTTTTTGGGGGCGTTTGTGCCAATATCGCGGGACTGCTTTTAGCGAAATCCGAGGAGCGCCGAAGAGAGATGGCGTTACGGCTCTCGCTAGGAGCCAGCCGCTGGCGGATTCTGCGGCAAGCGCTGGCCGAGAACATATTGCTGGCTGTACCTGGCGCCTTGCTGGGGATCGCCATAGCAGATCTGTTGTCACCCTTTCTGGTGCTGCTCTTGCCAGCGGCGAGGGATATGGCGCAATACGTGAGCCCGCGCATTGTGAACGTCGCGCCGGACGAACGAGTTCTGCTGTTTGCGACCGCGCTTTGCGCAGTATGCGTCTTAATCTTCGGCCTAGTTCCCGGCTTTCTGCGCACGCGCCCTGATCTCAATTCCGAGTTGAAGGGAAACAGAGGCCGAGGGACGATGCACATTCCGGGTATCGGGTTGATCGGGGTGCAGGTGACGCTCAGCATCGTATTGATGGCGGCAGCGGGACTGATGCTGCGCACGTTCTGGAACCTGGAGCATTTGAATCCGGGTTTCGATCGGGCGCACATTATCGGCTTCACGGTCGATACGAGTCATGCCGGCTATTCGGACACACAAACCGCTACATTGATGCGGCGATTGGAAGAGATGGTTCGCGCACTGCCTGGCGTACGTGCGGTTGCCTATAGCGGACGCGGGCTGATGCGAGGCGCCGGTCTCAAGGCGACCGTGGCACCGCAGGGAGTGGTTCTGCCGCGCACCACTTATCTAAATACGAGCGTCAATTATGTGTCGCCTGGCTACTTCGAGGCGACGGGAACTCCGTTGCTCGCGGGCCGGGATCTCCGATTGAGCGACCGAGATCACAAACCAGCTCCGGTTGTAGTGAACCGCGCTTTGGCGGAGCTTCTCTTCCCGGGACAAAACCCCATCGGCAAGTTCCTGGTTTTAGGAACAGACGGAACCAAACCGCCGCGGGCTGTTATCGTCGGTGTGGCCGGCATGGCGAAGTACAGATCGATGCGCGAGCCGAGCCCGCCGACATGGTACGGACTTCTGACCGAAAGGGATGGCCAGCCAGTGACGCTCTATGTGCGGACGTACGGCGAACCAGAGCGGATCATTCGTTCGGTAACCAGCGTTCTGCGAAGTCTTGACCCGACCGTTCCCATAATGGAGGCCGGGACCCTCGAGCAGGAAGTGCAGAACTCTATGTGGCAGGAGAGGCTCGTCGCGCTACTCTCGCTGTTCTTTGCAGTAACTGCTTTGACACTGTCAACGCTTGGGTTATATGGAGCCCTCAGTTACTCGGTCGCGCGCAGGACTCGGGAGCTCGGGATTCGCATCGCGGTCGGTGCGCGTGTGCGCCATATTGTGCAGACCGTTTGTGCCCGGACGCTGCGGCCAGTGGGGATTGGGTTGGTAGCAGGGCTCGCCATCTGCGCCTTGGTCTTGCGAGTAACGCGGCACCTGCTTTACGGGATAGAACCATTGGATGCGCTGTCACTCTGCGCCGCCGTTATGATCGTGCTTCTATGTGCGGCGGTTGCAGCAGCAGTGCCCAGCAGACGAGCGGTGACTACGGATCCTTTGAGTGCGTTAAGAGATGAATAAAGCAGATCCGTCTTTAGGCTATGTTTAGCTGCGTCTAAGACCCTCCTTAACAATTTCCTTCTACGCTTGAAGGCGGGTGCATTTAATCAACCATCGCCCGGCGCACAGCTCACAACCAAGCGCGCCTGTGCTGTTTACGCCTGCATCGAAATCTTCCACCATCGAGGAGGCAAATGCGTTGTGCGTTACGGTTTTGTTCACGACCGTATCGGGAACGCTCGCCGCCTTAAGACGCACCGGAACTCGCAGGGCAGCTCAAAGCACACGTTCGGATTCTCGTACGCAGATTGTCACCTTATCCGCTCGACATTGACTGTCCGCCCGTCGATTTGGATTGCCGGCTCAAGCAGTTCCGGACGCTTTCCATCCGGGGCGTGCTCACAAAGTGGTTCTACATTCGGCTGTGCAGAGATGTCTGGGATTGCGTGAAAGAGGCCCTTTCCCCGCATTCAATCGTTGTGATTGGCGGCCGCGATGGATGCTTTACGCGTGAAAAGCGTTTAGCAAAGCGGTTGAGGCGAGCAGGCTGCGACGTTATTTTTGCTCCGCAGAGCTGATGATGTAATTCGTTCGCGCTACATCAAAACATAAATCCTGCTTCAATCACCCCCCGGGCTTGGTTTCGGTTCGTACCCGACTGACCAAAGCCGTTACCGGGGGTGAGCCTCGTCGCCTGAACTAGGGAAAAGTCCCCCCGAACAAAAAACGCATGGTCCTGGAAGGTCGGCGTCACGGTGAGTGACCAGCCTCCGCTACCTGGACCGAAGAGCAAATCGACACCGTGCTCACTGGCGGTTCCGGTGCTCGAAATGTACTCTCCCCTGCCCGCAAGGGAGAGGTGGTGTGGAAAGTTGTAGTTCACTAACAGTGCCCCGCCCCGCGTCGCAGCGCCTTGCAGGATGCCGATCTTCTGGTTTGTAGGCACATCGGTGAATTGAAAGTACGGCTGGATGATCCAGTTCCCTTTCGTGTAGGTGTAGATCAAGTTATAGATGCTTCCGTTGTCTTGTACGGGCGTAGCCGAAGTCCGAAAAGCGGTTTGTCCCAGGTTCCCACCAGCGTCGAATGACAACGTGTTGGCGGCATTGAAGGCATAGGCCAAGGACCCCGTCAGCCAGCTATATCGATTGGAATAGAAGCCGTCGTTCCAGCTGAATGAGGCGGTGAGCTTACCAAAGCTGCCATTTACCTGTAGTCCGCGATCGACGGAGTTCTCCTGGTTCCACAAAAGCCCACGCTCAATGTTCATGTTTTGGAAGTCGAAGGTGGATTCGGCGCCGATGAGCGAGGGGAGCTTGCCGATCAGGATGGACACGGCCTTCGTCGGAACCAGTTTCAAGAAAGCCACCGGCAGCGGGCCCCAGAAGTCGCTGATCGTGTCGGCGGTGGAGAGGAACGGCGTGCCAAGGATCGGAATATTGTAAGCGCCCGCCTGGAGATAAAATTGCCACCACCCCTCCGTCTTCTGAACGAATACCTGACCGTTACTCAGATCCGCCTGCGCAGTCTCATCGCCGGGCACGTGATTGCTTTGCACCAGGCCTATGCCGCTGATGACACCCGTGAGATCGAGTTTGCCAAACGGCCCGGCATCGAAGGCGAAGGGCGGGGCTGTCTGCAGCGGACCGGTCATCGCGGGTGTCGGCAATGGCTGAGGCGGTTGCGGCTGTTGAGGCTGCTGAGCAAGACAGATTACTGACTGTATCGCGAAGCTGAGAAGACAGAAGCTCCTCGATGTGCGAAGCATGAAGTACGTTTGCTTTAACGTTTCGTGAACTGGTTGTCGAGTTCCAGATTGAGCTTAAGGACGTTCACGCGCGGCTCCCCTAAAAAGCCGAGATCGCGATCTTGAGTCAGAGAGGCAATCAGATGCTCGACGTGCGACGTACTCAGCCCGCGTGCTTTCGCCACGCGTGTTGCCTGGATCTCAGCATTGGCGACAGTGATCTCGGGATCGAGCCCGCTGCCGGAGGCTGTTAGAGCGTCCGCGGGAATCGGGCCCGTATAGTCCGGGTTCTCCTTGCGGAACTGCGCGGCGGCAGCTTTCACTCTGTCATACAGCTTCTGGCTGGTCGGGCCAAGGTTTGATCCTTGCGATGCCGTAGGATCATAGCCGTCGTTTCCAGCGGCGGACGGGCGTGGGTGGAAGTACTCGGGCTTGGTGAAGTTTTGTCCCAACAGCGAGGATCCAATGACTTGACCGTCTTTCATAATCAGGCTTCCGTTGGCTTGAGTCCTAAAGAATAATTGGCACAAGCCTGTCACAACGGATGGATAGACGAGGCCAGTAAGTACGGTGAGCAGTACCGTCATTCTGACCGCTGGAACGAGTTGTTTTAGCATAATAGTCCCTCAAAGATTAGGCAAGGTGCAGCAGCACTAATAGTTGATCGATGAGCCAGATGCCTGGGAATGGAACAATGATCCCTCCTATTCCATAGATAAAGACGTTGCGCCGTAACAGCGCGGCGGCTCCAACGGGCCGGTATTTCACACCTCGAAGGGCAAGAGGCACGAGAGCGATGATGATCAATGCATTGAAAATGACAGCGGCCAGCACGGCGCTTTGCGGCGTGTGAAGTCCCATGATGTTGAATCGCGCTAACGCCGGATAGCTCGCCATGAACATTGCCGGAATAATGGCGAAATACTTGGCGACATCGTTGGCGATAGAGAATGTGGTGAGCGCGCCCCGGGTGATCAGGAGCTGCTTGCCGATCGCGACGACCTCGATTAGCTTCGTCGGGTTGCTATCGAGATCGACCATGTTGCCGGCCTCTTTTGCCGCCATTGTTCCTGTGTTCATCGCGAGCCCGACGTCTGCCTGAGCTAGTGCAGGCGCATCGTTCGTGCCGTCGCCAGTCATGGCGACGAGCCGACCTTCGCGCTGTTCGCGACGGATGTATTCCAGCTTGTCGGCCGGAGTTGCTTGCGCAAGAAAATCGTCGACGCCGGCTTCACTTGCGATGGCGGCCGCGGTTAGCGGATTATCTCCAGTGATCATGACCGAACGGATGCCCATCGCGCGAAGCTGAGCGATGCGCTCTTTCATGCCACCCTTGACGATATCTTTCAGGTGAATAATGCCGAGCGCGCGCCCTCGATCCGCGACGGCGAGAGGAGTTCCTCCATTGCGAGAGATGCGGTCGGAAATTTGTCGAAATGTGGAAGGAATGGTTCCGCCGAACTCGATTACAAATTTTTCGATCGCGCTGCTGGCGCCCTTACGAAGCACGCGACCGTCGATATCTACACCGCTCATACGGCTGTAGGCGGAGAACGGAATGAAAGAAGCCTCGTGTTCGGAAACCTCACGCCCGCGGAGACCATATTTTTCTTTGGCCAGAACGACAATCGAACGGCCTTCCGGCGTTTCGTCGGCGAGACTTGATAGCTGGGCGGCGTCCGCGAGTTCTTCGTCAGTCACGCCCGGGAAAGCGATAAATTCCACTGCCTGACGGTTGCCGAGAGTAACTGTGCCGGTCTTATCTAGAAGCAGCGTGTTCACGTCACCGGAAGCTTCGACAGCCTTACCGCTCATAGCGAGCACGTTGTGCTGCATGACCCGGTCCATGCCGGCAATACCAATAGCCGAGAGCAATCCACCGATGGTGGTCGGGATCAGACAGACCAGCAGAGAAACCAGAACGGCGATCGTGGGGACCGTTCCCGCTCCGGCGGACGAGACTGAATAGATAGCGAATGGATGAAGCGTAGCTACGGCGAGCAGGAAAATTAGCGTCAATCCCGCGATTAGGATGTTCAGAGCGATTTCGTTGGGTGTCTTTTGACGCTCGGCGCCCTCGACTAAGGCAATCATTCGATCGAGGAACGTTTCGCCGGGATTAGAGGTAATGCGGATCGTAATCTGATCCGAGAGGACCTTGGTGCCGCCGGTGACGGCGCTGCGATCGCCGCCGGATTCGCGAATAACGGGAGCGCTCTCGCCGGTAATGACCGATTCATCGACCGTGGCAATGCCCTCGATCACTTCTCCGTCGCCCGGGATCAGCTCGCCTGCTTTGGCGACGACAAGATCGCCGCAACGCAACTTCGAAGCAGGGACAGCTTCGATTTTTCCATTGTTCAGGATGCGGTTGGCAATGGAATCTGTTTTTGTCTTGCGAAGCGTGTCAGCCTGCGCTTTGCCGCGAGCCTCTGCCATTGCTTCTGCGAAATTGGCGAATAACACAGTAAACCAGAGCCAGACGGCAATCTGGAATTCGAATCCTTGTTTCCCCGCGATGCCGGCGAAGACGTCTCGCAGCAGGAAGAGGGTAACCAGCGCCGCTCCGACTTCGACTACAAACATGACCGGATTCTTGAGCAGCGTGATCGGGTTCAGCTTGAGGAAAGAATCTTTCGTTGCTCGCCGGACGATTTCCGGATCAAACAGCGGGCGCGCACGCGCGAGACGTCCAGGAAGTAGCGAAGTAAGATTGTCCGGCGTCGAAGGCGGCGTTTTGGAAGGAGGCGGTTCAAGCGTGGTTGCCATGGGTTAGCTCCAAATCGGAAACAGCAGGAGTGAAAACAGCTTTCCGTCCTGCATCAGATAATGCTCGACGATGGGGCCCAAGGCGAGCGCCGGGAAGAATGTTAGAGCGCCGACGAGGATGACAGTCCCGACGAGCAGACTGACGAAAAGAGGCCCATGCGTGGGCAGAGTACCCAGCGTTTCGGCCACCTTTCTTTTGTTTGCAAGCGCACCGGCCGCGGCGAGCAGCGGAATCAAGAAAAGAAAACGGCCTATTAACATGGCCAGACCCATCGTGAGGTTGTACCAGGGGGTGTTGGTATTTATGCCTTGGAAGGCGCTACCGTTATTTCCCGTACCGCTCGTGTATGCATAAAGAAGTTCGCTGAACCCGTGCGCACCGGAGTTGTTCAAGTTGGCCGTCGCCGGGCCCGGAGGATTCCAGTAACTGTGCGCCACCGGCTGTCCTTTGGCGTCCTTCGTGGGAGAGGCAAAAGGAATGATGGAGGAAATGGCCGCAAACACCAGAATGCTGAAGGCGGTGGCGACGAGTGCGATCATCGCCATCTTGACCTCTTTTTGCTCGATTTTTTTCCCGACGTATTCAGGGGTGCGGCCTACCATCAGGCCGGCAATAAAGACGGCCACGATGGCATAGAGAAGAATGCCGTAGAGGCCTGCGCCGACTCCGCCAAATATCACTTCGCCCGTTTGGATATTGAACAGAGGAACGAGACCCCCTAGGGGCGTATAACTGTCGTGCATGCCGTTGACGGCACCGCAGCTCGCGTCCGTAGTGACGGTTGCGAACAGAGCGGAAGCTGCGATGCCGAAGCGTGTCTCCTTGCCTTCCATGTTGCCGCCCATCTGTGTCGAAGTGGCGTTCGTCTCGACGCCAAGCTTGGCCAGCGTCGGATTTCCTTTTTGTTCGGCCCAATAGCACGCGAAAGCACCTATGAGGAACATGGCTGCGCACGCGGAGAAAAGGGTCCAGCCCTGCCGCCGATCACCGACCATGACGCCGAACGTGTAAGTTAGTCCCGCCGGAATCACGAAGATGAGGAACATCTGGAAAAGATTGATCAAAGGTGTCGGGTTTTCGAAAGGATGAGCCGAGTTCGCACCGAAGAAGCCACCCCCGTTGGTGCCGAGCATCTTGATGGCTTCCTGAGAGGCTACCGGCCCTTGTGCGATTACCTGTTTTGCACCCTCGACTGTTTTTGCAACCGTGTAGGCATGGAAGTTTTGAATAACGCCTTGCGAGCAGAGTATGAGGGCAGCCACGAGAGAGATAGGCAGCAGAATGTATACGATTCCGCGCGTCAGATCGACCCAAAAATTGCCGAGGCTATTCACCTGCTGACGGGCGAAACCACGCGTAAGCGCGATGGCAACGGCTATGCCGGCCGCGGCAGAGGCAAAGTTCTGTACTGTCAGCGCCGCCATTTGCACCAGATAGCTGAGAGTCGATTCCCCGGAGTACGACTGCCAATTGGTGTTAGTGACGAAACTGACGGCCGTGTTGAAGGCCAGATCAGGCGTGACCTGACCGGCGCCGAAGCCCTGCGGATTCAGCGGCAGAATGCCTTGTAGCCTTTGCAAAAGATACACGAATAGAAAACTGAAGATGCTGAAGGCCAGAAGCGCGGCCGTATATTGTGTCCAACGCTGCTCGGTGGTTTCGTCGATGCCGATCAGCCGGTAAATGAATTTCTCCAGAGGGCGCAGTGCGGGGTGAAGAAGGGTCTTCCTGCCCTCAAACAAGTTCGCCATGAATACGCCCATGGGCTTCGCAATAGCAAGAATAATTAGGAAGTAAACTGCAATCTGCAGGATCCCGTTTTGTGTCATACTCGTAGCCTTTCCGTTAGAACTTCTCGGGTTTCAGCAGAGCGTAAATCAGATACGCAAACAAGAAAACCGTGGTAATGCCGCCGATGATGTAATCCATAGTGGAACCTACAGGCGATCGCAGGCTTTCGTGAAAGCCCAGGCGAGAGCGAAGAATAGTAATCCAACGAGCACGTAGAATAGATCAAGCATTGAATCTCGATTTCAATGTAGCCGCACAGTCCTAAAGAATGTCTAAAGAGGGACTAAGGATTTGCTTTATCTAATGCTTCGCCGGGCGGTGAGACTGCTCAGTTCGGCCTTGATCGCCGCCTTGCTATATAGCTCGCACTGCTATACAACTTGCGGCGCGGTGATCTTAGCTTCTTCTGCTTCGTCCTCGTGTCCTCACCACTCCGAAAACAGCCATAGCTCTGGAACAGCGTGTCCGTACCAGCACTCGGATTTCTTCAGTCCTGCCGCGGCGATGGATGTTGCAGGGCTGGCGAATGTTCACTTCCGATCGATGATCGAATTTCCATCGGTGATGTGGGCGGTACAGATCTTCAACACTCAGCCATTCTTTGAAGTCTTTCAAAGAGCAGCGCTGCACGCATTGCCTGGGAGTAGTGTGTTTGCGCTTCTTTCCATCTTCCGGATCTAATTCCCTTCCTTTCTAAATTTGTTTTGAAATCAAGGCCCGGTGGGCTACTGCCGGACTATTCAGCTCGTTTGAAAGGAAGAGAGTGTGAGAAACCGGAGGAGTTTTTTTCGAGGCGCATTCGGCATCGGAGCCGGTCTGCTTTCCGCGCCGCGCGCGAAGGCGCGATATGTTACAAGCGATTCCAATTTGGCAGAGTCGCCGGTTCGAGTGCAGTCACCTGATCTCAAAGATTTGCCGTTCACCGTCGACAACGGGGTCAAAGTCTTCCACCTCGTAATGGAGCCTGTCAAGCAGCAGATTACGCCGCACAAGGTTCTTGATCTCTGGGGCTTCAACGGTAGCGCGCCCGGTCCGACTATTCAAATTACGCAGGGCGACCGGGTGCGGATCATCGTCGAGAATCACTTGCCCGAGCCGACGTCGATGCACTGGCATGGGTTTGAAATTCCTCATGAGATGGATGGAGGACCAGGGATCAGTCAAGATCCGATCAAGCCTGGCGGGCGCTTTATCTACGAGTTCACGCTTCATCAGGAAGGGACCTATTTTTACCACTCGCACATGGCGATGCAGGAGATGATGGGCACTCTCGGCGCCTTCATCATGCATCCGAAACAGGCCCGTACGCCGCGGGTGGATAACGATTTTGTCGTTCTTCTTCAGGAATACGCGGTGCTTCCGAACAACACGATTCCGAACACGATGAACATGGAATTCAACTGGCTGGTTATAAACGGGAAGGCCGGCCCGGCCACCACGCCAGTAATCGTGAGGCTCGGAGACCGTGTGCGCATTCGCATGATCAATCTCGGAATGGATCACCATCCGATCCACTTGCATGGCCACACGTTCTATACGACAGGTACAGAGGGAGGCAGAATTCCAGAGGCCGCGTGGTTTCCCGGCAACACCGTGTTAGTGGGAGTAGCGCAAGCACGCGACGTGGAGTTCGTCGCGAACAATCCTGGAACGTGGATGCTGCACTGCCATTTACCGCATCACATGATGAACCAAATGTCTTCGAACGTGGGGCCTATATCTCGAATGCGAAAACGTATGCCGGCGGGAGCGGACATGAATCTCGGAATGGGCATGCTAAACGGCTCGCCGGGCGCGCCAATGGGCGACGATTACGGTCCGAGCCTGGGCCGCGGCATGGGTGTGGGTTCGACCGAGGATCAAATGGTGGCGAACACTCCTCTCTCTTCGCAAGCCGCGATGCCGGGAATGCCCGACATGCAGCACGATCCTACCATGGGCGGCAACATCGCTCCTGATGCGAATCGAGTTCCCGGCTTCCCACAGGACGCGTACATGGAAAGCCCGATGATGGCGATGGACGAAATGGTGGACAAGCCGCAGAACTATGGTTTGCGTGCCGGTTGGAGCGGGTTCATGCAAGGCATGATGACGTTCGTTCGCGTCTTGCCACCGGATCAATACGACCAAATCATGGAACGGATTGGGAAGGAGGAGGAATGAAAAGGATATTCGCATTTCTCTTTGCCGGCAGTTCCCTTCTCGCACAGGTATCTGCTCCGGACTTGTTGCGCGACGCGGCGAAACGCACTCCGATCGGATTGGAGGAGTTTCAACGGTTGGCGATCGCTAATAGTCCCACGTTGCAAGAAGCGAATGCGATCGTGAAGGCATCCGCCGCACGGGCTAACCAGGCAGGGCTGTATCCGAATCCATCAATAGGTTATCAAGGGGAGCAGATTCGAGGCGGGATGTTCGGCGGGGGCGAGCAAGGCGCATTCGTGGGGCAGACGTTCGTACTGGGTGGGAAACTCGGGTTGCGGCGAAATGTCTATGAGCAGCAACGTCGCACCGATGAAATCGGAGTCTCAGAAGAGCGGTACCGGATATTGAGTGACACCGGCCAGGCATTCTATTTCGCACTGGCGGTACAAGAGATTGTCAATGTGCGCCGGCGATTGCTTATTTTGGCGACGGACGCAGTAGAAACCGCGCACCAGCTCGCGAATGTCGGGCAAGCCGATGCATCGGACGTGCTGCAAGCTGAGGTCGAAGCGGAACAGGCGAACGTCGACTACACAGTGGCGCAACGCGACTATATTCAGGCCTTCCACAGCTTGGCGGCACTGGTAGGCAAACCAGAACTGACCATCAGCCCCCTCCAGGGAGACTTAGCCCATCCGCCCGCCATCAACGCAGACCAAATTATGTATCAAGTTCTTCGCGACAGTCCGTCGGTGAAGCGGGCACAGCAGGATGTCGTTCGCGCCGAAGCTGAGATCAAGAGCGCTAAGCGAGAGACCGTTCCCGACCTTCAGGTCCATGCGGGATTGCAGCAGAACCTCGAAGCCCTCAACGAACTCAGTGGAAAATCAGTGGGTCTGCAGGCATTCGTAACTGCCGGGATCCAGTTGCCGATTTTTGATCGCAATCAAGGGAATGTTGCCGCGGCGGAAGCCGATTTAGAACGAGCGCGCGCGCAAATCAACAATAGCCAGTTATCGCTTCGCCGAACCATAGAACCATTGCTTCAGGCCTATTTGTCGAGCCATATCGAAGCCGACCGGTACAGAGGCGAAATGATTCCTCGGGCCCAGCGCGCCTACGAGCTATATCTCGCGAAATACGAAGAGATGGCCGCCGCGTATCCTCAGGTGCTCGTTTCTCAGAGGATGCTGTTCCAGCTTCAAGTGGATTATATTCACGCTCTCGAGCGAGTCTGGAGGACAGCGATTATCCTGCAGAACTTTGGACTCTCTTCAGGCACGTTGACGCAAGATTTCGGGCTCACTCATTGAGATGAAGTTTTTCGAGCGCGGAACCGAATGCGTCTGAGGCGCATCAGTCCGATGATGAAGTTTTCGTGGGCCATCGCCTTGGTTTCTGTGGCTCTAGCTCAAGAGCCCACCATCCGGACGAACGTCCCCTTGGTAGTGGTATCGACCAGCGTGACCGACAGCAAGGGACACCCGGTGGGAGGCCTTTCTCCCTCAGATTTCGCTGTTCTTGATAACGGGAAACCTCGTCGTATACATGTGGATGTCAGTGATTCAGAGGCCCCGCCTCTTGCGCTGGTGGTAGCAATCCAAGCGTCTGGCTTTTCAGATCCTGCAATTAAGAAAATTCGGAAGACTGCGTCAATGATTTCTCAATCCGTGCTGGGTGCGAATGGCGAAGCTGCGGTCTTGGCCTTTGACGATAAGGTCAAGGTAATTCAGGGCTTCACGCGAGACCAGGACCGGATTGCGGATGCAATTGATGGGTTTAAGCCTACTTCGTCCGATGACGCGCGCATGATCGATGCGATTGAGAAATCGATCGAGCTACTCGGCGCTCGCGATGGTGCGCGAAGAGCGTGCATTCTGCTCATCAGTGAATCCCGTGATCGCGGAAGCAAGCTCAAGCTCCCTGAGGTTCTCAGCAAGCTGCAACGGTCGGGCGCTACGATTTACGCCGCCACATATTCGGCCTATTTGACGGCATTTACGACGAAGGCCAGCGATTACACGCCTGATATAGGCGAAGGATTCCCTGGTCCCGGCGCGCAGAACTCGGTTTCGCTTCCACCGGTCATTCTGGAGTTGGCGCACGCTATGAGTCGGAACACGGCGGAAGCTTTCACCAGCGCGACAGGGGGTCGGCGACTGTCGTTCGAGACGGTATCGAAATTAGAAACAGATCTATCGGCGATCGCCGATGATGTTCATAGTCGCTACTTGCTCTCGTTTACTCCCGATCCAACTCCCGAGCCGTCCTTCCACCGCCTCGAGATCAGAATCAAGAACAGGCCGGACGCGACAGTGAGAGCGAGGCCGGGCTATTGGACAGATGTAACGCCGGGCTCGGGAAACCTGCCATAAGTTACGACGAATGGTCGTGCACGATCTTCCAGCCATCCTTCATACGCTTGCAAAGAACGGTGGTGAGTCCTTCCAATTTACGCCCACCCGGCATTGCGAGATGCCAGCGGGCGGTATAGACGGCCGCATTCGGGCTGAGCATGTCGATGTTCTGATCAGTGAAATGAAGCTGGCCCATTTCTTGGCCCCCGGCTTGATATTTCTTGCGATAGCGGTCCAGCGTGGCCTGCCAACCCTGGACGATAGTATCGCCAGAGAAGAAAGTGACGTCGGGCGAGTTCCAGTACGCGCGCATGAAGCCGACGAGATCACCGCGATTCCACGCCGCAGTCTGGTCATCCAGCATCTTTTGAAGCTCATCGCGGGGATTCTGCCCTGCAGCGGCGGCGCTAATCAGCAGCGCCAAAGCGACCGGCCATTTTCTGAACATGCGAGGAGTATATATAGCTACGCCCTCCAAATCGCGAGCCGGCGAATGCCAGGAACTTCGAACAGTGTGATACGCGTGGCAAGGCGCGGATTCTCAGTTTGGAACCTCAACGGTCGCCGTTGTGCTGGGCGCGACCGGCAGATCTACGTACGACACCTCGCCGCTCCTGGGACCTTTCTCTTGCTGTGCCCGCATCGGTTTACCATTGACTTGCAAGCTTGTAAATGCACCTGAAAATGCCGCCCTCCAGATTAGAGTCGGCCCTTTTTGGTTCGTCAAAACGGTCTTGCTTATCCCCTCGTGGCGAACATTCACTTCGTTCGAGCGTACCGGCAAATTGCGGAGTTCAGCCCAGGCAATGTTTCCGAGCTCCGGCAGGGTCTTGATCATCCGATCTACGAAATCACCCCGGCCCGAAAGTGCATACCATTTCGCATCTACCGTGATTCCCATTAAACCTGTGACGATGGCTCCAACCACAGAGTAAGAGACTTCGGGATACTCACGGCGTTCCCGGTCTTCACGAGTGAGATCCATAATTTGCGAATAAGCCAGATCAGGAACTCCGTACCTATACAAGATCTCTGGGTTATGCGATTCGCCCTCCACCGCGGAGGAAGGAACGCTTTTAATCTGCGCGATCAACTTGTCCACAGCGCCTTGCAATTTAGGTCCGTCATTTGCAGCGTTGCGGTATAGCACCGCCGAAATATCTCGACCTTCCAATTGATAGTTCTTGTTCACCCGCGAATAGAACTGCTTCTCGTTTTCGTTCCACCAAGTGTCGTTGATCAGCGCTTTCACGACCGAAGCCTTTTGGGCGTACGTATGGGCCAGGCGATCATTGCGGCGGCTATCCTGAATCGCAGCATACGCGAGATACCCGGCGTACTGCGTCGCCAGCAGGTCCACTCCCACAACAAAGCCCTGTTCGCTCTCCTGGTAACTTGGGATTCCCCGGAAGAATTGAAACTTATCATCCGGCGCAAATTCTCCGCGGATATTCATGAGTCTCTTGCGTCTCATGACGTGCGTGCTGTCCAGACTCCAGCGTTCTTCGTAATCGGTCATGGTCCGGTCATAGAAATTCAAGAACACCGGATCGTCGATATAGGCAGCATCACCAGTCCAAAGATACATTCGATAGCAACAATCCAGAACGTCGTAGTTGGCGGGAAGGCAATACCAGAATTCGCCGTCGTTCTTGTAGTCAACCGGAGCAGGGCGATTATACCGATCAATTTCCCAGTAGCTGCACCAGTCCCTCGATTCTGATATATTCTGCGCAAACCGTCGCAGCATGTTGGCCGTGTATGGTGCCAGCCCTAGAGCATGGGCACCCATCGCTTGATGAGCGACATCTCGCATACAGAACGCCTCGCGCCCCGGGAGAGCGGCTTCATACCATAGTCCGACCGGGTCACCCTCGAAGGCGTAAGCCAATGCCTGCCGCTTCGCCCACTCGAAGGCGTGTACAAGCCGCGCGTCTGACGAATCCAGCGTCAGCCCCGAGCCCCTCGTCGCCGGCGGGGCGCTTTGCGTCGCTAGCGCCGCGAGCATCAACAGGCAAGTGTGGACGCTCCCCCGGCGGCAGATCCGGATGAATAGCCGCATCTGTTTCAAAATAGGTGATCACAAGCGCAACTCCGCAAGGCTAATTGACCGTCAATTAACCGTTAATCGTCCGAGATCGGTTATCCTATAGTCGTTCGCAGATCCAAATATCCCCTGAGCCGACTGGTGCGGCTCGGTTAGCATCATGGCCGATTCCGTAGTGGACTGTGAGATTTGGGAGCAGGAATGCCGCGCTCTCGTCCAAAGAATTCTCGCCAGTAAGGAATTTCAGCGCACCAGCCGGTTGCGTGATTTTCTCTTATACGTAGTCGACAGGAAGTTCGCGGACGCGGCACACGAAATATCTGAGAGCTTCATTGGTCAACGGGTTTTTGGACGACCAGCCGCCTATAACACCGGGGAAGACAGCATTGTCCGGACGGAAGCGCGAGTGTTGCGCCAGCGCTTGGAGCGGTATTTCGCAACGGAAGGCAGCGATGAGCCCATTATTTTGGAAATTCCGAAGGGCTCTTATCTGCCGGTGTTCTGCCGTCGTGCGAAGCAGGTCGAGCAACTAGTTCTCACCGACCCGCCCCCGTCTCCACCAGCACGTCGCAACTTCACCATATGGCTCAGCGGGGCGCTCTGTGTTGTCCTGACAGGCGTCGCCTGGCGAATCACCCGAACTAAGTTCGAGCAAGTCCCACCCACCGCTCCGGCAGTTCATCTCGCAGGAACCGTTACCCTGCAGTCGTCGGATCCCACTCTTGTAAGAAGCTTCGACTGGGCGAAGGGACGTGCATTGGAATACGCGCACACGGGAGATCCCGTCGGCGACTGGTATGAAAGCACGGCCGGCAATCGCTACGCGTTTTGCATGCGCGACGTGTCGCATCAGAGTACGGGCGCGGCTGTCCTGGGGTTAACGAATCACACGCGCAACATGCTTCGGCACTTTGCGGCCAGCATTTCGGCCAGCCGCGATTGGTGTGGATTTTGGGAGATTAATAAGGACGGTTTCCCCGCTCCCATCGATTATCAGGACGATCGGCACTTCTGGTACTGCCTCCCTGCCAACTTCGACGTAATGCAAGCAGCTTACCGCCAGTTCCTGTGGACAGGCGACGAGACGTACTTTGATTCGGTCTTCTCGAACTTTTACGACCGTACCGTGACAGATTACGTCTCTGCTTGGACCCGTGATCATGGCGAGATCATGGAAAGCAGTCCCGAGGTCCGGCCCAGAGGAATTGCATCTTATTATCAGGAGCAACCTAAGCTGTTGATCGGCGCCGATCTGATTGCGGCTGAGTATCGCGGATATCTCGCCTACGCCTCGATTCAGCAGCATAAAGGAACGCAGGGAAGTCTGTCCCAGGAGCTTGCTCGCGAGTACCGTAGCAAAGCCCAGAGTCTGCGGGTTCGCTATAACACAGATTGGTGGGATCCGGTTCACAACCGGCACTATTCGATGATGCTGGCCGGTCGCAGATTCTATCCCGGGTATCTGGCGGAAACAAACGTTTTCGCGCTGCTTTCGGGTCTTCCTGAAGATGGCGTTAAAACCGAGGCCGCACTCGACTCCCTGGAAAAGAATCTTCCTCGTTTTGATCAGAAGCTCTCGTACTTCCCGGAAGTTCTCTTTCAATACGGGAGGAATGAGTCGGCTTATCGATTTCTGTTACAACTTGCGGATCCCAATTTCCGCAGCCGCGGCATGCCGGAAGTCGTGTTCGCGGTGGTAGGCGCTACGGCAACCGGTCTCGCGGGGATTTCACCTGATGCCCGACAGAATACTGTCGAGACACTATCCAGATTGCCAGCGGGTCTGACGTGGCTAGAACTCCAGCGAGTGCCAATTCTAAAAAACGAAATAGCAGTCACACACCGCGGAACGACGGACACAACCATCACAAATCAGACCGGGCCGGCTTTCCAATGGAACGCCGCGTTTACCATCACTGCCGCGAACTCGAACCCCTGCATTCTCATCGACGGCACCCCAGTCCGGGTTGCCATCGAGCAACGTCTCAATCATCAACTGGTGGCCATCGCCTCCGTTCGCGTGCAACCTGGCCAAGTGCGGACAGCTAAACTGACCCTGAAGTAACCGAAAGTTCACCGTTAATTCACGTTGAAGCCCAGCCCTCCCGGTGCTGTAATTGCGGCCAAGGGGTCCATCCTACAAGCGGAGCTTTTTAGGTCTGTCGCTTGGGATGTGGACGGTCAAGTTTCGCTGATGCTGTTGTCTGCCCAACAGAATTATCAGGAGGTGTTCATGTCAACACGCACTATTTTTCCGCGTACGATTTGCGATAAAGAATCTCCGATAGGGATCGGCTGCCTTCTACTGCTTGCGCTGCTCGCCGTTTTCTCAAGCAATTTACTCGCCCAAGCAATCACCGGAACGGTGGTCGGAACAGTCAGAGATGCCAGCGGGGCGGTCGTTCCTGGCGCTACCGTAACTGCCACCAATACCAATACCGGTATTGCCCAATCCACCGTCTGTAACGGTTCGGGCGACTACACCATACCGAATCTCGCACCTGGAACCTACAAAATCACGGCGCAATCGCAAGGTTTTTCGACCGCTGTGGCCGAAGGCAGCATCGTGCAAGTAGAGCAGACCACCCGCGTGGACTTCAGCCTCTCGCCCGGCCAGACCTCGCAACAGATCGTCGTAACCGGGGAGGCGCCGCTTATACAGAGCACCACGTCGGATCTGGGTCATGTCGTTGAAGCTCAGCAAATCGAAGCGTTGCCGCTGAACGGGCGCTTATTCGAGCAACTGGTGACCATCGTCCCTGGCACGGTTCAGGCCGGATGGAGCGACTTCGCCGAGAACCCTTCCGCAGCCGGCGCGCTCACTCCTACCCAGGCTGTCGTCAACGGACTACCCTGGTCCGGGAACTACTACATGGTCGACGGAGTTCATAACACCGAACCACTCAACGCGTTCATCAGCATTTCTCCGCCACTCGATTCCGTGAACTCTTTCAAGGTTGAGACTAGCAATCCCAATGCCGAATATGGTTCCTTCGGTGGCGCCATTATCAATCTGTCCATCAAATCCGGAACGAACTCCCTCCACGGAGAGGTTTTCGACTTTCTCCGCAACGACGCTCTAAATGCCCGCGACTTTTTCGCGACGTCCAGGTCACCATACAAGTCCAATCAGTTCGGGGGAATGCTCGGTGGCCGGATCATCAAAAACAAGCTCTTTTTCTTTGGAGACTATCAGCAACTGATCGCGCATCAAGGGCAGACGAACACACTTACCGTTCCCACAGCCCTACAACGTCAAGGTGTGCTCACCGGCGGAGGCCAGGGGACAATCTATGATCCGCTTTCCGGTTTGCCCTTCCCCAATAACACGATTCCTACGGCTCGCATGGACCCGGTCGCCCAGAAAGTTCAGAACATATTTCCACTGCCGAACCTTCCTGGCTACGCTAACAACTACGTCGACAACACCGTGAACACGATCAACGCGCCGCAAGGGGACATTAAGATCGACTGGCAGGCAACGGACAAAGATCATGTATTCGGGCGAGAGTCTGCAGCACACAAAACGTACAATCAGCCTTCCCCAGCGAACATCTTCATGTTCGGTGGCCCCAACTCAGTCGCGCTAAACCAGAATGCGGTAATCGGTTGGGACCGCACCATTTCGGCGATGATGGTCAACGAATTACGAATCGGATTCAATCGTTTCAATGTAGTGGATACCGCGAACTCGTACGGTGTCAACGAAAACAATAACCTCGGTATCCCTAACGGCAACATCCCCGGCCTGGCTTATACATCCGGTATTGCTCAATTCAACATCTCAGGCTTCGCCGTTTCCGGCGGCCCGGGACTGACCGGAGATCCCGGCTGGACAGATGCGAAGCGAATCGCCAATATCTTCGAATACAGCGATGGCTTAACGTGGGTCAAAGGTAAGCACAACCTGAAATTCGGGGCTGACATACAGCAGATGCAGTCGACTCTGACAAATTCGCAAGACGACCCGCGCGGCATCTTCAATTTCAATGCTAATTACACGAGTAATGCCGGCGCGGCGGGAACCGGGAATTCCTACGCTAGTTTTCTACTGGGATATCCGAATCAGGTCATCCGCGACTTTGTGAATACTGTGCCTGCCGTGCGCATGTGGTCTGATGGGTTCTATGTTCAGGATGATTATCGTGTATCGAACAATCTCACCCTGAATTTGGGACTCCGATGGGATCTTTTCACAACGCCAGTGGAAAAGTTCAACCGGCAGTCAAACTTCTCACCGGGTACCGGTCTGATCGATGTAGCGTCATCTAAGAATCGGCCTCCGAGTGTCAACACTAATTACCGCAACTGGGGGCCGAGGGCCGGGTTCGCCTACTCGCCGGATAACGGGAAAACGGCAGTTAGAGGCGCGTTTGGCATCAGCTACTTTCCCGATAATTTCGGAGCAAACGGAGGGACTCTTGAGCGGAACTATCCCTTCTTCACCATTTCCCAATTCACTACTCCCACACCGTTCAGTCCATTCTGGAGTTTGAGCCGCGACGGTCTGATCGCACCAATTGACGTGCCGTATACGCCGGGCGGAACGCTTGTTCCTCCTCCCGGCTTTGGCGTGTTCTTCGTCGCGAGTAACTTCAAGCAGGATGAAGCACAGGTCTGGAACTTCAGCGTACAGCGCCAGCTACCAGGGAATATGGCTCTAACTGTCGCATATGTAGGGACCCACGGGCTGCATCTCTATCGAGACCTCCAATTGAATCAGAGTCTGCCGGGTCCCGGACCGATTAATCCGCGGCTACCTTATTATTCGGTCGCGCCAAACATTCCTACTATCGACCAGCGAAACGGTGATGGCACTTCCCATTACAATGCCCTGCAGATTCAGGCGGAGAAGCGATACAGCTACGGGTTGTCTTTTCTTGTTGCTTACACCTGGTCCAAAACCATGGACAACACGAACAATCTCGTCTACCCCTATAACGACGCTCTGAATTATGGACTTAGCAGCGGGTTTAAGTTAGTCGATATTCCACAGAACCTCGTGATTACCTACAACTACGACCTGCCTTTCGGGAAAGGCAAACGCCTCCTGGGGAATTCCTCGGGCTTCGTTAGTTCTGTCGTGAGTGGATGGTCGCTGAACGGAATTACCACTTTCCAGGCCGGCCAGCCTATGCAGCTCACTGTTGCCAATAATTTACTCAATAACAACGGCTACAGCAATCCGGTGGACGCTGTATGCTCCAACATACCCATGCCGAAGACGGTTTCAGAGTGGTTCGATACGAGCTGCTTCGCCGCCCCCCCAGCGTACACGTTCGGCAACACCGGTGTGTACGCGCATGTCCGCGGGCCGGGCATACAAAATTGGGATTTCTCTATCGCCAAAAACACCCCGATACGCGAGCGGATGCAGTTCAGGCTGGAGGCGGACTTCTTCAACCTATTCAACAATCCGCATTTCAGCAATCCGAACAACTCGCTCGGAGATTCTAACTTCGGTACCATCAGCAGTGATCGGCTACCGCCTCGGCTGATTCAGCTCGGCGCGAAGTTCTCATTTTGAATAACGCTCGACCTCTACGAGCCAACCTCGGTCGTCCTTAATCCTACGCGCGTCTCCGCTACTGGAAGCCGTCCTAGTACCTTCGTAAGCCTATCGATGTATTTAAGTCAGAACCATTCTCGTGTATTCTAAACAGACTTACCGGAATACAAGAGGATGCGGATGATACCGGGGTATCGGTTTCGCTTTGCGCGGTCATGATACCGGCCACACCGGCGAGAAAACCATCGCGTGGCGCGCTTCTCTGGGGCCTGGTCCCCTTCGGCGCTTTGTGCTTCTCGGTGCCGCTCTGGGACCGTATCGATCCCATGCTCTTCGGCATGCCCTTCAACCTTTTCTGGTTACTGTCGTGGATCGCGCTGACACCGCTGTGCCTGTGGGCGGCGTATCGCATTGAGGCTCGCCGTGGGAAGCACGGCGGATCAGAATGAGTCCCAGAGCGATAGCGCTGTCGATCATTTTCGGCATCGTAGGCTTCGGGACGGCCATAGGATTTTTGGCCGGAGCGCGGCGCAAGATGAACCTCGAGCAGTGGACAGTAGCCGGCCGCGGCTTTGGCGTGTTCTTTATGTACCTGTTGATGGCCGGAGAAGTCTACACGACGTTCTCGTTTCTTGGGGCAAGCGGCTGGGCTTATTCACGCGGCGGCCCGACTCTCTACATTCTGGCGTACCTTTCGCTCGCCTATGTAGTCTCATTCTTCATCTTGCCCCCGATTTGGGAAATGGGGCAGCGACACCGCTTGCAAACGCAATCCGACTTCTTTCGCGCGCGGTACGGCAACGAGTACCTGGCCGCGTTTGTCTGCCTCGTTGGCGTAGTTTCGCTTGTCCCCTATGTCCAGATCCAGCTCACCGGGCTCGGCAGTATCGTCCAAATCGCCAGCTTCAATGGAATCGGACGCACTGCAGCGATGGTAATCTCAGCCCTGCTCGTGGCGGGATTTGTCTATGCGAGCGGCGTACGGGCAGTGGCATGGGTAAGCGTACTGAAGGACGCGCTGATGCTCTTCACGGCCGTGGCCATCGGAGTAGCCATACCTCACATTTATTTTGGAGGCATTGGACACATGTTCGCGGCGCTAGTTCATGCGCGGCCGGCGCATCTGACTATGCCAGGCGCGACGAAGAACCTGGGGCACACTTGGTTCATCTCTACCGTTCTTCTCACTTGCGTGGGCATGTACATGTGGCCGCATGCGTTTGGGTCGGCTTTCACCGCGAAGAGTGGTGCCACGCTGCGCCGCAATGCAGTGGTGATGCCGCTGTATACCACCACGATCGCGTTTATGTTCTTTGCCGGTTTTGCCGCGGTGCTCGCCGTGCCGCGCCTGTCAAACGGCGATTTGGCGCTATTGACCATCGCCCGGAAGGCATTCCCTCCGTGGTTTTTGGGGATCATTGGCGGCGCGGGTGCACTCACAGCGATGGTTCCGGCAGCTATACTCACCCTTACCGCAGCCACGCTGTTCACTAAGAACCTGTTCCGGCCGGTATTCGCACCTCGGATGAATGACGACCAGGTTGCGAAACTCGCGCGCATGATGATCCTCGTGCTAACTCTGATGAGCCTTTATTTCGCTATCTACAGCTCTGCCACGCTAGTCTCGCTTCTGCTGCTCGGATATGCGGGCGTAACGCAATTTTTTCCCGGTGTCGTTCTAGGTCTCTACTGGAAACGCGTCACCGCCAGCGGGGTCTTCGCGGGCATGATCGCCGGAGTTGCGGTTGCTGCCTTCCTAATCCTCAGCAAACGCGATCCCTGGTTTGGCTGGAGTGCCGGTTTCCTTGCGTTGTGTCTGAATTTTCTCGTCGCGATTGTCGTAGGCATGCTTAGCAGGGAGCGGGAAAGAGCGGATTCAGCTTTGGAACTTCCTGCCGAAGCGAGTTCCGGTAGCACATCCACTTAAACCGTCGCAGCCCCGAGCCGGCGAATGTCAGGAACTTCGAACACTCTGACACCCGTCGCAATGTCCTCTGTCGCCGCGGCCAATGTGAGGACCATCTGGTCAAGGGTGACAAGTCCTAATCGCGTCGCGCCCTCCCGCAACAATGGAATGAAAGCGGCTCCCCGATAGAGCGGCTCCAAGATAACCGGCCAGCGGTGTCCCGGGCCGAGCACATACCACGGGCGAACGATAGTCGCATTCAAGCCGGAGGCGCGTAGCGATGCCTCGCAAGCAGCACGCACATCGACATACGCTTTCATCACGGGAGCCGGTTGGGCGACGCTGAGATAGATGAAGTGCTGAATCCCGGCATTTGCCGCAACTCTGATGGCCCCCTGTGCAGACCTGAGATCAACTTCGACGAACTCCCGCGCTTTGGCAGGACTCGGGTGTGGAACTCCAGCCAGATGAATAAAGGTGTCGTATCCGCCCAGCCTTTCCTTGTATGAATCGGCATCCAGCGCATTGCCGGTAACGATCTCGCATCCAGGCTTGACCTTCGTTCCCGAACCTTGGCGAACGAGAGCCGCTACCTGATGGCCTCGGTGCAGTAGCAAGGGAATCAACGCCCGGCCGATATACCCGGTTCCGCCGGTAACGAAAATTCGTCTTTGCATCCGAGCTCTTCCTGGAACGGCTCCTCCCCTAAGAGAAGGCCGTTCATAAATAATACGAGGAAGAACCTCGGCCGGATTTTGCGTCCCTAAGGACCTGAATCACCAGATATACTGCTTGGCGTCGGCGCGCCGGCGATGGCTATCAAGCACATGCACGACGCGGATCTTCTTCAGTTTCGCCGGTGAAAGCTGGCCGAGAGGCAGGTAGACGATTTTTCTGTTTACCCTGGCTGCCAATTGCCGGAAAATGCTGCGCGGAGGCCGGGCGGCGGCATAGACGACATGGCGTTCCATCGCGTAATCCAGGCCCGCCATGAGGAGCCGCTCAGCCTTGGTTTCAGCCGTATCGTAATCAAAGTCGTTCCAGACGTCGTAGAGCCTGCGCGGTGGAAGGGTCATCAGTAAACCGCCATATTCAGCGCGGCCGATCCCAGGGCCGACCAGATGCTCAAAGGGATACGTCGAATAGAACGCCATGTCCGATTCATTCTGGTGCTCACCCTGCCAGGTAGTCAGGTAACCATAGCGGTCCACGCGATCTTCATCAAAGATGATGACGAGTGCGCCGATATCTCCGGAGAACTTCCCCAGCTCCCTGACGTACAGCTTTCCCTCGTGCCAATTGCGAATCGTCTCCCGCAGATCAATGCCATCGCGCATCGATGTGAGAAACGGCTCGACTCGCGAGCGCTCTTCGGAAACGACGCTCTTCGCATATTGCTTGAGAAAGCGGCCGTAATTCTCAATCACGATGTCTTCCGGAGGATAGGAGCAGATGGATTCGCTATCTGTTTGGGTGGCCCATTCACCCTTGAATTTCTCGCGTTTGCGGCTCTTCAGCCCCATCGGTTTCAGACGCTGCTTCAAGCGAGGCAAGCGCCTGCGCAAACGGAGCTTGCGCGTGCGCAACCAGATCTCTTCGCCGGAGATATTCAGCGTTTCGAGGGGAGGGTCCTCCGTTTGCTGCACGCTATAACGATTCGCCATTTGCCAGACCTCGTAGGCGTAGTTATCGTCGACGATCGAGCGTGCGGCGAGCGTCAGATCATAGACCCCCGGCATCAAATTCCGATCGAGGAGTGCCAAGTTGCGGCTAAACCTGGCCAAGCCGATGCGCTGCCACCCACGGATCTGATCCCCGGTATTGATGACGTATTCCTTTTCGGCATCTTTCAGTAACGCGAGCTGATTCTTGCGCCTATCGAATGACAGCGTCGCGGTCGTGCGCGATTCCTCGTAGAGCGCCTGGTAATAAGGAGCTTCGATGGTCACTTCCGCGAGGCAATCGGGATGCAGATTGAACAGTTCCGCTTCGGAAAAGAGAGTGATTCGGGCTGGCGGTGGTTCATCCTGCGGACTCTCTATTGCCCGCAGCAGAGGATTCAGCATGTTCAGCGAGAGAACCACAGCCGTGGAGGTAAACGGATCGGCGCCCTGCAGTTTCCAGGCCATGGCAGCGGCGTGGCTCTCAAGCTCTGGATGCGAGGGAGCGGGGTGTTCGCGGTATGCCTCAATGTATTTCTGGATTCCAATAATTTCGAGCGAATGGGGATCCGAATACATGCCCGGAAGGTGGGGTTTGTCCTTGCCGGGCGGCTCAAGGAACACGAGCTCCGCGCCGATTTCGCGTGCAGTCCGTAGAGCCTCGATGAATGGATCACCCGGCTCAATCACAATGTACGAAGCGGAGTCCTCTTCGTCCTTCTGACGATCCGGTACAACGATGACCGAGATCTGCGGAAGGCGATCCAATGCCTGGATAAACACCGCCTGAAGGTCGGAAGGAAGCTCGACTGCGACGACTTTGGGACGCTCCGTGAGCAGGAGGCGGCGCACGCGCAACGCAAACTCGATCCTCCCCGGAACAACAGGAAGAAAGATCAGGTTGTGGTGCCGAAGAGTGCCGGCAGTGGTTACTTCGCTCACCGTTATTTATGCCGCAGCGCGTACCGAATTGCTTCCTCCCCCAGAACGGATTTCACCGCTCCAGGCAGGAGCAGACGGCTGGGATGGCCGGTTTCGCTTTGCAACTTGAGTGCGTACCGGACGATGTTGATGCCGTCTCTCACCGTATAGCTCTCATCCGCGGCATGAGCCTGCTGCAAAAACTCGATCACGTAGTGGAGCACGTCATCAGGCGAGAACGGCACGTTTTCGCGAAGAATGGCCAATTCCTCTTCTCGCTCCGGAAAATCGATCAGAATCTGAGGCTGCAACCGCGAGTGAATGTACTCAGGCAAATCGAACGTTGAGGAGTCGTCGTTCATAGTGGCAACCATTCGAAAATTCGGATGGGCCTTGATCTTGATGCCGGCAACGATCGATTCGACATAGCGGCGCGAATCTAGTAATGGAGCGAGACTAGCCCAACTCTTCTCGCTCATGCGATTGCCTTCATCCAAAATCGCCACACCGCCACGGATCATTGCCGTCACCAACGGCGAGGCTACATACTTCAACTGGGTTGGGCCCTCGATTACAGGTGTAATGAGGAGATCCTCGGGGCGGGTATCCACGGTCGCCTGCAAAATATAAACCTCATTCCCCAGTCGCTTACCGGCGGCATAGGCCATGGTCGTTTTGCCGACGCCGGGTTTGCCCAGCAAACGCGGATTCATGGGGACGTCGCGCTCGTCCACGACCATCCAGGCCGCGATGAGCTGCCGCATCGCCTCCTCCTGCCCGATCCAGGTGACTTCTAGTTGGTCGGGATGGGCGAGATGCAGCTCAATCCCTTCAATCGTGGTTTTCATTCGGCTTTTCTACTTCAACGCGTGGTACTTGGGCGTAGAACAAACGGCTGGTCTTTACACTTCCATCGTAGAATGAGAGTGCTTCGCGGATGAATGCGATCAGTTTGCGCTTGGGCAGCCTAGACACAAAGCACGTCGCTGGTGTCGTACGGGCCATAGTAGCGCGGTGGACCGGCTGATGGCTACTGAAACTTCTACTCCCGATTATGCCTTCTGGACAGCGGGTGAAACGAATTTCACCGTCGTTTATTCATTGGGCATTTTCCATGAGATCGACTTCGCCGTCAACGAAGGCTATCGCCGCATTCCATATGGCGGAGTCGAAGTAGGCGGGTTATTATTCGGGCACATTTCGGAGGACCGGGTAACGATCGATGCCTTCCGGTCAATTGAGTGCGAGCATGCCGCGGGCCCATCGTTCGTTTTATCTAGTAACGATACCGCCAAACTGCGGGAACAGATCGCTGGGATCGATGCGGACCCCGATCTGGCTGGTTTGGAGGTGGTTGGCTGGTTCATCGCACACACTCGCGGATCGCTAAAGCTAACAGAGAAGGAACTGGCGCTTTTCAACGAGTTCTTCCCCGGTCCGGGCAAGCTGACCGTGCTTGTGAAGCCGGAACGGTTTCAGCCCACGCGCTTCGGATTCCTGGTGCGAAACGAAAAGGAGCATATGCCGACCGATGCTTCGCAGAGCGCCATTATCCTGCCGTTACCCGGACGCGCCAAGGCAAACGGCGGCCCTGTCCCATCCATTCCGGCTCCCAGAGATCAGGCGGCATCTGTTCCAGTTCCAACCAGTACGGCGCTGTCGAGCCCCGTTCCCGCTAGTACGACCCCTTCGAGCTCCATTCCACCCGCTCCTGACCGCACGACGGTAGTTAGCCCGGCTACAGCCGATACGGCAGTTCAGAAACCCACCGAGGACACAGCGCAAGCCGCCCCTCCTCAAAAGCCAAAGGATGCTGTCCCATTGGGGGACAAGAGGCCCGAAGCCAAGCCGCCGGCGCCAGTCCCCTTTATACGCGAAACCAGGATTCTGGAATCACGAGCCGCATCGGCAGGCCCACCACTGCCAAGGACCGCGGCGCCTCCCGGTTTATCAAGGCCGGTCGAGCCCCTCCCCGCTGTTCCTACCCGTGATTCCCCTACGAGGCGACGGGCGGCGCGATCGGAGGAGGCACGCCCATCCCGCATCCAATTCGCTCTGGTGCTCCTGATGGCGGCCTTGCTAGGCTGTTGCGTCGGCTATTGGGCCTACCTGCAGCTTCCCTCGGCCATCATTCCATTAACCGTACGCGCCCAACCCGGCACCCTGGTCGTTTCCTGGCCGGCTAATGAAACCAGAGGCCTCGGCTATGCCGCGATTCGTATTGACGATGCCAAGCCCGTACCCCTCTCGCCTGCCGAAAAGTACGCGGGTGAGACCGCAGTGCCGGCCAAATCCGACAACATCAAGGTCGAGCTGATTGCGCACCACTGGATGCGGGATTCTCGAGGAATCGTCAGATTTATTAGAGGACCGGTCACAGCTACCGAATCCGCACCGCCAGGGCAAGCTTCGTCCACGTTGCCTTAGGCCTCAGATCACGCTCTTAATTCGCAGATCTTCGCCCAGCATCTGTTTCGGCTTCTCGGGCCCCAGAATTCCAAGTATGGTCGGGGCAATGTCCTTTAGAGCTCCTTGTGGCCGGAGTTGCACCTTGTCATTCGTCATGAAGATGAACGGAACCGGGTTTGTGGTGTGATACGTGTGCGGACCGTGAGTTTGAGGGTCAACCATGCACTCAGCGTTCCCGTGATCCGCAGTCACGATCCATGACCCGCCGCAGCGCTTCAACGTCTGATAAATTTCGCCTAATCCAGCATCCACGGCTTCGCAAGCGCGAATCGTTGGTTCCAGTTTTCCCGAGTGACCCACCATGTCCGCATTCGCATAGTTCATGACGATTACATCGAAGTCCCCTTGCTCGATCGCATTCACGACTTTTGCCGTGACCGCACCAGCGCTCATTTCAGGCTTCAAATCGTAAGTCGCCACCTTGGGCGAGGCAACCAGCTCGCGTTCTTCCCCTTGGTAGGGCTTTTCGTTGCCTCCGTTGAAGAAGTAGGTTACGTGCGCATACTTTTCCGTTTCCGCAACCCGCAGATTTTTCCAGTTTGCCTTCTCCATCACCTCGGCGAGAATGTTGTCTGGATGCTGCGGGGGCAGGACGAAGGGCAAGCCGAAATTCTTGTGGTACTGCGTCATCATCGTGTAAGTCAGGTTCTTGGGAACCAGCGATCGCGACGGCTTTTCCAAGGAGAAATCGGTGAGTGCCACGGTCATTTCGCGCGCCCGGTCGGCGCGATAGTTGTACATCATCACGCTGTCGTCCTCGCGAATGAGACCTAGCGGCTCTTGGCGCGAGTCGACGATAGTTACCGGTTCTACGAATTCATCGGTAACACCTCGGCCATAAGAGGCGCGCACAGCTTCCAGGGCAGATTCGTATTTTGCGCCGCTTCCCAGCACCATCGCTCCAAACGCCCGTTCGATGCGGTCCCAGCGCTTGTCGCGATCCATGGCGTAATAACGCCCGGAGACGGAAGCGATTTTGGCGATCCCCAGCTCCCGCATTTTCTTTTCAAGCTGCTCAATGTATTCGGCTCCGCTTTGGGGCGGCGTGTCCCGGCCATCCATGAAACAGTGCACGAACACATCGGTGACGCCTTCCCGCTTAGCCATTTCGAGCAGCGCATACAAATGGGTCAACTGCGCGTGGACGCCACCGTCGCTGCACAGGCCCAGCAGATGAAGGCGGTGTCCGCGCGCCTTGTCCATGGCATTCAAGAGCGCGGGATTAGTAAAGAACTCACGGGAGCTGATCAAAAGGTCGATCCGGGTCACGTCCATGTAAATGATCCGGCCCGCGCCCATGTTCATGTGGCCGACCTCGCTGTTCCCCATCTGCCCTTCGGGTAAACCGACATACGGACCAGAAGTGTGAATGAGCGTGCTCGGATAGGTCCTCAGTAGGTGATCGTAAGTGGGTTTTCTGGCGAGAGCGATGGCGTTCCCTTCGAGAGTGGGAGAAAAGCCCCATCCGTCGAGAATCGTGAGCACCAGAGGTTTGAGGTTTACCATCGCGATTTACTGATGGAACGCTTTCTTTCCCAGGAACACCGCCGAGTCGCCCAATTCCTCCTCGATCCGTAAAAGCTGGTTGTACTTGGCGATCCGATCCGTGCGACTCGCTGATCCGGTCTTGATCTGGCCCGCATTCGTCGCAACCGCGAGGTCCGCAATGAACGAATCCTCAGTCTCACCGGAGCGATGGGAAACCACGGACGTGTATCGAGCGTTCGCCGCCAGCCGCATGGCTTCCAGCGTTTCCGTGAGAGAACCGATCTGGTTCACCTTCACAAGAATGGAATTGCCGATACCTTCATTGATGCCGCGCTGCAGGCGTTCCGAGTTGGTGACGAAGAGGTCGTCCCCGACCAACTGAATTTTCCCGCCGAGCGCATCTGTTAATTGCTTCCAGCCGTCCCAATCGTCCTCGGCCATCCCGTCTTCAATCGAAACGATCGGATATTGACGAACCCAGTTCGCCCAGAATTCCACCATCTGCCCGGACGTCCTTTCGCTCTTGTCCGACTTCTTGAAGACGTATTTCTTGCTGTCCTTATCGAAAAACTCGCTGGTCGCGGGGTCGAGAGCCACACTGATTTGCTCGCCTGCTTTGTAGCCCGCCTTTTGAATGGCCTCCAACAGCACCTCGAGTGCTTCCTCGTTCGACTTGAGGTTCGGAGCGAAGCCGCCTTCATCCCCAACCGCGGTCGAGTAGCCACGCTTTTTCAAGACCGCCTTTAGGTTATGGAACGTCTCGGCGCCCATGCGCAGCGCTTCCGAAAATTTGGATGCGCCCAACGGCACGATCATGAATTCCTGTAGATCGACGGAATTATCGGCATGCGCGCCGCCGTTGATCACGTTCATCAGAGGCACCGGGAGAACCCGCGCGTTCACGCCGCCGAGGTACCGGTAGAGCGGTGTCATCTCGGATTCGGCGGATGCCCGCGCACTTGCCATGGAGACCGCCAGAATCGCGTTCGCGCCGAGCTTGCCCTTGTTCGCCGTGCCATCGAGCGCGATCATCTTTCGGTCAACCAGGGTTTGATCTGCCGCATCCAGGCCGGCGAGCGCGGGGGAAATAAATTTTCCGATATTCTCGACTGCTTTTCTGGTTCCCTTCCCGAGATAACGAGCCTTTTCGTTATCGCGAAGCTCCACAGCTTCGTGTTCACCGGTCGAAGCTCCGGACGGAACGGCGGCGCGTCCGATGGTGCCGTCCGCGAGATGAACATCGGCTTCCACCGTCGGGTTGCCGCGAGAATCCAGAATTTCTCTACCGGTGACTTTTACAATTTCCATTTATGTTTCCTAGCGGGAGTAAATTGGGCAGCGAATCGCAACCTGAACGAGGTGGTGTAACGTGCGTGGTGGCGTGCTGTGAACTTCTACTGTAACAAGCGAAAAGCGCTCAATCGAAGGTGAGTGGCGCCCGGCTGCATTAAGCGGCAAATACGCCGAATTCTCGATAGTTTTCAATAGCTTAACGAGTAGCGCTGATTACCGCGATCCTCTATTATGAAGAAAGCGGAATATGAGTGTCCCTGTTTCTCAGATGTGGACGACCGCATCGTATGTCCTGCGGCAAAGGCTGGCCGGGCGGAAACAGTATCCGCTGGTGTTGATGCTGGAACCGCTGTTCCGATGCAACCTTGCCTGCGCGGGCTGCGGCAAAATTCAGTATCCGGCGCACGTCCTGAAGCGCCAACTTGCTCCCGAAGAATGCTTCCAAGCGGTCGAAGAGTGCGGTGCACCCACAGTGGCGATTCCCGGCGGCGAACCGCTGATGCATCCTCAGATCGGCGAGATCGTGGAAGGGTTGATTGCGCGAAAGAAATACATTTATCTATGCACGAACGCGCTGCTTCTCGAAGAGAAACTACCTCTTTTTAAACCCAGTAAGTACTTCAGCTTTTCCGTTCACGTTGACGGAGAACGCGAACACCACGATTTTTCCGTTTGCCGCGAAGGCGGCTATGAGATTGCGGTGCGCGGGATTCGAGCCGCTTTAGGTCGCGGCTTCCGCGTCACCACGAACACGACACTCTTTGACGGAGCCGATCCGAATAGTGTACGGCGCTTTTTCGACGAGATGATGGAAATCGGAGTCGAATCGATGATGCTGTCGCCCGGCTATTCATACGACAAGGCTCCGGATCAGCAGCATTTCCTTGGCCGGGCCCGGACGCGCCGTCTGTTCCGTGCAATCCTTTCCAACCGCCGGCCGTCCTGGAAATTCAACATGTCCCCGCTGTTTGGCGAATTCCTAATGGGCCGCCGCAACTTCGCTTGTACGCCCTGGGGAATGCCTACTTACAACGTGTTCGGATGGCAGAAGCCTTGCTACTTACTGCAGGACGGTTACGCCGATACGTTTGCGGAATTGATCGCGGAGACGGAATGGTCTAAGTACGGCACCGAATCAGGCAATCCGAAGTGCGCTAACTGCATGGTCCACAGCGGATATGAAGCTTCCTCCGTGATGTATGGCTTCGGCTCTCTGCGGGGCTTCTTCGCGATGGCCAAGGCGTACGTCTTCACCCGTTACAAAGATGACTATGCGAAGGCGCTGCTGAACGAGCCCGTCAAACCGGTTCATTCTTACAACCCGCTGGTTCAAATCAACCCAGCGGGCGAGACGCAAGCATGAGCGAGCAAGCGCTGCGTCCGGATGATCTCGAGATAGTACCCGGCTTCGCGCATGAGCAGTTGCAGGGCTGGATTCCGCCCTTGGCCTCCGAGGACGAGATCCGTGAAGCCTTGGAAAAAGCCTTCGACTACCGCGGCGACGTAACCATTAATCGTCGAGACGGTACGGTAATCGCGGGTTATCTCTACGACCGCCGCTCGGGAAAAAGTCTGGACGATTCGCTGGTGCGCATTCTTCCAAGCAATGGCGATCCTCGTGTGAGCATTCCCTATTCCGAAGTTGCCTCGCTCGTGTTTAGCGGCCGCGATACCGCCGCCGGAAAGAGTTGGGAGGCGTGGGTTCGGAAGTATTGGGAGAAGCGCGCGGCAGGCGAAAAAGCCGCGATCGAACCCGAATCTCTCGACTAGCTCCGGTCGAGCTTCATATAAACGAATCGAGCAGCCGCGATATCCTCAACCGCAACTCCCAGCGATTTGTAAACCGTAATTCCCCGCCCCGGCTTCGGCTTTGACCCGGCAAAGATTTCGCCCAGCTCAGCATAAATCGCCGCTCCTGACTGAACGATTTCGGCCGATTCCCTCATCGCGGATTCGCGCGATTCAACCAACACAGCGACAGCCCGTTTCATAGCCTCAACATCCAGTTCGCGCTGCAAGCCCACAGACCCGATCGCATTGACGTGAGCATCGTCCTTCAACCACGCGCCACGCAAGATTGGGTCACGAGAACCGGTCGCAGTCACAATCACATCCGCATCCCGGACCGCCTGTTCCGCGCTGGAGACCGCCTTACCACCGAGTTCGTCCGCGCACGCAGCGGCATGTTGAGAATTGCGGCTCCAGATTCGGACCTCTTCGAAGCCTCGCACTCTCCGGAGCGCGTGAAAGTGCGTCCGTGCTTGTACCCCGCTGCCGAGAATCGCGAGAGTTCGGCCATCTGGGCGGGCGAGCTCCTGGGTTGCTAAGGCGGACACTGCCGCCGTCCGCCAGGCAGTAATTACACGGCCATCGATCGTCGCCAACGGTTCGCCCGTTGTCGCCCGAAAGACCTGAATCACAGCTTGGTGTGTATGCACGCCTAACTTGACGTTCTCTGGAAACACCGTGACCAGTTTGGCTCCGAGCACATCTTTGTAGACCGCCGGCATCAACCCGAACCAACCAATCGGTTGATCCGTTGTAAGAACACTGCGAACGGGTTGCTGTACTCGGCCCGCGGAGAATTCGATCAACGCCTCTCGCATGACAGGCATCAATTCATCAATCGTTAAGACGCTCTCCACGTCCCGATCGGAGATATACGGAAGGTCCTCGGACGCTGGCATCGGACCATTGTAGAAGTCTCCTGGGGGCGAGAATCAAGCCTACAACCACAGATTTGCCGAGGCAAATTCCAGGATTGGGGGTCGGATTGCTAAAAAAGGAGGTTAGGCTTATGACACCGTTGCCGCCATTAGCGTGCTCAGTCGGAAATGAAACGCCTCAAACAATTCTGCCCGTTTCTGACACTCCAGTCGAGAGCGTTCTTCGACCGCCGAGGCAATTCCCGGCGCTCCTCAAGCGGCTCGGCCGCAGCCTTTCTTCTTTCCAGGCAGTACTCCTAGCCCTCCTCTTTGCGAGAGTTTACTGGAGCTGTAAGGATAATATCGCGGACCCGGATATTTGGTGGCATCTGCGAAACGCCCAGTACCTCCTTGGGCATTTGCGGTTCCCGAACGTCGATGCGTATTCGTTCACTGCAGCCGGTTCGCCCTGGATAAACCACGAATGGCTGTCGGAAATTTTCTACTACGGCGCATTCAGCACACTGGGACTGACCGGTATCTTCCTCGTTTTCACAACTGCTGTAGCCGTTCTCATGGGGATTGTCTTCTCGCTCTCCTTGAATAAGTCCGGAGACCCTTTGGTGGCGGCGATTGCGACAGCTTTCGGGGCTCTGCTGGCAATGGTGGGATTCACGCCCAGATCACAAAACTTTGGCTGGTTGTGCTTTGTAGGAATTTACGCCATTTTGTTACGCTTCCGATCGGCGAAAAACGGCCCTTTGTGGCTCATCCCGGTCCTGTTCTGCATTTGGATCAACTGTCACGGAAGCTGGCTTCTCGGGTTGGCTATCTACGCCATAGTTGTTGGCGCCGGCTTGGTGCCCCGGGACATCGGACGCCTTGCGGCTGCCCGCTGGTCGAGTCTCGAATTGAGAAAGTTGGTCCTGACTGGCGTTACTTCGGTCGCGGCTTTATTAATAAACCCATTTGGTTACCGGCTATTACTTTATCCATTCGACATGGCGTTCCGTCAGAAGCTCAACGTCGGAAACGTTGACGAGTGGGCGTCCGTGGACTTCAACGATCTCCGCGGGAAAGTGGTGGCGACGGTACTGGCTGCAATCTTTGTTATGGCTTTGACCGGCCGCCGCCGATGGCGGATCGATGATGCATTGCTCACAATATTCACGCTGTATTGCGGCGTCACCCACATCCGCTTTCTCCTGCTGGCCGGAATCGTGCTGCCGCCCATATTGGCCCCACAGTTGGGCCGCATCAGTTCCCATCATCCCGAGCGCGAGCGGCGATCGCTGAACTCAGCCCTCTTAGCGATTATCGTGGGCATCTGTATACTCAACTTCCCATCCGCGCAAATGCTCGATTCCCAGATCAGTCGATCCTTCCCGACCCGTGCTGTCCAATATTTGCGCGCTCACCCACAGCGGGGGAACATGTTCAATCAGTACGAATGGGGAGGGTATCTGGAGTGGACTTTGCCTCACATCCCGACTTTCATTGACAGCCGTACGGACATTTTCGAATACAGAGGTGTTCTCAAGGACTATCTGCGGGTGGCCACTCTGGGCAACTCACAGGAGATATTGAACCGCTACCGCATCTCATACGTGGTTTATCCAGTGAATACAGGCCTTTCCTACTTCCTCTCGAAAAGCCCGCAATGGGAGCGCCTGTACAGTGATGGGCAAGCCGCGATATACCGGCGAAAAGGAACAGAAGGCCCATGACGGAGCAAGCGCAAAACGGGTTCTCAGTCTCTCGGCTGCCGTCCAGAGCGTGAACGTGAGAGCCCCATCTTACGGTGCAACCTTACGGCGCGGCAAAACTCGATTATCTTGGGACCTGCCCAGCATGTGTTCGAATTTCGATTCACAATATGGGTGATCGCCGCTACACTGCCGTCCTGATTCAAAAAAGCTGCGGAGTCATGGGCGCGACCCATTTGACCTAACAAAAACTACGGAGGACCGGTCCGAGTAAACCTCTCTCCAGCCCGGCAACAATTGCATCACGCGCGAAATCGGCATCTCACGGGACAGCAGGCAGTAATCAATTCGGTACTTGTTTAGAAGAGCTTTGGGATCTTCTTGCAGTTGGCTCCATCTGAAATAGTCCCCTAGCACACCAGTCCACTCATAGACATCTCCGCGCCCGTCCACGAAGACCTTGCGTTCCGGAGCCGCCCAGATCAGGTATCCTCCATAGTTGTAGTCGTTCAGCATTCTGCCGGAAATGCCAGCGTGCCGGATGAAATTCAGCGCCTTCACTGGGTTTGCTTTGTTCACCTGCTCTGTAAGCGCGCGGGAACTTGGAAACTGCTGAACCATGCCCCACAAAGCGAGGGTGATAACAACTGCATTGAGCAGAACCCGATCGCGGCTTGGCTTGTACCGAATCCAAGAGGTAGTGACCAGGCGGCAGAGCACCGGCACCGCGAGAATTCCGAAAACAATTAGCATGCGCGCGTGCTGGACAGCCACCTCGAATCCCAGTCCCACAAGGACAAGCTCTTCGAGAGTGAGTTCGACACGCCTGAGCAGCGGGACGAACAAGATCGATCCAGTCACAGCCAGCAAACCCCAGGCGCGGGGATCGTCGAAGGACGCCGGTGGCCACTCCGATATCATGTGAGTGTTCAGGGGAAGTGAGAACATCACGTCAATCGGGTAAGTTATTTGTCTCAGCCCGACGGGATTGACAAACAGTGCCCCAATCGACAGCACGAACGCCGTTGCCAGCATATTTCGCTGCCAAGTAGGCCAGCGATGCGAAACAAGCAAACCCGCATGAAACTCGAGAAAAGAGCATGCCAGCACAGCTCCAACGACGGTAAGGCCTAACAGGAAGGATCCATGGCAGTTTACCCAGGTCACGAAGAGCGGCGGCAACAGCAGAAACCACTTGCGATTGCGGGCGCGGCCGAGGCATAGGATCAGCAGCTCGCAAACGAGGAACAAGTAACCGATCAACTGCGCCCGGATGCTGAATCCGATGGTCGCAAAGAACCAGATCCCTAGAGCGCCAAGAAACGCAAATCTGCTGCTTCCCGACCACAACCAGCACAGAGCGTAGCCGGCGATCGACAGCAGGGAGGCGAACACGAAAAGCCACAGCATCATTCCGGTATAACCTCCGAAATGATAGGCCGCGTAGATTGTCCATTGCGCCAGCCACTCATGGGGAACGCAAAAGTGTCGATTCGTGGTAAACGAAAACAAATCGACGGTCGGGACCGAGTGCGTGTTCCAGATGATCTCGCCGGTCTTCAGATCCCACCACGTGTCGGCCGCGCTGAGGCGCAAACGCATCCCCATTACGGTCAACATGATCAGGAGCGCAACACGGGCGGCCGGACGCGAGAAGATACTTCCTAACCGGCCGCCAATCGTCGAAGGCGTCTTCTGCTGTTCCAGTATCACTGGGGCTTCGGACGACACGGGCACGCCGCGACAATCGCACTCGGACGGCCAAAGAACCAGCCACATGACTCAATGAGTTAGACTTCCACGCTCGGCCCTGCTTGTAAACTTCCGTTTACAGTGCCAGCGCCGAAAGTTTACAGGCCGCGCAATTGGCTCAGTAAGGATATGGGGTCAGTATTCAGAGAGAATACCTATACGTGGGCGAAAGGCTCTTGCTTCTGGCGCTGATTGCGTTTCTGCTGTTTATTTTGCTCCACTCCTGCCTCCACATGATCTGAAACAGTAAGTGTCGCGAAGAAATTCGCGGAGATTTCGCCCGCGCTGCGTTAAGAAAGGCTCATCTCAAGCAACATCGACAGCTTCTAAACCATCCGAAGACGACCGGATCAGACGGTGCAAATATGCGCGTGAGATGTTCAGGCTGCGCGCCGCGAGCGTCTTGTTGCCGCGGCAATCTTCAATCGCCTTCATCGCGATCTTGTATTTGAAATCGCGCAGAAGTCGCTCAAACGATCCCACTTGAGGAAGATCCGGATCGTCCTCCGCCACAGGTGTTTCTCGGAAGCGTTCCGGCAGATCCATGGGCATAATCGCGTCCGTGTCGGCGCGAATCAAAGCACTTTGAATTACGTTTTCCAGTTCCCGCACATTGCCCGGCCAATCGTACTCTTCGAGCGCGGCCACCGCACCCGGCGAAATCTGGGTGACGCGCTTATTGTATTGCTCCGAATAGCGCTTCATGAAGAACCTGGCAAGAAACGCGATATCTCCGGGCCGATCCGCCAGCGCTGGCGCCTTTATCGTCATCACGTTCAAGCGGTAAAAGAGGTCGAGGCGAAACATGCCTTCGGCCACCATTCGCTCGAGATCTCGGTGAGTCGAGAAGAGCACGCGGGCTTTCAAGGGGATAGCGCGGCCGCTGCCAAGGCGCGAGAACTGTCTTTGCTGCAACACGCGCAACAGTTTCACCTGCGTTTGCTGGCTCAACTCGCCGATTTCGTCGAGTAACAGCGTGCCGTTTCCGGCCTGCTCGAAATACCCCGTACGGACGCCGGTCGTGCCGGTGAAGGCGCCTTTTTCATGGCCGAACAGCTCGGATTCGATGAGCGTTTCCGGAATCGCGCCGCAGGAGACGGCGACGAAGGGAGCATTCGCCCGGTCGCCCAGATTGTGAATCGCCTGCGCGATCAGTTCCTTGCCGGTGCCGCTCTCGCCCGTGATGAGAACCGAAGCATTCAGATTGGCAACGCGGTGAATCAGATCGTAGACGGTGCACATTTCGGGGCTGGATCCAATCAGCCCATCGCAGCGGGCTGGCTCCGGCTCCGGTCCGGCGGTGTCCAGTATGCGTTGGCTTTCGAGCTCCCGTTTCATGATGGTGTGCTCGTAAGCCCTGCGAATGATTACTTTCAGTTCGCGTAACGCGGGCGGTTTCCGGCAGTAGCTGTGAGCGCCGCGTTGTACCAAATCGATAGCGACGGGGCGGGAGGGATCGTCGGTCATGACCACGACCGCGACATTGAATTCACTGATTTGGTCGTAAAACTCTAGTTGATCGGCTACGTTGGAAGATTCCGAATCCAGATCGAGAAGGACGACATCGAGCGAGGCGTTTTCCACAAGCGTTCGGAGTCGGGTTTGGTCCGGCTCCGTTACAACCTGAAAGTCTTTTCCTAAGGCCGGTGCAAGCAAAGGTTGTAATTTCGGGTCTTGCGAATGTAATCCGACACGGATCCTGTTGGGGATGATAGGCATCATCTTTCTCAGTCTGGGATTTCGTTCTGGAGATTCGAGAATAGCTGCTACGACCCCTTCAATCAAGTGCAACTAGTACTAAGGGCCAAAGGAGTATCCTAGTATGTTCTTCGGTAGAAGTCGAGCATTTTTTGGGCCCTTGAGCGGAGTGGGCATACGGGTACCGCTCTGAAACAACCGTAAAACCGAACCGTATCTGCCGGGTTAGAGAATGGTTTCTTCCGCAGCCTTTCTCTACTGTAGAGAAAACACGGGGTCCACAGGCCCGTTGAAGGAGGAAACATCATGCAGGAAGAGATTTCGCGCTGGACGACGCTAGGGATTGCTCTGGCGGCAGGGCTGATCATTCTACTTGTGAACCGGCGTACGGTGAAGGAGCGCCGCTCGTCCGGACAATGGATTATTCTGCAGCTCTACAAGGCGATGCGGTTCTTTTGGGCCCTCGTGCGCGCCGTCGACGTGGGATATCTCGAATATCGTCGTATTCAACAAGAGGCCGAGCTCGAAATCGAGAATGAAAGGTGTCTGGGCAAGCTCGTCAAGGCATCCGCACCATCAAAGGGGAACGCCCTGGAGTGGAAACCCGCCGGGCAATAGGCTGCCGGCTGGGTCGCTTCGTGCTTACTTGAGCGCGAAAAACACCCAGGTATTCCAAGCGACTATCGCGGTATATAAGACGTTCCCAAATCGTAGAACGCGCTTTCGGCGGTTGATCAGTAAGATCACTGATACGACCGCCAACTTGCTCAGGATCAGTGCAAATAACTGACCGGTCCATGGCATCATGCTCCGGACTACGGGATTCAGCTCGACGCCGCCACGCGAAAAAACAGCGAGGGTCGTGATCAGGTCCAGGCACTGCAAGCCAATAAAAAGAATGGCCGCCATTCCTATAGTTCTGCTTGGGCATAATGCGGCTTCTGCCAGAACTTTTTCGTTTGTGATTTCCGCTTGTGTGTGCATCGGCCCTCAACAATTGGACACGAATCCACGAAACTCCCGTTCGGCGGGAATGGTACGGAGCCGCAAACCGCGTACCGTACTGGGACTCGTTTGAATTCTTTCAGTAGAAACGTTTTTCCGAGGCAGACTTCGTCTCACCTCGCCCGTTATTTACTTGTTTACTGCGATGCGAAGGAGAGTGAAAGTTAGCGCGAAACGCTTTGCGCCGAGACCAGGACTCCGCCGTCCAATTTGGCAACGGTGAGCCGCGTCCGGTCGGGGTTGAAGTAGTAATACTGTTCGACCAGATGACCGGTTTGCAGACCTGTTATGCGCGCTGTCGGCTCGCCGTATTTCGTACGGATCTGAGTTGCGGAAACGCCGACGGGGAGATCCGCCACGGTCGGGAATGCCGGGTGCCAGGCCGCGATGTCTACTTCCGTTTTCAAGACGGGGAAATTGGGATCCGCGATGTGGCCGAACCTGTGTTTTGCGGTAGTGTTTGGCTTCGCCGCTAGTTTCGCGAATTCGCCGGCTACTTGATTTGCTGCTGCGGGATTCGCGCGGATGCTGCTTGCGCCATTCCACTGCGGGAACCACTGACGGCCATTCCAGATTCCCAGTCCGACCAGTCCTAAAAACGCGGCGAGTAACAGCGCCTCGATCCCTCGCATACCGGAACTCCTCCTCAGTTCAGCAGCAATTCAAAGTCCTTTCCTCTCCGACGAGACGGAAGGCTGTGGCGATTGTAGCACGCCGTAAGCAGCCTGAGCCGCCTGTTTCGTACCGTTTGCTGACGCAGTCCATGGCACGCGTCGCCTCTAAGGTCCGGCCGCTTTTCCTCCGATGAGAGTAGTGATCGCAATCGCGAATCGGAGGCAATCAGCATGAGATTCCTTTTCTTGGGCGCGGCGGCCGCAGCCCTGGTGTTTTCGTTTTCGGGAGCTATCTTCGGTCAGTCGGTCCCCACGCCCGGCCAAATTGCCGTTGCGCCCGAGGTTGTGGTACCGCCGGCGAGTTTTTCCTCCACTGGCAGTTCCGCGATTCTTCCGAAAGCCGACATCGCTCACGTGGAAGACAAACACGAGAGGAGGATGAATCGCATTTGGATTGCCAGCATGCTCGCTTTGGTCGGCTCGACCAGCCTGGATGCAGGCAGTTCCTGGGGCAAGCGTGAGGCCAATGGGTTTTTAGCTTCTTCGGACGGAACTTTCGGCGCAAGAGGCCTCAGCATCAAGGCGGCTGTGACAGCAGGCGTGATCGTCCCGGAGATTCTATTCCGCAAGCACGAAAATCTGAAGTCGGCGTTCGCAATCGGCAACTTTGCGCAAGCGGCTGTCTTTACCGGCGTCTCGATCCATAATTTGCGGATCCCAGCCGCCAAATAACATCCCCGGGTCACCGCCATATCTCCCGACGCTACCTCGATACATCACTAGCCCTGTTATCAGCTTTATAGGCTTCGTTTGACTCGCCGATCAGCCTCGCGGTCACGCTCCAAGGCGCGTTTGGAGCGGCCGATGACGCAACGGGCCCGGGTGGGCTGTATACTCCTCGCCAAAACCGGCGCGCAAATCCTATCGAAAAAATCGCTTGACGTTACCACTAAGTCACGTTACTATTGAGTCACGTAGGAGATGCTGGACCCGGTGACAGTGGAAGAGCTAACCCTGGATACAACCCAGAGCATCGAGATTCAGGCGGATATCGGTAGCGTTTTTCGCAGTGTGCTGTATCGACTCGGCGAAGGTTTCGTCAACCCGCAGGGCGAGTCGCTGCAGATGATTCTAGAGCAATGGCCGGGTGGCCGCTGGTTCCGAGATCGCGGGAATGGCA
>JAFATG010000218.1 GCA_019244055.1 Acidobacteriaceae bacterium | reverse complement strand
CCACTCCGATTTGATCCAACCCTGATGTTCGAGACGATGTAACGCCGGATACAAGGACCCTTGCTGCACTTGCAGAACGTCATTGGATATTTGAACGATCCGCTTCGCCACTGCCCAACCATTCATGGGCTCCAGCGAGAGAGTCTTTAGAATCAGCAGGTCGAGCGTGCCCTGCACAAGATCGGTCGGTCTGCCCAACAAAGACTCCTTGACTATCTACAATAGCTCCTGGATTGTAGATAGTCAACGGGAGGATCCTGACTGGGCGTCGCCTGTGTTCGCTCTCAAGGCGGCTTACGGGCAGATAGCCAGCAAAGCGTACGCCAAATAATGGCATACAATCGTCAATATTATTTGGCATACGTCACATCCCGCGCTGGACGTTTCAACACGCTGTTTCAGATCCGCATCTTTTTCCTCAGATAAGAGCGCAGCTGTGCAGAGTCCAGCGTGAAACTATCGAACTGGGCGACTAGGTCGCGGCCCAAATTGCCATTGGTAAGCTCCACCCCTGCTTCTCTCGCGAATACGATCGCACCAGCAAAGTTCCCGTCGGCAACTGCGGGATCTTCGAGCACACGATTCCGCAGCTCGTCGTTGAGGTGAGAGCCGACACAATCCGACTGATGGATCGTGCAACCGCGGTTCGTGACAGAGCGACGCCGCCGAGCCGGCAATCGACGAGGTCCCCCACTGAGGGGCCCTCGGCAATTTCCAACAAAACCCCGGTTTGTCAAATCGGTGGCCCAAATTGGCCCGTTAGAAAAAGCGGCAGTTCGGCGCGGCAGGTGCGCATTCACTTTCCACCGGCCTATCATCCATTGTTGAGCGTACGATCAAAATATCCCATGTTACAGGGTGAAATCGCTCTCGTGCATGCGGTAGTTATCTTGCGCCAGTTCAACCCAAACTTCGTTCCCTATCCGGTTGCAGGACCTTTGTCTATTAGACAAAATCCGATGAAAACTGCCCATTCCTTGCTAAGCCAGTTGTTTTTCAGGTATGTTGGCGCGCCCGGCTGGATTCAACCAGCGACCTTTCGCTCCGGAGGCAAACGTTAGACCGCATGAAATGCTGGTTCGCAGCTACGAATTTCTAAAGTATCTCGCCAACCTCCTTTGCAGCAGGTTGTGCCGTACAAGGCCTGAAGGCCTCGTCATCACTTTTGCCCACCAACTTCCTGCCGACGCCTAAAGGACCACTTCTCGATGCTTGGGTTTACGGATTGAAGTACTAGCTCCTCGATGATCCGCCACTTCGATCACATTTGAATCTCTCGCTTGCGCGATCGCGAAGCCAATCCGCGATCTCTCGGCCCCGAAAACGAACATTGGATTCAATCTTATAGTGGGGAATCAAACCGTGTTCGACATAGCTGTATATGGTCTTCGCTTTGATATTGACAATTCCGGACAGCTCTTTGGCGGTCAGAAGCTTTTGGCATTGCAGGAGTTGTTCGAACACGTCACCCAACAGTGGGGCTGACGACTGTGAAAGCGCGGGGGAGGTCGACATTTATGCGTCTCCTTTGTTTTTAAATCAGCGCGCAGCCGTCTGTGGCAGCCGCTGCTTTCTTTTGTTTCTACCGACTGCTGTCGTGTCCCGTCAAAATCTCTTTACGCTGGAAGTGTAGCCGAGCGGGATAGCCGTGAGCACGCCGTGAATGCACTCCTTCGTCAATGGCTATGCGGTTCCACTCAAGAGGCTGAGCTCGCTTTCCGAGTCGATCTGGACTCGCGACCCGCTCTCTGCGGCTTAACTTTCGCGGATATCGTCTCCGTTTTTCCCGGTATCGCAATCCGATCCAGGCGATCGTGTACATCCTGGGCAGGTACCAGGTAGCGCATTGTCGTCTCAACAGACTTGTGTCCCATCCAATGCTGCACTGTCCGGATGTCAAACCCAGACCTCAACATGCTAGTCGCATACGTTGACCGAAAGGTCTTCAGGTCGAACATCGAAGCATCTAGTCCTGCGCGCGTCGCGACCTCTTTGCAACGCCGCAGGAAATTCTGTTCCCGATTTCCCGTCGGAGACGGGAACACGAACGGACTGTCGATCGACTGCGGGTGACTCGCGAGCACTTGCGCCAGATCCACGGGCACAGGTACCTCCCGTTCTTCCCATCGCTTGGGAAAGAAGCGGAGCTCCGGCTTGGAGACCACGCGCACGGTCCGGAGTTTCAGATTGAGATCTCTCCAGAAGAGATACATCACCTCTTGTTCCCGGAAGCCGGTGAACAGGAAGGTGGAAAAGAGCCCCAACTCCCAGGAATCACAGACCGTAAGAAATCTTGACTGCTCCTCTTCGGAGTACATCCGCGGGAGCGAGTGAATAGCTTCGGGCAATTGCAGTTCGCGCGTAATGTCGCGCCGGCCGTTCACGCCTGAAAAACTGGGCGATGATGATCACATTGTGCAGGACCGTGTTGGCGGATAAGCCGCTCTTCTTGAGCTTGACGATGAAATCGTCCAACTCTTCAATCGAGATCTGTTCCAGCCGCCGGCCGGTAAAGTGTTTTTCGAAGCGGGTCAGGACCACATTGTACTTACGGTACGTGTTCCTCTTTTTTAGGGTGTCGGTCTGGTCCAAATAGCGCCGGATCAGGCCAGTAAGAAGAACCGGTTCCACCGGCGGAGGTGGCTGGGCGGGCTTGTACCGCTGGAGAATGCCTACCTCCGTGGCGGCGAGTTCTGCTTTCTTGATTCGGCGCGCCTCGAGGGCTTGCGAAACGGTGCGGCCCGCCGGCAGGCGTCTCCGGGTTCCGCTTTCGCGCCATTCGACGAAATATCTGCCCTCCGGCAGGGCGTTCCAATCTCGCTCCCCATTTTCTTTGCGCGGAATCGCTTAAAGACCCACTGGCGACCGATTTTGATCTGCTTGACAATATTGACGCGCGCCATCGTTCCATTCCGATAGCATGGAACGATACGAACGAGCAAAAAATCAAAACCCACTGGACACTAAAGAGGACACTAGGCTGGCTAAGTTATTGAAGAACTGAGGTGTAATGGGAAGCTGGCATTCTACCGCTGGCTAGCATCCCCGCTGTCCTCATCTCGATCTGTGAAGATGATTCGATGCTCGTCCAAGTTCAAAACCCACTTGTCGAGTTCATGGATTGATAAGCCGCAGGCTCCTCCCTTCAGGAAACGAAGCACTTCCAATCTAGGCCAAGAGGCCCACTGGACGACGCTTCTGAAGACCACATCGCGGCCCCGGCGTCTGATTTGCTCTTTCAACCGTTGTTCTTCGCCCTTGAATCGGGGAACCAATTCACATGCAATGTCTACATCGTTTGGCCGCTCTGCGCCACGCGCACAACTTCCAAAAATTACGAGCCGTCCAATGCGGTACGGCCACTTTTCATCGCGATTCAACGAACGTGCGCGATCAATGACTTCTGAGATGAGACGTTCAGCCGTTTTGCGGCGCAATGCCGGGGAAGCCTTGGCCATCGCGAGCGCACTACCCTTTGTTGATGGTTCTAGGTGCCCCTGCACGAACTGGGCGAAACCCTCAACCTCGAGTTTCCTCATCACCCGCCTCGCCGAAAAATCCGAACACTTCAGAATCTCCTGCACGTAACGCGGGGTTATTGAGCGACCGACAGTCTCGCGCATCAACTGCCGGACCAGCAGCGCAGGGTAACCTACAATTTTTTGATCTCTTTGAATTCGCATTGTGGTTTCCTACCCTAATTTCAGCTTGCTGCGATTCGCTTTCGGTTTCCGCCAGTTTAGGGCGACTCCGGTGCTATTTGATACAACTCTGCCGGACAACGCTGCCATAGTCAAAATAAACCGTCCTGCTTTTTTTGCGCAAAACCGGAATACGCCGTATAAAAAAGCATGGCATGGAAGCGCATCGCTTATAACGGATCGGGCTCAGAGGTCGGGCTTTTTTGCCCGCAGTTGAACCGAAGGCTCTTTGCATTACAACGCTATCTGGTTACGCGCGGAAACTGAGGGAGCAAGTCGCTGGCATGAGCGAGACAGCTCAACGAATGGAATGGCTCTCTCCCACCCAAGCAGCTGCCGACCTGTTTGTGCAGCCAGCAACCCTCGCGAACTGGAGAGTACAAGGGAAAGGTCCTGCGTACCACAAATTTGGCCGCGCTGTTGTGTATCTTCGAGAAGATCTGGACGCCTGGAAACGAGGACAACGTCATGAGCGTGAAGAGCCGAAACGGTCACCTCGAATACCGCTTCATGTATCGAGGCCAGAACGTGTTCGTGTCCACCGGCTTGGCGGATACCACACAAAATCGGAAGCTCGTCGAGGCGATGGAGGGAGCGCACCGCCAGGAGATGATCGAAGGCCGCGTCGGAATTCGCCGGCTGAATGCGATACCGTTTAGCGATGCGTGGCAGGGATTCATCGAACACGAGAAGAAAGCCCGCAAAGACAAGCCAAACACCTGGAAGCGCATTCAGACGAGTGGCGCGTCGTTGTGCGAATATTTTGGCAAAAAGACGGTTTTCCTAATTAACGATGGAGACGTGGAGGCTTACAAGGTCTGGAGACTAGGGGGAGATGAGCAACGAAACATCGAACCAGTGAAGCCGGTCACAGTGCGACACGACCTGGACAATCTCTCCTTGTTTTTCCAATGGGCCAAGAAACACCGGTATTGCCGCGAGAATCTCGTGCTATCGCAAGACTTCGAGAAGCCGTCGGACGACGAAGGAATTGAACGGGCCTCCATCCTTTCGATCGAAGAAGAGCGTACGTACTTTGCTTTTTTGCGGCGCGAGGGTGTTAGTGAGCACGGCAATCTACACGATGTGGGCCGGCTAATGATTCAGCAGGGATTGCGGCCGGAAGAAGCAATGGCGCTGCCCAAAAAGAATGTGGACCTCGATGCTCGAACTCTGAGAGTAGGGAAATCGAAAACCAAAAAAGGTACCGGGCGGCTGCTTAAGCTGACGACAGAGAGTTGGCAGATTTTGGCTCGGCGAATGTCCAGTCCAGGGCCCTGGATCTTTCCGAGTTCACGTCGTTTGGGCAGCCACATCACGAAATTGAACTGCCCGCATGATCGTGCGCTGGAAAAACTCAAAATGAATTTCGTGGTCTACGATCTAAGGCATACATTTGCCACTCGCTTCATAGAAGGTGGTGGTGATGTCGCCGCACTGAAGGAAATCCTCGGACACAAAGATATTCGCACGACCATGCGGTACGTACATCCGAGCCAGCAGTACATCGACGATGCGATGGTGAAATTTGAGACGGCCCGGCTAGCGATTGACAAGCAGTTCGATGAGAGGCAGTTGATGGCTTCTACTTCGCTGCCCACGTTCGTCCGAAGCGATAAATAGATCCCGCTTGGATCTGATCGTACATTCTACGGAGCTGGGCCGTGCTTCGATTACGCAAATAGCGCTGCGGAACCTCGATGCCCCTTTCTAGCCGCCATTGAGTAAGTGTCGCGATGAGCTCTTCGCGGCTAAGTGATGAACTCGGTCGCGCAGTCGAACTGGAAGTCGGTGACTGAAGCATCAACGCCGCTAAGCGTGGTGGTTGTCTAGGGGCGTTTAACCGGCCCTCTAGTGCAGCAATACGTTGCGCGAGAGTCTCAACGAATCTCCGCAATTGGTCCAGCTCGGACCTTGAGGCTCGATCGCTCACAACCCGAGGTTACCACTTGGGCCAAGTGGTGTTCAAGATTTGCGCAAAATCGAGCGGGATTGGGCGCGATCTTCGCTGATTCTTCGGTATCGAGCGTGAATCAGTTGTTTGAGCTAAATTATTGTCGTGATTCAAAGATGTTGAAAACCTTGGAGGCGCGGGGCGGGATCGAACCGCCGAATAAAGGTTTTGCAGACCTTTATCTAATCACTCTTTTTCTCAGTCTTATCTTTTACTTCGCGAATCGTTCGACGCGGTTTGCGCAAATTGTGCGCAAATCCGGACCAACTTCCGGTCGCGGCGATCGGTTTTGGCGGCTCTCTGACTCCAGGTCTCTTCTTCAGGAACGGGCGTCGTGCTGGGCGAGGGACCGGAAAATCGAAAGTACTTCACTGAAAGGTGGAAGCCTATTCCGCATATGAGGCGGCCCGTGTGGCTTGAAGCAACCGAGTCGTTCTACAAGAAGCTAAACCGCATAGCAAGCCAATGCGGGCTCTCCCGCTATGAAGCGCTTAGTCGTGGGCTCGACGCTCTGCGGCGCGAGACCGAGTTGCGCAATTCTCCATTGAATCGGAATGTCAAGAGCCCATCACAGTCAGAAGTATTCCGCAGAACCATGGGGCAGGTCTCACGCAATTACTGGGCTATGATCAGCCCAGAAGAAAGGCGGGCTCGAGCAAGAAAGAGTGCCCAAGCGCGATGGAACCGTGATCGCAACAGCGAGTGAGTATTCAGTAATACTGCACTGGCTCAACGTACCAATGAGTTCTCGCGCATCAAGATTTCGGTTCGTTAATCTCGCAAGTCCAGGCGCTGAATCGCTGAATCGGCGTACCCTCATCGAGCCTTGCCGCGAACCTTTGCGATAAGGACGATGTCTCCACCCTGTTGTGGCGGCGCGGTGAGGCGCTCAGGTTTGAAGGCGGGCTTAACGAGCGCCGCGTAATAAGTTTGTCCGAGGTAAATGTTCGCACTGAAGCTGCCGTCGGAGTTGTCGTGGTCGAATGGCAATCTCATCAGCGCCGCCGGCCTGACGGCTGGACTCGAAGGGGCGCTGGCGCTTACGCACACAGGATGGTGACAGCCCCAGCAGTGTGTAATGATATACACACTAGATGTTTCACTTGGAGCACCCGCACAATGAGCAAACGCATCAATGTGATGATTGACGAAGATACTTGGAAATTCCTTGGCAGAGTCCCGGTGGG
>JAFATG010000127.1 GCA_019244055.1 Acidobacteriaceae bacterium | reverse complement strand
GAGTGATCAGGCCGCCATGAGCCGCCATCGCGTCTGCGAGCCGCTGGGCGGTCTCACCGTCGTAGAACTCTTTGGAACCGCTTCGCGCGATTCGCTCGAGTGACGCGGCCAGCTCCGGCTGCTTGAATGTCTCGCCGGCTTTGTAATAATTCCCATCGCGCTGGAAGATGCGGTGAGATTCGGGGTCCTGTTCCAGAATCTTCGCGTTTCGGAAAGAAGCAGCTACGGGTTCGGAGAGCGTAAAGCCATCGCGTGCCAGTTTGATTGCTGGTTCTAACAGTTCGGCCCAGGATTTCGTCCCGAATTTCTGGCGGGCCAGATCGAATCCGGAAACGGAGCCGGGTACGCCCGAGGATCGCCAGCCGAAGATGCTGTCCTTCGTCGGGTTCCCGTCAGCGCCGATATACATGTCGCGGCTAGCCTTTCCGGGGGCGCACTCCCGAAAATCGAGAAAAGCGGTTTGGCCATTTGCGAGTCGAACGAGCATAAATCCGCCACCGCCGATGTTTCCAGCAACAGGGTGCGTCACTTCCAGAGCGAAACCCACCGCAATCGCTGCATCTACGGCGTTGCCGCCGCTCTTGAGAATCGCAAGCCCGACCTCTGCCGCGATCGGCTCCTGCGCCACCACCATGCCGTGCGTTGCCGTTACTGGTTGTTTGGCGAGAAGAGGCAAACCAAGCAGAGACCAGGAGAGTAAAGGCAAAACTCTCGTCGCCGGCCCGCGGCTATTCATATGCCAGCCAGTCTAACAATTGATCTTCAGGAAAGCGCCCGGAAGAAACTTTGTGCTTAAGCGGCCGAGAGTTTGCGAAGTCTCGAAGTCAACCGGCTCTTGTACCGAGCGGCCGTGTTCCTCTTGATAATTCCCCATTTGGCCGCACGATCTACAAGCGAAAACGTGGCCGGGAGCAACTGACTCGCGCTCTGCGTGTTCTTCTCTTCTAGGGCACGGCGCATGGTGCGGATCTGGTGCCGCAACCGGGACTTGCGCATGCGATTGACAGCCGTCCGCCTCTCTGTCATGCGGACGCGCTTCAACGCGGAAACTGTATTTGCCATCTACCTACTTACCTGATTCCTATCTCTTTCAAAGTACAACCTTTAGAATACCTGAGTGCCACCCGGAAGGCAAATTCGGGTACATCTTCCAAGTATCCGGCTCGGCTCAGTAATACCGGCGGTGCACACCAACCCGGTGATGCAGCCCAAAACACGCCCTGGTGCAGGAAAGCCCGAAGATCAGGAAGATCGCAATGATAATCAGGCAGCCGATGCCAATCGCTCGCGCGGCGCTTGTACCGCCTGGGCGTGCCTGGCCGGGTACGGGAGCGTACGGCGTTTGTGGCGTGTATCCGGGTGGAGTAGTTGTAAAGGGCGTCCCGCAGTTACCGCAGAATCTGGGGTTGCCTGGGTTTTCCAGACCGCAGTTCGGGCATCTCATGGAATATGTTCAATGTAACCGATTTAAGCCCCGTCGTTCATCTCATCTTGCTCCGCGCGGCCTCACAGAGCCTCCGCAGGCTCTCCTCATACGGCGCCCGCGCTACACCCTTCTCCGTTATAATCGCGGACACATACCGGTTCGGCGTCACATCGAAAGCGGGATTTGCCACGCTGATTCCCTCCGGCGCCACTGCGACTCCCTGTACGTGTGTCACTTCTTCCGCGCCGCGTTCTTCGATGGGAATCTCGTCTCCCGATGCAAGTGTTAGATCTAACGTCGAGATCGGAGCGGCCACATAAAACGGTACGCCATTCTCTTTCGCCAGCACCGCTATCCCATATGTACCGATCTTATTAGCGACATCCCCATTTGCCGCAATCCTGTCCGCGCCTACCACCACGCACCCGATGCGTCCACTCTTCAGAAAATGTCCCGCCATATTGTCGGTAATGAGCGTCGTCGGAATCCCATCGCGCTGCAATTCCCACGCGGTAAGGCGAGCTCCTTGCAGAAACGGCCGCGTTTCATCCGCGAACACATCGATGTTCTTGCCCATCCGCACGGCCGCCCGAATTACACCCAGCGCAGTGCCAAACCCCGCCGTCGCCAGCGCCCCCGCATTGCAGTGCGTCAACACGGCTTTGCCATCGGGGACCAGGGGCGCCCCGTTACGCCCCATGGCTTTATTAATCGCAATATCTTCGTCCCGGATCGCCTGCGCCTCTCTGACCAGCCGTTCTCGGATTTGACTTAGCGGGAGGTGCCGAATGGAGCCGTAGACTTGCTTCATCCGCTCAATCGCCCAGAAAAGATTCATTGCGGTGGGCCGCGTCTTCGCGAGCGCATCGCAGATGACCGGCATGTCGGTTTCGAGATCATTCGAGTGCAGAGCGCCGAGCGCCACCCCCATTGCGGCCGCCACCCCAAGGGCCGGAGCGCCCCGGATGACCATGGTGCGGATCGCCTCCGCGACCTCCTCATACCTGCGGCAAGTAACGAATACGGTTTCGCGGGGAAGCCGCGTCTGATCGATCATCACAACGCCTTCCGACGTCCATTCAATCGTCTCGATTGTGCTTTGACTAAGAACTGCGGATTCGCTCATTCAACCTTTGTGAAATTTGTCAATGGCTAGCGCCACTACCGAGACGGCATTGAAGCAGCCATGCATTACCGTACCCGGAATTATTGATTTCGTCCATTGGCGCATCACGCCGAACGCTACGCCCGCTAGTAACACCGTGAACGCATATTGCCATTTGTCTGAGTACTCTGGCGCGTGCAGAGCGCCGAACAATGCCGCCGTGACTCCGATTCCCGCCACAATTCCGAGACTTCGGCAGAGCAGCGGCTGTATGAATCCGCGAAAAAAGAGCTCTTCAAAAAGCGGAGCAATCAGCACCGCGGTAATCGTCAGAAATGCGAACGAAAAGGGCGTGTTGGTAAGAGCTTCGAAGGGCGTTTCCACTTTCGGCGTGTGAAGCAGCGATGCGAGCGCTGATAATGCAAATGCCAGTGCCACGCCTCCGGCTCCCACTAAAAGCAGATTCAATCTCGTGCGCTTCCAGCCTAACGAAGAAAACACGGGCTTGCCGTACCGCGATCCCAGGACTAGCTTCAACGCGAGATACACAACCAGATACGCTGCCATGTTCGTCGGCAGAACCAGCGGCGTGTAATCGACTCGCAGACGAGGATCGGCAAATTCAATGGCTCCATCGATCACTATGAGAACTAACAGCCCGAAAGCAACCAGGAGGAGAACTAATCCCAAATCGGAATAGCCCCAAAACGGTTCCCGTGCCGGCTGAACCGGCACTATCTCGATGGCCGGTTCCAACGCCGGCGGCGTGTCGATGGGATCAGGCTCCATGCTTCGCCTTCATTATCTTCCGCAGGGCCGCCCCGGTGTGGCTCTGGCGATTTCTGATGATTTCTTCCGGAGTGCCCGTTCCAACGATGTAGCCGCCCTCTTCTCCGCCTTCCGGTCCCAAATCGATCACGTAATCCGCACTCTTAACCACGTCCAGTTGATGTTCAATTACAACCACGGTGTTGCCCAGGTCCACCAGGCGCTGCAGGACATCCAGCAGATGGCGGACATCGTCGAAATGTAGCCCAGTTGTCGGCTCATCGAGCAGATAGAACGTGCGACCCGTCTGCCGCTTGCTCAGTTCCTTCGCCAGCTTGATCCGCTGGGCTTCGCCGCCCGACAGCGTGGTCGATGATTGTCCCAAATGCAAGTAGCCCAATCCGACTTCGGTCAGCGTCTTCAGCTTGGCATGTGCGTGCGGAATGTTCTCCAGCAGTTCCAATGCCTCATCAACCGTTGACTCCAGCAGATCCGCGATACTCTTCCCCTTGTATTTCACCTGCAGGGTTTCGAGGTTGTAGCGCCTGCCCCGGCACACATCACAAGTCACGTAGACGTCCGGCAGGAAGTTCATCTCTATCCGCTTCAACCCATCACCCTGGCACGCTTCACACCGGCCGCCCTTCACATTAAAGCTGAACCGGCCCGCCTTGTAGCCCCGCTCGCGCGATTCCGGCAGCATCGCATACAATTCGCGAATCGGCGTGAACAGTCCCGTATAAGTCGCGGGGTTCGAGCGCGGCGTTCGCCCGATGGGCGATTGATCGATCTCGATCACCTTATCGATGTTCTCGAGGCCCGTGATTGTGTCGTGTGCGCCGGGCTCGGTGCTCGATCCGTAGACTTGTTTCGATAGTGCCCGATACAGGATGTCGTGTACCAGGGTCGATTTACCGCTGCCTGAAACGCCCGTAACGACGATAAACGTGCCGAGCGGAAACTCGACGTTCACGTTCTTCAGATTGTGCTCGCGCGCGCCGCGCAGACTCAGTTTCAGGCCGTTCCCAATTCGCCGAACCAGCGGAACGGCAATCTCCGTCGCACCCGAGAGGTACTCACCGGTCAACGATTGCGGCGCCTTCATGATCTGGGTCGGGCTACCACGTGCAATGAGTTCACCGCCCAATCTACCGGCTTTCGGTCCGAGATCGATGACGTAATCCGCGCGTTCAATTGTCTCCGCATCGTGCTCCACCACTAGCACCGTGTTCCCCAAATCGCGCAAATGATGCAGTGTATCGAGCAAGCGCCCGTTATCGCGCGGATGCAGGCCAATGGAGGGTTCGTCCAGCACGTACAGCACGCCGCGCAGCTTCGATCCAATCTGTGTCGCCAATCGAATCCGTTGCGCTTCGCCGCCCGACAGAGTCGCGGAGGATCGATCCAGGCTTAAATAATCCAAACCGACGGCGCACAGAAACTCCAGCCGGTTCTGAATCTCTTCGACCACACGTCCCACTACTTGCAATTCGCGCTCAGTAAACTTCCAGCTTTGAAGAATCGGCAGCGCGCGCGTGATCGGTATTCCTGTAAAATCCGCGATCGACATGCCCTTCACCTGAACAGCCAGGCTCGAGGGCTTCAATCGCTTTCCCTCGCAGTCCGGACAAGTCGTCGGAGACATGTACTCCATCAGCCACTCGCGATAACCCTCGCTGGATCGCGCGTAGCTCTCGTCCAGTACCTGTAAGATCCCTTGAAAATGACTGTTGCCGTGGAGGAGCAAATTGCGTGCCTTCTTTGGCAGGTCCTCGAAAGGAATCGACAGATCGATGCCGAGCGTCTCCGCCGCCTCGACCACCGCCGAGGTCATATACGACGAGCTTGATCCCGGCCCCAACCCTCCATCGAGCAGCGGCTTCGACGAATCGGAAATCACCTTTACTGGGTCGAATGCCCACGTGCTCCCGACGCCGTTGCAGGTCTCGCACGCGCCATACGGACTGTTGAACGAAAATGATCTCGGCTCCAGTTCAGGGATGCTGGTGCCATCGTTAGGGCAGGCAAGTTTTTCCGAATAGAGCCGCTCAGGCCCGTTGATCACCGCGACCTGAACCAAGCCCCCGGCCCATTTGAGCGCAGTCTGAATCGAGTTCTCCAGCCGCTGCTCGATCCCGGGCTTCACGACGAGCCGGTCAATCACCACCTCGATGGTGTGATTCTTTCGCTTATCAAGCTTGATGGGTTCATCCAGTGTCTTGATCTCGCCGTCAATCCGCGCCCGGAATCCTGCTTTTGCGATCGATTCCAGCTCTTTCTTGTACTCGCCTTTCCGGCCCCGCGCAATCGGCGCCAGAATCATGATTCGCTCATTCTGATGCAGCGAGGACACCTGTTCCAGAATCTGGGCCGACGACTGTTTCGCGATCTCCGCGCCGCACATGGGGCAGCGTGGGACGCCGACCGAAGCGAACAGCAGCCGGAGATAATCGTAGATTTCCGTAACAGTCCCGACCGTCGATCTGGGGCTGCGCGAAGTGGTCTTTTGCTCGATGGAAATTGCCGGGCTCAGGCCGTCGATCGAATCCACGTCCGGCCGCTCCATTTGATCCAGGAATTGCCGCGCGTACGGCGATAACGTCTCTACATACCGGCGCTGGCCCTCCGCGTAGATGGTGTCGAACGCCAATGAGCTCTTCCCGGACCCGCTCAATCCGGTGATGACGGTGAACGTGTTCCGGGGAATCTCGACATTGACATTCTTCAAATTGTGCTGGCGCGCGCCATGCACGGTGATGCGATCTAGCATGTATGGGAGGAGCTACTTCTATTGTCGTTTAGAGGAAAATAGGCGTTCTCTGATTTGATGATGAGAGCCCAGAGCGCGTTCTCGGTAAGATAGCGAGACAGCGGTTCTCCGCCTCTCGCCCGGTTCCGTACAGCCCGGCTTGCTATGGCAAAAAATTTCAAAGACTTGTCGGAACGCGAAATTCTGGCATTGGCCATCTCGCTCGAGGAGGAGGATGGCCGTATTTATGAAGAATTCGCCGAAGGTCTCCGCGAGCATTATCCGGAGACGGCGAAGATGCTCGAAGAGATGCAGGCCGAGGAGTCCGAACATCGCGCCAGCTTGATCGGACTCTACCGGTCGCGTTTCGGCGAACACATTCCGCTCATTCGCAGGCAGGACGTGAAGGGCTTCGTCTCGCGGCCTCCGGTCTGGCTCATCGGCCCGATTGGACCGGCTGCTGTACGCCGTTCCATCGAATCTATGGAGTCCGAAACCCGCCGCTTCTACGAACTCGCGCTTCAACGGACGACGGACGCATCCACGCGTAAGCTCCTGGGCGATTTGGCCGAAGCAGAGGTGAAGCACACGGCCACGGCCGAATCCATTGGAAGGGCACGGCTCACGCCGGAGGTCCGAACAAGCGAATCGGAAGCCTCCCGTCGCATGTTTGTTCTGCAGTTTGTCCAGCCTGGACTGGCTGGATTGATGGACGGGTCTGTTTCCACCCTAGCTCCTCTCTTTGCGGCAGCCTTTGCGACAAAGACAACGCACGACGCCTTCGTTGTCGGTTTGGCGGCATCGGTTGGCGCCGGAATCTCGATGGCTTTCGCCGAAGGCCTCTCCGATGATGGCTCGCTCACCGGACGTGGACGACCGGTCATCCGCGGCAGCGTGACGGGTATTATGACTACCGCCGGAGGCATCGGGCACACTTTGCCGTTCCTCATTTCGGATTTCCACACTGCCACCGCAGTCGCCGTCTTCGTCGTGGCCGTTGAGCTCGCTGTCATCAGTTGGGTGCGCCAGCACTATATGGATACTCCGCTTCTGCGCGCGGCAATGCAGGTTGTTCTGGGCGGTGTACTCGTCTTTATCGCCGGCATTCTGATTGGGAATTCATGAAAACAATGGAGAAAAAAGCGATATCCGCTCTGATCGAATACGATGACGCGAGCCCGGAAGTTCGCAGCGTCTATGACGACATCATGGCTACTCGCAAAACGGATTCCATCAATAATTTTTGGAAGGCGCTCGCAAATCATCCCGCAACACTGCGGCGCACCTGGGAAAGCATCAAGGAGATCATGGCGCCCGGCGCGCTAGATCCGCTCACAAAGGAATTGATCTATCTTGCCGTGAGCGCTACGAATCAATGCCAGTACTGCATGGCTTCCCATTCTGCTTCGGCGCGCAAGAAGGGGATGAGCGAAGAGATGCTCGGTGAGCTGCTTGCGGTTGTTGGAATGGCGAACGAAACCAATGCGCTCGCTGCTGGGTATCGCGTGGAAATCGACGAGCAGTTCCGTCAGTGAGTCCCTCTCGATTGGCTCCACGCTACTGAGCTATGCCGAAAAGAAGCGGGAGAGCCTACATCTTCATGCGTTGGAGCGCTTCCGCCGTTTCGCCGGCCGGGCTTGGCGACATCGCTTGGGCTTTCGAGAATATTGATCGCCTCGGCCGGTTCTACTGCTTTCACTGTGGTGCTTCGGAGGTCAACCGAAGCGCCGACCCCGCTCGTTCCCGCTCCGCTTGGCAGGCGAAGTGCCTCACTCTTCCCGAGCTGATGAAGGCCATGTCGGGACAAAGCGATGAAAGGGCTGGTTACGATGAAGTGAAAGTTTTTGAAGTGGATGATTCCGACCCGGAGACCGCTCTCCAAGTTGCGCAGCGTGCCGGAGAGGGAACGGGTCCGCATCTCGATCCGCTGGAGGAGGTACGCGAGATCCTCACTCGGTACGGCGTGCGGGGTCTTGCCAGTCCCAGGCCGTTCAGCGCCCCTTTCCTCTGGTACAACATCTTGCCGAGCCGAAGCGTAGCCATACGCAAGCTTCCACTCCACCTTTTGCAATTGCGTGGCGCCGGGCAGCGCCCTCCGGCATCGATCGAAGAGGTCGAGGATGAGGCGCGTGCTGCTGCCCGGCAGATTTCGGGAGTTCTCGGCCTCGGCGAGTGCCTCATCGCGCGCACTCGATCCGAGTTCATAGTCAATCTGCGCGTCGGTGTCGCTCCACAGTTATCGGTTGCGCAGGGCCATGCGATCGCCGAGCGTGTGGAGGAAGCGGTGCGTGAGGCGAACCCAAAGATCCGGAATGTTCTCGCGCGGATCTATCCAGAGGACGAAAGCAACGCCGGTTAGGATCCTTTCCTATGTTGTTCGCCGAAATTGTCGAGACCTCACGCCGTATTGCCGGCACTACGAAACGTCTCGAAAAGACCGATCTGCTTGCAACCCTCTTGCGCCGGCTTACGCCCGAAGAGGTGGAGATTGCAGTTTCGTTCTTGTCCGGCGCCACACGCCAAGGCCGTATCGGAATCGGCTACGCTACCCTCCGGGACGCCTTACCCGATCCCGCAGCCGAATCAACCCTCGAGTTAGGCGAAGTAGATGGTGCGCTTTCCCAGATTGCAGCGGTGCAAGGTGCTGGTTCCGAGCAGGCGCGCCGTGATCTTCTTATTAATCTGCTGGCCAGGTCCACGCGGCAGGAACAACAGTTTCTATCCGGCCTTCTGGTCGGCGAGCTCCGTCAGGGTGCCCTCGAAGGCATCATGCTCGAAGCACTCGCTAAGGCGAGCGGAGTATCGACGGATCGAATCCGGCGCGCGGCGATGGCAGCCGGCGGAGCAGGCGCCGTTGCCCGACCCCTAATGGAGCATGGCGAAGCCGGTCTCACGCACTTCAACGTGCAACTCTTCCGTCCCGTTCAGCCGATGCTGGCCCAGACTGCGGACGACGTCACGGATGCGATCGGAGAGCTGGGCGAAGCGGCGTTCGAATTCAAATTTGACGGAGCCCGTGTTCAGGCACACAAGCGCGGCGGCGAAGTGCGTATCTTCTCTCGCGGCGCGAATGACGTTACTGCCGCGATTCCTGAAATAGCAGGTGCTGTGCGTGCGCTTCCGGCCGAGGACTTGATCCTCGATGGTGAGGTTCTCAGCCTGGATGCCGACGGTCGTCCCCAGCCGTTTCAGGTTTCAATGCGGCGATTCGGGCGCAAGCTGAATGTCGAACAGGTGCTCGGCGAGCTGCCCATGACTTCCTTCTGGTTTGATCTTCTCTACGAAAATGGGGCTCCGCTCATAGATGAACCGCAAAGCAAGCGCTTCGCCGGGCTGGTCGCTCTGGTTCCCGCCGCGCAAATCGTTCCGCATCTGACCACCGCCGATTCCGCGAAGGCCGATGAGTTTCTTAGGCAAGCTCTATCGCGCGGCCATGAAGGCGTGATGGCGAAATCGCTCGAAGCTCCTTATGCGGCGGGAGCGCGCCGTCAGAGCTGGCTGAAAATCAAACGCGCTCGCACTTTAGACCTGGTGATCCTGGCCGCCGAATGGGGCAATGGCCGCCGCCGGGGTTGGTTGAGCAATTTGCACCTCGGTGCGCGTGACACGGTCAAAGGCGGATTCGCGATGCTCGGCAAGACATTCAAGGGACTGACGGACGAGATGCTCACCTGGCAGACGCAGGAGTTGCTCCGGTTAGAGGTCGCTCGCGACAGTTACACCGTTTATGTCGAGCCGAAGCTGGTGGTAGAAATCGCGTTCAATGAAATCCAGGTCAGCCCGCGATACCAAAGCGGTCTCGCGTTACGATTTGCCCGTGTGAAACGTTATCGGCCGGACAAGCTCGCCGCCGACTCCGATACTTTTCAGACTGTTCAGTCGTTGGCTGGAGTCGCTCAGTAAAGGACCGCGGTACTGACCTATTTCAATCCCGTCGTGCGGAATCAGCAATCCATCCGATCAAAGAGCCTGCCGCCACACTCACCACCAGCACTGCTCCATGCCAGATCGCTACGTGTGGAAACGTCAGCACTGGGCAGTACAACTCCTGGGCCGCGACTCCCGTTAATCCCGCAATGGCCCCCACCGCTGCACCCGTCGAAACTGGTGCCAATACGCATCCGCGCCGTACCGCTAGCCACACCAACAGAGCGGTAGGTATAACGCATAGCAACCCCGAGCGAAAACAGCGCAGGCCAACCCCTAAAAAGTTCTCTGTACTGAAGTCGTGAAAGAGCGCAAGGAATATTGCTTCAATCGCAATCACCGCCACTCCCAACAGCACTCCTCCTCGAACGCTTCGGGCTCCTGGCCGCATATCGCGCGCAACAGCTACGGATGCCACCACCGCTAATGCCATCAGCACTCCGAAAATCAGGAATCGCTGGATGTTTGTCAGCAATGACAGTCCTGCGTGCCCAAACCAGGCGCTATCGGCTATTGCTGCGGCAGCGAAAATGATCAGGAAGCCCGCAGCAAATACGCCCGCTGGAGCAAGTGGCCGCACGCGCGCGAGAGATGCCAGGAGAGGCGCACGGATCCGCTCCAGAACAGCGGGGTCTATCTGGTTGTCAATGGCTGAGTCCCGTAAACCAGAGACGAGGGTGCGGCAGGCTGCGCAGCCGCGTAGATGCTCCTGGGCGGTCTCGGGTAGCTGTTCGCCCGGCCGCAGCGCCATCATGCTTTCGTCCACTTCACGGCAAGTCACAGCGCGCCCACCTTCCGGATTGTTTCCGGTCTTAAATCCATCAGCACCACGCGTAACTTCTCGTAAGCCCTGTGGGCCTTCTGCTTCACGGCTCCGACGCTCGAAGACGTCGCCCGCGCCACTTCTTCAACACTCAATCCTGAGACCTTGAGCAGCGAAACAACCTCGCGCTGGCTCTCCGGCAAGTGCGCCAGCAACGTGGAGATATCCGGCAGATCGCCTTTGCCCTCGAGCGGCGCAATCATCGGCTCTGGTATCGATTCAAGTGTCTGCTCGTGCAGCTCCGGCCGGCGCCTTCGGAACGCGTCCACCTTTACATGGCGCGCAATCGCGTAGATCCACGGTAGAAGCGGCTCGCCCGGGCGGTATGTATGACGGGCCTTGTGAATTCGTAGCCAGGCGTCTTGCAGAATATCGTCCGCGTATCTTCGATCGCCGCTATGTACGGCGAAAAAGCGGTGCAGTGCTGGGCTCAGGCGCTCGATCAATTGGTTCGCAGCTTCACGGTCGCCGTTCTGGTACGCCTCCATGAGCGCCGCGAGGCCCGGCTCCGCCGTTTGGCTGTCCCCTGCTGGCGCACTGATTGGTCGATCGTCCATTCCGCCCGGTGCCAGTCACTATTTATAGCGACAGGCGCGGGCAAACTCAATCAGTGCTTCGTTGCTGGGGCCAATATAGTCACTCGGCGGGCGGCCCGTACTGGACGAGCAGCTATTCCTGCCGCAACGCTAGCATTGGATCGATGTTGGTCGCGCGCCTGGCCGGAACATAGGTCGCTAGTAGCGCTACGGCCAGCAGCGTGAGTGCTACCGCCCCGAAGCTCAACGGATCCGCGGGTTTGACTCCGTACAGCAGGCTCGCCAAGGCGCGCGTCGCGCCAAACGCAATCGCTACTCCCACCGCAATTCCAATCAAGGCGGGTAGCATACCTTGACGGATCACGAGCTTCAGCAAGTGTGGTCTGTCCGCTCCTAGCGCCATGCGAATGCCAAACTCCGAGGTCTGTTGCTCCACCGAATAAGACATCAATCCATAAATTCCGATCGCTGCCAAAACCAGTGCGATTGCCGCAAAGATACTCAACAGCAGCATATTAAAATTCTGCCGCGCTGTCCCTTCCGCCAGAATTTCGGTCATCGACTTCACTTGTGAAATCGGCAGCAGGGGATCGATCTCCGCGAATTGCTTCTGCACAACAGTTCTCAGGGAGTTCGAGTTCATGGAAGACCGGATGCACCAAGACATCGGTATCACGCTATTCGCCAATTCAGTTATGCCTTCAGAGACTTGAGCGTGTGGTATGTACATGACCGGCTCATCCGCATCGCCCAGCCCTGTCTCGCGTACATCGCCGACTACACCGACGATTTCACGCGGCTGCTCCTCGAACTGCGGCCCCAGCCCTTTCCCGATTGTGATGACCTGGCCTAGAGGATTCTCCTTCGGCCAATACTTCTTTGCCATTGCTTCGTTGATAAGTAAAACTCTGGCCGAATTCGCCATGTCCCTCTCAGTCAGTAACCGCCCGCGCAGCAACGGAATCTTGAACACGGAAAAGTAATCTGGCGACACGAATCGCCACTGCTCATCACCGTTGTACGTCTGGCCAGCCTTCGGAGGCTTTCCAGCGATGGTGAATGGCATGTCTATGCCCATAGTCGTCGGTAACACAACCGCCGAGGCGGCTCCCTGTACACCCGGTACCGACTCCAGCCCACGTACCACCTGTACGACCAAGTTGTCTACCTTCGCGGTGGTTGAGTAATTGCCGCCCCCGAGCGATGTCTGCAGCGTCAGAACCTGACGCGCATCAATCCCTGGGTTCGCGGTACTTAAACCGATAAATGTTCGGATTAACAGCGCGGCCGCGGCAAGCAGCACCAGGGCCAAAGCCATTTCCGCGCCTACCAGCGTCTTGCGTAACCGGTTCTGCTTTCTGCCCGTTGCCGATCGTCCGCTTGCCTCCTTTAACGTTCCCGCCAGATCCGGATTGGAAATCTGCAACGCTGGAAATAACCCGAAAATGATGCCGGTCAGAAATGAGACGCCGACTGTAAATGTGGCGATGCGCCAATCGATTAAACTGAGCAGTCCTTGCATGTGCTCGGGGTCCGTCAGCCGCGGGATGCGCCCCGGCACCAGCAGGAGCAAACTCCGTACGCCCCAAGCGCCCAGAATGAAACCGAAAATGCCGCCGATTCCAGAAAGAATTATGCTCTCAGTCAGCAACTGCCGGACCACCCGCCAGCGGCTCGCTCCCACTGCCGCTCGTATCGCAAATTCCTTCTGACGGCCCGCTCCGCGCGCCAGAAGTAAATTAGCCACGTTCGCGCAAGCGATCAACAGGACGAATGTGACAGCTCCCACCAAAACCACCAGGGCAGTCTTGACATCCCGCACCATGGCATCGCGCATCGATACCACGGCCACACTCTCGCCTTTGTCCATCCATTTGGGATTCATTCGCCGGAACCGTTCCCCGGCGATTTTCATTTCTGCCCTTGCTTCCTCGATCGATAGTCCCCGTTTCAACCGCGCCGCCGCCGAAAGATAATGACCCTGATTGGTGCTGTTCGGGTTCGCCTGGAGCGGAATCCAAACATCAGCCGGCGGGTCCGCGACGAAATGGCGCGGCATCACACCCACCACCGTGTATGGATCGCCATTGAGGATGATCGTCTTCCCCAGGATCTGCGGATCGCCTCCGAACTGCGATTTCCAAAGGCTGTCCGTGATAACAGCGGCCTTTGGTCCGTTCGGGGAGTCCTCGGACGCGGTGAAACTTCGTCCCATCGACGGACTTACTCCAAATACCTTGAAGTAATCCGCGGAAATGTGGACACCTTTGACCTGCTCCGGCCTATCGTGGGTCGATAGATTCAAGCCCGGCCCGCTCTGGTCATATAGCGTCATGGCGGAAAACACATTGTTCTCCCGCCAAGCCATGTACTTCGGGATGGAAATGGACTCTCCCAAGCCCTGCGGAAACTGCCGGGCAAGTTTCACTAGCCGGTCGGGTTCCGGATACGGCAGGGGCTCCAGCAGGACCTTGTCTACGACGCTGAAAATTCCCGTGTTTGCACCGATGCCCAGGGCCAGCGCGGCGATCGCGACCGCCGTGAACCCCGGGCTTTTGCCCATCATGCGCAAGGTCTGCCGGATATCGGAGAAGAGTGACTCCATGCGGAACACTACGGAGCCGCTACGACGCAAGTTCCCGTTGAACCTCAGGGATACCTGCCGATCATGCTACCCCGGCGATCTTATTACTTGTTCGAAAGTGGCCTCAGATTCGCTTTCCTCTCGCTATCCCAGGACCCACATAACTGGTCTTGAAATCGCGCCAATCGTCCAATAAGAGGCCAATGACCCCGCTCTGATCTTATCGGTGTGCGTATTATTTAGTTGAAAGCAAAGGCACGAACGACATGAAAATCGAAATCGCCTTCCGGTTCCTCCGCCGCTAGGATCTGCCTCCTCAATGAAACCGCTCGCATTGTTCGCAATCGCTCTCCTACTTACTGCCTGCTCCCTCCCAGGCCAGCGCGGTATCGCCGATCGCCGGAGCGAGTTCCAGAAATTCTTGCCCGTGAGCGGTGATCCAGCCCGGTATGGCCTGAAGGAGGTCCGACCGTACTTCACCCGGCCGGATCGCGCCACGATTTTGCGAGCGATCGAACGTGCGTGCCAGGGCGGTCGAGCCGGCAGCTCGATCTTTGATCCTGCGAAAAGAGCGGGCTATTACGTGAACTGCAATCCTCAAAATCGCCAGCTCCTGAATGGCTTTGTTCCGCTAAATCCAGGCGTTCGCCCCCATAGCCGCTGAACGGCAGGTTCGGCTTGCAGAGCTCTTTTAGATTCGCTCTTGCCCTCTGCCCCGAATCTGGTCTACGGTAGGTAAAGAAAAGGCGAAATGAGGAACCTCGCTCTCGAGTTTGAACCGCTCCCGCCAGAACCGGAACACTCCCTCGATCGGCCCGCGCCCGTTCAAGCGCTCGCCGCGCACTTCGAGCAAGCCATGCAACAAGATGGCTCGCCTGTTCGAGCCGTCCGCCATCAGCGAGCGAAACCCGCATGCTTTGGTGATTTTCCTGCGGAGCTGAACCCGATCCTCCGATCAGCTCTAGCCTCGCGCGGAATAGAGAACCTCTACAGCCATCAAGCTGAAGCGGTTGAGCACGCCCTCGCACGCCGCAATGTGATAGTGGTTACGCCCACAGCAAGCGGAAAAACTCTCTGCTACAATCTGCCGGTCGCGCACTCCATCTTGGCCAATAACGCTGCTCACGCTATTTTTCTCTTTCCTACGAAGGCTCTTGCCGAAGATCAACGCCTCGAACTCCAGGGTTTAAATGACGCCATAGATAAGCCGTTCGCCTGTCACACCTACGACGGCGACACCCCGCAGGATGCCCGTCGCGCAATCCGCGATAAAGCCAACGTCATCCTTACGAATCCCGACATGCTCCACGCCGGGATCCTCCCGCACCACACCAAATGGGTGAAGCTGTTTGAAAATCTCCGGTACATAGTGATTGATGAACTGCACTACTACCGCGGAGTCTACGGCAGTCATCTCGCCAACGTCCTGCGCCGGCTGAAGCGCATCTGCGAATTCTATGGTTCGCATCCGCAATTCGTCTGCTGCTCCGCGACGATTGCCAACCCGCGGCAGCTTGCGGAAGCTGTTACCGGTCAGCCCTTTGAACTAGTCGCCGAGAGCGGCGCGCCCGCCGGCGAACATTACTTCATCTTCTACAACCCGCCCGTCGTGAACCGCCAGCTAGGCATCCGCCGCAGTTATCTACACGAAACGCGGCGCATTGCCTTGGAGTTCGTTCGGCAAAAACAGCAAACGCTCGTTTTTACAAACAATCGCCTTGCCACCGAAATCCTGACAACGTACTTGAAAGACGCCTGCTCACAACTCCCCTTTTCGAACGAAGCCGTCCGCGGCTATCGCGGCGGTTATTTGCCGAAAGAGCGCCGCTCCGTCGAACGGGACTTGCGCTCAGGGGACATTCGCGCGGTCATCGCGACCAACGCTCTCGAATTGGGAATGGACATCGGTTCGCTCGATACGGTAGTGATGGCCGGTTATCCCGGAACTATTGCCTCCACTTGGCAGCGCGCCGGACGCGCCGGTCGCCGCGCGTCATCTTCGATTGCGGTGCTCATCGCCTCCAGCGCTCCACTCGATCAGTACATCGTGGAACACCCGGATTACTTCTTCGGCACGTCCCCCGAAGAAGCCCACATCAATGCCGATAACCTCGAGATCCTCTTAAGCCATCTGAAATGCGCTGCGTTTGAACTGCCGCTCAAAAGCGGCGAAATGTTCGGAACGCACGATGTCGCCAAATTCTGTAGTTTTCTCGCTGAAGACCTGCGCCTCCTGCACCGTTCGGGCGATCTGTGGCACTGGGTGAGCGATAGCTACCCTGCGGATTCCGTCAGCCTCCGCGCGGTGACGAGTGACAATTTCCTGGTTGTCGACATCACCGGCGACCACCGCGTCATCGGTGAAGTCGATTTCCCTCCAGCCCTCACCACCTTGCATGAGAAGGCGATCTACCTTCACGATGCGCGTCAGTATCAAGTCGAGAGGCTCGATTTTGACGGAAGAAGAGCGTTTGTCCGGCAAGTCGACTCAGACTATTTCACCGACGCCATCGTTTACACCCAGGTCAGCCAATTAACTTCTTTCGAAAGCGCTCCTGCCGCTCAGGATCCCCACGCACAGGCCATTCTCGCCGAAGTGCGCGTCAAGCGGCAGGTCGTCGGCTTCAAAAAAATTAAGTTCTATACGCTGGAAAATCTCGGTGCCGGCAACCTCTCGCTACCTGAACAGGAGATGCACACAACCGCGTTCTACCTGCACTTCTCTTCCGCATTCTTCGATGATCTGAAGGCATTCTCTACCGCCGATCTCCAGGATGCAATCCGCGGGTTGGGTAATGTTCTGCAGACAGTTGCTGCTGTGCTGCTCCTCAGTGACCCACGCGATCTTGGGCTCGCAGTGTTGGACGACTCGAGTGAAAAGGGAACCGTGTTTGAGCGTGACATCGTTCTTTACGACAACTATCCCGGCGGTATCGGTCAAAGCGATCCCTTGTTCCGCCGCCGCGCAGAACTACTTCAGGCGGCTCTCGAGCTAGCGGAGGGTTGCGCTTGCGAAGCTGGCTGTCCTAGTTGCGTCGGACCACACAACGAGATCGGTCCGCGTGGAAGAGAGGGCGCGATCAGAATCCTAAGGAAGCTCCTCTGATTTCCGCCGCTTGTCTTCGGATTTCTCGGCATCTTCAGGAAACACGGAATATCCTGCTGCCGGAGGATACAGCGTTTTCAGCAAGGCTAGCCGCTTGCGCAAATAGCGGCTCGGAAGCTGCCTCGGCCCCGTCTCCACGTCAATATCGCAGCAGATGCCGTGCAGGTACAGCGTGAGCGTATCGATGAATGATTGCCGCACATAATCGGAAAACAACGGACTATCCCGCTTGACGTTGGTTTGGCGGCGCAATAGCGACTGCTTCGCCTGCCAGCTTTCGTCGTCCACCTCGCCGTGAACGCTCGCGGTGAGCTCGTCGCGAATTGTCGCCTTAAATCGTCCCGCCGCTTCCGTCGACCAGTTCTCCGCGACCAGCGCCGCCAGCCGCCGGTAAAACCGATAATGATACTCCGCCACGTCCTGCTCATTAAGCGCGAACACCAGGACCGTCTCATTCTCGAAACTCACCTGCGATGCCCAAGACTGCTGCCCGTCCGCAGGCCGCTCGGCAACCACGAAATCGCCAACCTTCTCCAGAACAGTTCGTTTCCGGTTCGCCCTTACTCGCCCACGCTCGTTCGATCGCTCGAGATAGGGAACCAGCAGAATGGAGATACGCGGCAACATCGCCGCGATCGCTGGAGGCAATGCCGCTACGGGCTCCTCCAGATACTCCTTCAACACTTCTTCTGTCATCGGTACCGAAGCGCAGAAATAGCCGAAAGTATTGCTGAGCGGGATCACTTCACCGCGGAAACGCTCGGCGAATTGCCCCACGCTGACTCTTGAAAAACCTGATTGAGCCGGATTAACTGGATTCGGCTCTCGTTGGCTTGACATCTAAGTTTTCGACCTCGATTCTAGCAAAGCGATATTTCTCCAACTCCGCAGACAATCAACCATTTGCGGCTTTTGTTTCAGTTCCTGGGCGTGGTCAACAGGTCTCATTGCCACTGCTACACTTGAGGAAAACGCAGTGCAGTTCCTGGTTTCCGCGGGCGAGGCGTCCGGTGATATGTACGCCGCCGGCATCGTTCGGCGCCTGCAAGAGACATTCCCGTCCGCTGAATTCTACGGCTGTGCTGGCCCTCACCTTCGGGATGCAGGTGTTCAACCGGTTATAGATTCGGCAAGGCTCGCCGTCGTTGGTCTGGCCGAGGTTGTCGCCCACTTGCCCAGGATTTACAGCGAATATCGCCGGCTGATTGGCTATATTAGGCGCAACCGACCTGGCGCTGCCATCCTCTCCGACAGCCCCGATTTTCACCTCCGTGTTGCTCGTCATCTGAAGCGGCTTGGCGTTCCGGTCTTCTATGTAGTGGCCCCTCAGGTCTGGGCCTGGCGGCAGGGCCGCGTCCGGGTCATAAGGGATGTAGTGACAAAACTCTTTTGTTTATTTCCCTTTGAAGAGGATTGGTTTCGCCATCGCGGTGTGGACGCAATATATATAGGTCATCCGCTGCTCTCAATGGTTCGGGTTCAGACTTCCCGTGAGAATTTTTTCGACCGTTATCAGCTCCCGAAAGAGACTCAGGTACTTGTTCTGCTTCCTGGTAGCCGTATTGGCGAGGCCCGCCGGCACATGCCGGTTCTGTTGGATACCGTGGCCCACCTTCGGAAGCGCTTCGCTCTCTCGGTGCTGCTGGCTGTACCGAAAGGCTTTCGCACCCATGAGGGATTTGTCAATTTTCGGGAACCGATTAACGCGCTATCCATCAAAGTAGTAGAAAACCAGACCTGGGATTGCATCGGTCACGCCAACCTTGCCTTAGCCGCTAGCGGCACCGTGACAATAGAGGCGGCAGTGTTGGGCACCCCGATGATCACCTTTTATAAAGTGAATCCGTTGACTTGGTGGGCCGGTCGACATCTGGTGAAGGTGCCTTTCTTGTCAATGGTGAATCTGGTTGCACAGCGCCAGATAGTGCCGGAGCTCATCCAGTACGATATGACAGCGGAACGAATGGCCCAGGAGGCGGAACAGTTACTGGCTTACCCGGAGAAAGCAGATCTCATGCGCGCTGATCTCGCCTTGGTCCGCGCTGCTTTGACATGCCAGGGCGATCCGCTGCAACACGCGGCTGACGTGATCGCCGAGGCCTGTAGTGTGCGAGCCGGCTCCGTGATCCCACACGTAGATATTCTTCGGGAGACAATAGGTTAAACACATGCGCAGTATCAGGTGGACGTTTCTTCTGCTCGCGCTCGGTGGCAGCGTGTGGGCCCAGGAAAAACGTTCACATATCGATGTCCAGAAGTACACGATCGACGCCGAAATTAACCCTCGCACTCAGTCGATTGTCGCCACAGCCAAGATCAGCTTTACCGCTCTCGAGAGCCTGAATGACGCCACCTTCGAGTTGAATAACGCGCTCACCGTGACCAAAGCGGTGGATGCGCAGGGAACATCCCTCGAAACTTCTCGTAATTCCCAGGACTTCACCGTCCGCATATTGCTTCCTAAGGGCGTTGAGAAGAATCAAACCGGGGAGATCGATCTCAGCTACGGTGGTAAATTCACCGGCGAGGAAGATTCCCCTGTCTATGGTTTGAAGTTCGCCGCGCTCCATCCGGATTTTGGTTACCTGTTGTACCCTGCTCGCTGGTTCCCCGTAAACGGATACACTACAGACCGCTTCGCAGCCGATATTCGCGTCACTACACCTGCCGACTACCGCGTGATTGCCAGCGGTGATATGAAATCCGATCAGGCCGCCAACGGCAGCGTCGTCTACTCCTTTCACTACGAAAATCAAAGTTTCCCAGGGAGCATCGCCATCGTAAAAGGCGATCCGGTTCGCGTCAGTTCTCAGGGAATTAACAGCCAGATTTTCTTCCGGGATCAAGCCGCTGCGTGCGCTCAGGCTTACGGAGAAGAGACCGGGAGAATCCTGACCTTCTTCACCTCCGAATACGGTCTTGCTCCGCAAGCGAACCTTACTTTGGTCGAAACCGAAGACGGCGCTGTGAACGGCTACTCCGGGCCGGGCATCATTTTCCTTTCGCCAAGTTCTATTACGGCGCGTGTGGATTGGCGCGTATTGGCGAACCAGTTATCCCGCCAATGGTGGGGCGTCCTTGTCTCGCCAACGACACGCAATCATATTTGGCTCGAGAACGGCCCCGCGCGCTTTTCCGAACTGCTCTATGAGGAACACACGTCCGGCCCCGCAGCCATGGAAAGCGATGTGAAGAATACTTACATCGAAGCCCTCACTGTGAACGACCCTTCGGTTTTGCAGGCGTCGCGGCTCGATGACTACTCGCCCGAATACTGGGCACTCACTTCCGCCAAAGGTGCAGCCGTCCTGAACATGCTGCGCAATGTTGTTGGAAATGCCGCGTTCAGCAAGGGTCTCCACGCGTTCCTCGATCAGTACAGTTGGAAATCTGTGAACAGCGAAGAGTTCCGGAAGGCAATGGAACAGGTCTCGAACCAGGACTTGAAGTACTTCTTCATTCAGTGGCTCGAGTCTAGCGGATCGCCCGAATTCAAACTTCAGTACACAGTACTGAGGACTCAGCAGGGTTTTCGTGTTGTTGGTAAGGTTACCCAAGACCTGGACACCTTCCGCATGCCGGTCGATCTCAGAATCGAAACTGAAGGTAATCCAGAGGACAAGAAAATCGAGGTGACCGGTACTTCTTCCGAGTTCAGCGTGGATACCTTTGGTAAACCGCGTAAATTGACCATCGATCCCAATCACGTCTTGCTCCGTTTGGATTCCAATATCGAGGTCGAGGTGGCGATTCGCCGCGGTGAGCAGTTTGTCGAAATTAACGACTTTGCGAATGCGCTCAAGGAGTACCAGAAGGCGCTCGAAGTGAATCGGAACAGCTCTCTAGCTCACTACCGTATCGGCGAGCTCTTCTTTAAGCAGAACAACTTCCAATCGGCTGCGAACGAGTTTCGTTCTGCGATTAACGGGGATCTCGAACCCAAGTGGACCGAGGTGTGGTCTTTTGTGAACCTCGGCAAGATCTTTGACGTTACCGATCAGCGCGATCGCGCGGTTAACGAGTACAAGCAAGCTATCCGAACCCACGACAATACGGGAGGGGCCCAGGACGAAGCCGCTCGTTATCTTACGAAACCTTACGAGCAGAAGAGCTCGGAAACGTAACCTAGTAGTCCTGGGCCTCGCCCGGCTCCGAAGCTAGAGCAAATCTTAGGCGTTTGCGCATCAAATCAAGTGAGTGGGAGGGCGGGGATTCGCACTACAGTTTCGAGGTGAGGGCCGGCATCCCGGAATTCGGTGCTAACCTGTAAATGCCCGTGGAAAAGAGGATGTTTTGGACGAAAGATTAAAGGATCTGATGCAGGAGTTGGGGAACGCTATAAACGAATCCCTCTCCGATTCGGACCGGATCGCGGGCGCTATCGGTGAGATCAAGCGTGCCGGGTATGACGTCTTTCTGGTCCTTGAAGCAACAATAGGGTTTAATAAGCGGGAAGACGGGGACGAATCGTCCGTTGGCGAAACCCCAGAGCGCGAATCGGACGGCAGCGGGAAATTTGAGTCCACCGGGAAAATCCGTCTCACCACTCAGGATCAGAAGTTTCTACGGGCGCTCAAAATATCCCTCGAAGAAGATCAGAAATAGTACGTCTCAAGACATCACTTCCTGGTACACCTCATAAGTCTCTCGAACAGCTTTCATCCACGAGAACTGTTGGACTCGCGCCAACCCCCGTTTTGTTAGGCAATCGCGCAGCTCCGGATCACCTGCCAGAGCCAGAAGCCCCGCAGAAATCGCGTCCGAATCTTCCGGCTTCACAAGCACTGCACTGCCTCCAGCTACTTCCGCCAAAGCGGACGTGGATGAAGTGAGGACCGGTATTCCCCACGCCATCGCTTCGAGGACCGGTATTCCGAAACCCTCTCCCAGCGAGGGGAACGCGAATATCGCTGCTCGCGCGTATAAAGAATCAAGCTCGGGACGCGAGATGTAGCCCTTGACATGAATCCGATTGCGCTCCGGGCTGCGCTGGATCCGCTCGAGAATCTTGTCAGCCCCAAAACCGTTCGGCGCTCCAGCCAGAACCAAATTCCAATCGCTCGAAAGATGTTCAAAGGCCTCTATCAGCCGAATAAGGTTTTTTCGAACCTGCAAGGCGCCGACAAAGAGAATGAAGTTTTCTCGCTTTCGCTGGATCATCTCAGGTCCTCCCACGCCGTGAGGCACCACCCGTATCCGTGCGCGTGGGAAGCCTAGTAACTCCACAACCTGATCTGCCGTGAACTGAGAAACCGTGATGATGATGTCCGAGTTCTTGGCCGCCCTTTTCGCCTGCTCTATGAATCGCTTCCGAAAATTCGCGGAAGAATATTCGTTCGTCATCACGAACAAGTCATGAAATGTGCAGATCACAGCGTTGGCCGTCCGCCGGTCGATCCGCTGATTGAGTGCGTGAAAGATATCCGCGCGAAAAGTGGGCAGGGGTGGGAGCAGTAAGCGCCTACCCACGTTTTGAAGGCGGCTATGCGCTGACTTGCTGAATTGCTTCGTTCGATAGCAGTGGAGAAAACGATCTTCTGGATGCTGCGCCGCTAATCCGTTCAGAATTTCCCTCGAATAGATTGCAATTCCCGAAGGATAAGGGTCTACGCTGTAGGTTGCGTCCAGCGCGATGCGCACGCTCCCAATTTACAGCCCGTATTCCTTCAGCTTGCGGTAGAGCGTTGTCCGGCCGATTCCAAGTAGCTCAGCCGCGAACGTCCGGTCTCCCTTTGTGTGCTCGAGCGCGTTCATTATCGCGCGGCGTTCCACCTCAGCGAGCGGCAGCACCGGTTCTGGTGCTTCGATACCAGGGCTTGGCGACATTCCTCCGGAGTCTTTCGATCGAAAACGGTCTTCCGTTTTGTGATTTGCAATCACGGATAGCAGGTCGCCCGGCGATAGCCATGGACCCGAGTTCATCGCCACCATCTGTTGCACGGCGTGTTCGAGCTGTCGCACATTGCCAGGCCAATCATACGCCTGGAGAGACTGCATGGCATCTTCGGACAGCTTGTGCCCGTTTCCATAGCGTTCGAGGAACCGCGATACGAGTAACGGGATATCTTCTCTGCGCTCGCGCAAAGGTGGCAACCGCAGGCGCATTACGTTCAGCCGGTAGTAAAGATCCTGGCGAAACCGCTTGGCTTCCACTTCCGCCGCGAGATCCCGATTGGTCGCGGCGATTACCCGGAAATCGGAGCTTCGAGATCCTAGTGCCCCGACCGCCCGAAACTCCTTTTCCTGGAGAACGCGCAACAGCTTCATCTGCAGCTCCAGAGGCAATTCGCCGATCTCGTCGAAAAAGGCCGTGCCGCCGTTCGCCGCATCCAGTAGTCCGAGTTTCTGGACGTGCGCGCCGGTGAACGCCCCCTTCGCGTATCCGAAAAGCTCGCTTTCCATCAGCGGGCCCACCAGCGAGGAGCAATCCACTACTACGAACGGTCCTTTCGCTTCGATCTGGTGAATCGCGCGAGCGACTACTTCTTTCCCCGTACCAGTTTCACCCTGGATCAATACCGGGAAACGCGACTTGCCCATCCGGCTAACCAAGCGATGAACTTGCTTCATCGCCGGTGAGTTACCGATCAGCGTGGAAAGCGGAGACACTTCTAGGGCTCTTTGCGCTATCACAAAGTGGAGAGCGGGATCTCCTCGTGATGTAGTGCTGGCGCAGGGAAATACTCTCGCCTTACTCCTGCTCCACCTTGTTCCCTTTACGGATGAGTAGCGGATTCCGACGATGGAGCGCTGGAATTGGCGATAGGGGTCTGATCCAGCCGCACGACGAAAACGTGCTTATCTTCAGCCGCCAGTACGATTGCTAGTTGCTGGGCCGCTTCGATCGAGGGTTCCTTGCCCACCAACACGCGCCAAACGGGAGTCGGGCCTTCCTTCACTGCGAGCTGGGAATTGCCGAACCGTTCTGCGTAATGCGCGCGCAAGCGTTCGGCGTTCTCGCGTATAGAAAACGCGCCCACCTGCACGGCAAAAAAATCGTTCGCAGGAATGTCGGCGGGCGCGGCGATTACCTGAATCCGCACGCGGCCAACACCCGGCCCCAAAAGATCGATCTGCCGCGCGGCGGCTTTTGAAAGATCGAGAATCCTTCCCTGCACAAAAGGGCCGCGATCGATGATCCTGACGTGGACTGATTTCCCATTCGCGAGGTTCGTCACTTGAACCAGCGTGTTGAACGGCATTAAACGGTGCGCCGCGACGAGAGTCTCCATATCATAGATCTCGCCGTCCGCCGCTTGACGCCCGTTGAAGGGAACGCCGTACCAACTCGCGATGCCTTCTTCCGTATAGCCCACCGGTAGCGCTGCTTGCGCGGTCTTGTGCTTTCCGGTTGAGGGCTGCGGTTGCGGAGCAGATGGGATGGGTACGCTCGTGCGCTGCTTTTTGCCGCAGCCAGGGGAAAAAAGGAGCATCGCGCTTAGCGTGGCGGCGAAAACTTTCCATTTAGCTCGCGTCATCATCGCCGCTCGGAGCTCATCCCTTATCCCGATTTGACAAAACCATACCAACTCTTCCTGAACAGACGCAAACGAGGGCTCCGGAGTAAAACAAATTTCCGATTTCGCGTGTCGCGGAGGTTCCAACCGGCCGCCCGACTCCTCCCCCCGGTGGGTGCCCGTCATTTTTTTCTTGACTTATCTGGCGAACAACCTTATATATGAATCACACTGCGATCTGTATAAGATTGCAAATTTACGTTAGGGAGAATCAATCGATGAAGAACGCAACCAAGAAGGCTGGCGGCGCGAAGAAGACCGCGAAGAAAACCGCCACCAAGAAAAAGAAGTAAGCACGAGCCCCGCGCAAGCGGGAGCTAAGAGCTTCAAACCTTCGCCCCCGAGTTTCCGGGGGCGTTTTTATTTCGTGAAGTCGAACTCGCCAACTTGCACGAAGAGAAATGAAAAGGGCACCGGCCGGAGCCGGTGCCCTTTTCTTTCGCGATCTGTGCTCGCGTTAGGGAAGGGTATACCGAAGATCGATGTACACCATGTTTGTGTGAGTCTGCTTCGGCGCGCCGGGCGATACGTACCACGGCTCCCGCCACAAGTACGAATACTGGTTGATGAGTGCCAGCGCTCCATAGTTGGAATTTTTCCAGAGCGTCTGGACCCAACCGAATGTTGCTTCCTGAATGTACCGGTTAAAAGAAGTGGTGGAACTCGCATATCCGTAGCCGGCATAGACCGGCTTTAGCAGCGTGCTGCCCGCCGCCGTCGGATCGAACGCCACTTCCCGGGCTACGTAGGCCCCACCGTAGTAAGCAGTCAACAGCGTATTCTTTGCCACCTGCGCTTCGATGCCGTCCAGCGTAGAGTAGCTATGCGCCGGTGCGATACTGCCGTCCGGTCTCACGATCAAATCCGGGGCCATTGCGAAAATATAGCGACCACCGCCCACGCTCGCAAAGGCATTCTCGACTAGATGGAATCCCTTGAACAACTCGAGGTTGGAGTTGACCGAGCCCCCATAGCCGACTGCTGTATGCGATCCAGGAACGGCCGGAGGCTTCGTGACCGACACGTAGTCCTTGAAACCGGTGATCAGTCCAGCGGCATCAACGTGAAACGTCCGGTCACCGGGATGTGCATCATACGCGCCTTTCACAATGATGTCTGGAAAAAGGTTCGGAATGCCCGTTACGCTGTTCCCGGATTGGAACTGGCCGCTCAACGAGGAATTCAGATTAGCCGGCAGAGTGACGGTGCTTGCTCCCGAGGCTCCGCCGATATACTGTTGCGGATTTTCAAGCGAAACACCAAACGCGAAATTCTCGGTGGGATGCATAATGAACCGGAATTGCGGCTGTCGGGTCCAGATGAGGCCCACTTGGTAATTCGTGTCCATGTTCTGCGTATAGAAAAGGTCGCTCGGAAGTGGAGACAACCCCTTCCGGTTCGGAGTCAGGAAGCTCCAGTCCTGGCCGCCCATGACCTCGAAGCCATTCTTCTCGACATCCACGAAGTAGTTACGAAGCCGTAGTCCGGCGGAGTTGCTGGTGACCTGGAAAGTGTTTGCGTCGTTGCTGAACAGAAAGTCAGCTTCGAGATACCCGAGCACCTTGGCGCCCATAAAATTCGAATCCACCCGAAACCCAATCCGAGAGTTCTGCGCCGAGAAGTTCGTTTCATCGAGATGATAACCGGTGGATGTGTTGAAGGGAATTCCGGCGAAGTTCGTTCCGATTCCGCTCCCGACGTTCGTCGAGCGCGTGAAATACGTCATATCGACGAACCCGAGAGGCGTCAGAGTCGTATTCCCGAGGCTGATCGAAAGCGGCGATGGCCGGGTTTCGACTTTCTGCCGCGGAATCGGCGCAATCTGCGGACGAGCTGCGTTGGCCACCGGAACCAATTGCGCTGAATCGGGGTTTGAGTTTGTAATAGCTGCTGCCGTTCCATCTCTCCCCGGTACGGTCGTCGGCGCGCCGGATACCGTGGCCGTGGCGGAACTCTTCAGTGCCTGGTCCAGCAGTGTTTTCTGTTCCTCGACTGCCTGTTGCAGATGCTTGATCTGCTCTTCCTGCTGCGCGACCTTTTCTCGCAATTGCTGCAGATCCTGAGAACGCAAAGTAACGCTTGCCAGTACGCAGAGCACACTCAGGATTAAGGTTCGGGTCATAGTCTCCTCGTCTTCTTGAGGTTTAGCTTTTTCGAAGCCGCTCGGGTACACTACTTTCCCGCGTGCTCCGACTCCTCGAAATCGCAACCAAGTTACCGAAGCACTGTTACAGCGGGATTACGGAACGATGACGGCTCGAAGACCCGTACCGTAGAGGCTCCAGTAGTTCGGAACGTCGCTCAATGAAATCTATTCCCCATGCCTCCAACGACCACGGCGGAAATAACGCGCCGCCGATGAGCCGCTAAACTGAATGAAGTGAGCTTGCGTCCCCCCGCGCAGCGCAGAACTTAAAAAGAAAGCCGCATGCCGGAACGCCCCTTCGTTCACCTTCACTGTCATACCGATTACTCACTCCTCGATGGAGCGTGCGACATTAAGCAGCTCATGGCCATCGCCAAGCGGCAGGGTATGCCCGCAATTGCCATGACGGACCATGGCAACCTGTTCGGTGCCGTGGAGTTCTATAACGAGGCCCTTGCTAACGGCATTCATCCCGTAATCGGATGCGAGGTCTACGTCTCCCAGCGCGGGCACAAAGTCCGCTCCGACTCGGACCGCTACAACCACCTTGTTCTTCTCTGCGAGACGCAAGAGGGCTACAAGAACCTGATTAATCTCGTCTCCACTGGCTATCTTGACGGCTTCTATTACAAGCCGCGAATTGATAAGGACCTGCTCGCGCGCCATTCGAAAGGGCTGATCGCGCTTTCTGCGTGCCTACGAGGCGACATAAACGAAACGATCCTGGCTGATCGTTACGATGATGCGAAACGGCTTGCGAATGAATACGCGGATATCTTCGGCCGTAACAACTTTTTCCTCGAAATGCAGGATCACAGCCTGGACCAGGATAAGCTGGCGATGCCTAAGATCCGCCGTATCTCCTGCGAAACAGGCATTCCGCTGGTAGTAACCAACGACGCACACTATCTGGCGCACGATGATGTGCGTGCACATGAAATTCTGCTTTGCATTCAGACGGGCAAAACGATGTCCGACCCGAACCGGATGCGTTTCAGCACGCCGGAGTTTTATGTTAAGTCGCGGGCCGAGATGCTTCCGCTGTTCGGCGAAGTAGAAGAAGCTCTGGATCGCACCTGGGATATTGCGCAGCGATGCCACGTCAAGCTCGAAAGAGTTAAGGATCCGTTCCCGCGCTTCGATGTGCCGGAGGGTCACACCCCGGATACGTATTTCGCTTACGTGGCCCGGGAGGGGTTTGAGAAACGGCGGCCCCGGCTCGAAGCGCTCCGTCAACAGGGACGCCTCAAGCACGACGTTGCGGAATATGTGGAACGTCTGGAATTCGAGATCCAGATGATCCAGAAAATGAAATTGTCGGGTTACTTTCTGATCGTCTGGGATTTCATCCGCTTCTCAAAACAAAAGGGCATTCCGGTAGGACCAGGGCGAGGGTCCGCCGCGGGCAGCCTTGTCGGCTACGCGATGGAGGTTACTGATATTGATCCCCTCGAATACGGCCTCCTTTTCGAGAGATTTCTTAATCCAGAGCGAATCAGCATGCCGGATATCGACATCGATTTCTGTACCAACCGGCGCGGCGAAGTGATCCAGTATGTGACCGAAAAATACGGTCGCGAACAGGTCGCTCAGATTATTACCTTCGGCACTCTGGCAGCCAAGGCCGCCATTAAGGACGTGGGCCGCGTGCTCGACATGAGCTTCGCCGAAGTGGACCGCATCTCGAAGCTGGTTCCAAAGCAGCTCAATATCAAGCTCGAGAAAGCGATGGAGGATCCCGAGTTGAAAGACGCGGCAAGCAAAGAGCCGCGCGTCAAAGAGGTTCTCGATATCAGCCTGAAGCTGGAAGGTGTTTGCAGGAATGCCGGTATGCACGCCGCCGGCGTGGTCATCTCCTCGGTCCCGCTCAAAGAGTTGGTCCCGCTTTACGTCACGAACAAGCAGGAAATCGTGACCCA
>JAFATG010000120.1 GCA_019244055.1 Acidobacteriaceae bacterium | reverse complement strand
GAGGGAAGCGCAGTTGCCGCAACGGGTTATGCGGAACTCGTGTACACCGACGTTCCCTTGCCAGGTCCCGTGGGGGTGACCGAGCCGGCCTCGATAGCGCTGCTCAGCGCAGCCCTCGTTGGTCTGGGCTTCACTCGCCGGCGCAATCACAACTGAAAGCGACACACTGTCGATCTACAGCCGTTGCCGAATGAGAAGCTCCAAGACAGGCATTTCGTCGTATCTGCCGAAGGATGTGCAATTGGACCAATAAAAGGTAGGGCTGGAGATCGGTGAATGCCGCCGGTTTTGGTGCGGTTATTCGATGACCTCGTCTGGGTCGCGCACCTGCTTATCGCTCGAAGCTGAGTTCCTGGAAAACGCCATACTGCCGCTCGGCATATCGGATCGCTCGCTCTCGCGCGTTGCGCCCGCTGAAAATCGCCAGCTCCTGTTCACCGTCCTCGCCTGTCCAATCGACCCGCCACTCGCCAGGGTACATTCGATCTTCGAAAACCAGTGCTGGTTGGATGTCGAGTTGCTTCATGGCATGGAGCGGTAGAGAACCCTTTACTCGATCACCTCGTCGGCGCGGGTGAGGATCGATAGCGGTATCGTCAGGCCCAGAGCATTGGCGGTTTTGAGGTTGATGATCAACTCGAACTTAGTCGGCTGCTCGACGGGGAGATCGGCCGGTTTCGCGCCCTTCAAGATTTTGTCGATAAGCCCGGCGGCACGGCGATACAGGTCTTGGAAGCTTGGCCCGTAGCTCAGCAATCCGCCGACATTAACGTACTGGCGAGCTATGTAGACTGTCGGTAGTTTCTGCTCAGTAGCAAGATCAACGATCTTCTTGGCATTCGCTTGGGTGAGCGCGTCGATGCCCACGTACAGCGCATCGACATTGTGCTGCCGCATGGTTTTAAATGCCGCCGTGATCTCTGGCTCGCGACGGATGTCGAACAGTTCGGCGGACATTTCCAGCGCCTTCACCGCACTTTGAATTGCTTGCCATTCGGGCGGCGCTACTGGGTTTTCCATGTTGTGCATAAAGCCCACCCGAGCAATGGTCGGCATCACCTCCTTCAGCAGTTCGATACGTTTGCCTGCCAGTTCCGTTGCGAATGCACTGAGGCCAGTAACATTGCTACCTGGACGCGCGAGTGTTGCAATGACACCGGCACCAACCGGCTCGCCAATCGCCGCGAAGACGATGGGTATGGTTTCGGTGGCTTCTTTCGCCGCTATGGTGGCGGGCGTCCCTCTCGTGACGATCAGCGCGACAGGGAGCCGGACCAACTCTGTTGCGAGAGCGGGAAAGCGATCGGCGTGTCCGTCGGCCGAGCGATATTCGATTTGCAGATTCTGCCCTTCAACGTAGCCATGTTCGCGTAAGCCGGTCAGCAAGGCCGAAAGGTTCGCGCGATCGCGGTCTGCCGGCACGGTTTCGAGAATGCCGATCCGGCGCAATTGTTCGGAGTGCTGCGCCCGAGGGGCGAGCGGCCAAACAACAATGGCACCTCCGATCAGAATGACGACATCGCGCCGCCTCACTCGATTACCTCATCGGCGCGTTCGAGGATCGATTGTGGGAGCGTGATGCCGAGCGCTTTTGCCGTCTTGAGATTGATAACCAACTCGAATGTCGTTGGGTTCTGAAACGGCAGATCGCGGGGGTTTTCACCTCTGAAGACACGGTCGCCGGACTCGGCCGCCTTGCGGCATGCCGCGGCAATGTTCGTCCCATATGACATCAGCCCGCCGAGGCGAGTGCGCGGGCTGAAGGCGGAGACGATGGGAAGGTGTTCGCGCGCCGCGAACTCTGCGATCTGGGCGATGTGTTGGCCCACAAGGGCATCGAGGAGGATAAGGAGCCATCAGGGCGGCTCTCTGCCAACGCGGCAAACGCAGCAGTGAAATCTTCGGGTTCGCGCACCGGTTGGGACACCAGCGTCAGCCCGATCGAACGCGCGACCTCGTTTACATCTTGCCGGACGTTTGTAAACGCCGGGTTGGCCGCGTTCCAGAGCACCGCCACTCGGTGCAGGCTCGGAATAGCTTCCTTGAAGAGCGACAGGTGCTTCCCGCCAAGTTCGGGCGCCATCAAGGACATCCCGGTGACATTGCCGCCCGGATGGGCGAGATTAGCCGCCAGACCAGCTCCGACCGGCTCCAGCGCGGTGGAGATGATGATCGGGATCTCGTTTGTTGCGTGCTTCGCTGCCAATGCCGTCGGAGTGGTCAGCACGAAGATGGCATCGACCCTGAATGCCACGAGCTCACTGGCCAGTTTTGGCCATCGCTCTCCGTAACCCTCCGAAAATCGGTATTCGACGATCAGATTTTGTCCTTCGACATATCCATGATCGCGCAAGCCCTTGAGAAATTCTTCCACTTCGAAGCTACGCGTATTCGTGAGAATGCCGAGGTGAAAGATCTTGCCCCATTGCGATCGCAACCCGATCACCGGCCAGGCGACGGCTGCACTGCCGATTAGGAGGATGAACCCGCGCCGCCTCATCCGAAGACTATCATAGAGAAGTTGCCTTCGTAGCAGTCTGTTGTGCACTCGCTCCGAATGGTCGGAGGGTGGTAGCGCCAGCAATGAGAGCGAGAAAATCGCACTCGTCTCATGCCACCCTCCCCAGGCTGGAGGGGCCGCTGCGCGGATTATGCCTCAATCAGGTCAAGTTGGGATACGGGCTGACTGGGCGAGCATTGGTAGTACGACTACGGACCCCCGAACCTGTCTACGCCACCCTTTGATTTCATTCACGTATCCGGGTAGTTCGGTAGTTCGCCCTCTATTGAAATCCCTTACAGCGGCGACGGTGCAAAGACGACTGGGCGTAGGTTGCCCTGCACTGCAATGCCAAGACCCGGCAGAGAATATCCTTCAAAAGATGAGGTGATTGGAGGAGGTGTGCATATCCTATGCACTACCTCCCATCCATCCATTTTCACCGGTGGTCCCATCGCCAGGCATGACTGTGTGCAACCTCATCCATGCTGCAGGACAGCGAAGATCCGACCGTCTTCTTCCCGCGTTTTTTTGGCACGGATCAAGCGTCTCCTCACGCCCTTCAGCGTGTGCACGTTCACACCGCTTGCAGCCGCGAGCTCTCCCGGTTTCAAGCCGTTCGGATGCGCCTTGGCCAATGCAGCCAGCACCTTCTCGTCGTTCC
>JAFATG010000028.1 GCA_019244055.1 Acidobacteriaceae bacterium | reverse complement strand
CGCACTTTTAATGCGGTGGTCGCGGGTTCGATTCCCGCCCGGCTCACCATTCCTTACTTCCAACAAGCAGCCAGATTCTGTTCGTGCAACACACTTTACGATGAATGCAAGTTCTTCCAGAAAGCTTGCGCTTCGCAGGCGCTCGCTGCAACGCACACCCTCCGCTATGCAGCGTGCTCGCGTCGGTCGGCCGGCCATGCTTCGGATAAAAACCGAAGAAGATACGTGTTCACCTCCGACGGCCTTTCCTGCTGCACCCAATGGCCCGCTCCCGGAATGAGAGTCTTAGCGGTGAGACCTGGCATCGTTTGGTCCAGTAGGTCGAAGTCGCGACGATACATCGCGACAACCACGTCTTCCTCGCCGGCAATAAATGTCGACGGCTGCACGATCCGGACGCCCGCAAGGAACGCTAACAACTCGCGACTGCGGTCCATGTTCCGATACCAATTCAGACCGCCGGTGAATCCCGTGCGTGTAAATTCCGTGACGAAGAAATCGAGATCGGCCGCGCTCAGCCAGTGAGGAACCTCTTGCACGCGCGGCAGGGTGTCCAGAAAACTTTGGGAGGAGGGGTACAGAAAGCGCCATCGTTGCTCTTGCGCAATACCGCCGCTCGCTCCGACGAACAGCCCCAGCATCGACCGACGCGGATCTTGCGCCAACTCGCTGTCCGCTTGGCCAGGCTCCTGAAAATAGAGTTGGTATAGCATCTGCCCGCTTGCCAGGAGTTGTTTCATGGAAGCCGTCGGCGGAGGTCCGTCCCAAAGTCCGGCGAGATAAGGCACGCTCAGTAGCGCCACAGCTTCAAATATGTCCGGGCGCAGGAGCGCGCAGTTCCATGCGACGGCAGATCCCCAGTCATGCCCAATAACCGCGGCATGCCTTTCTCCAAGCGCGTGCACCAGTCCGACCACATCTCCAACCAAGTGGCACAGCGTGTAACTCTCAACGGGGGCAGGCCGATCAGTCTGCCCATAGCCCCGCTGGTCCGGCGCTATCACGTGGTAACCGGCGTCAGCGAACGCCGCGATCTGGTGACGCCAGGAGAAACCCAACGCTGGGAACCCGTGCAACAAGACGACGAGGGGGCCGTCTCCTGCTTCCAGGAACTGCATACGGATTCCGTTGCTCTCTACAAACGAACTCTTGAACGGATGCATGCGATTTCTCATTGCGCCAGATTAGAACCAAGAGCGCCGGCCACCGCAGGCGCAAGAGCGCGCGAGCGAAGATTGCCCCAGAAAACGCGGGCTGCGACACGGGGGTGCAGGATGTGCGAGGGAGGCCGTAACAGGTTACCCACCTGATGGAATGCGAATGCCACGGCTGGATCATGATGAGCTGCCTTGTGCAGCTTTCCGATATACGCATTGATCATCCTGACAGCGGCGGAGCGCGGGCCCGTCGTCTCGGGCATGCGGAGATCATTACCTACTGCCATGCTCCAAGGTATGTCGACAATTTTCGAGGCGCGCGCAAAAAACCGTCGCGCCAGGTCTGTCGTTCCCTCCGCCAGACAGCCTTTCAGCGCTACCGCCTCGAGCGCCGCAACCGTCATTCCCTGTCCATAGATTGGGTTAAAGCTCGAAAGGGCATCGCCGGTCACCAGATATCCTTGCGGGAAGCGTTTCAAGCGCTCGTAATGGCGCCGCACACTCGCTGGAAAGCGTGTACTCGACGCGTCACCTTGGGGTTTGACGCGTCGGACCACCTCATGGATGTACGGCGCGGGGAGCGTACGCGAGAATTCGACGAAGCCATCCAAGTCCGCAGGAGCAGCGGGTCCGAAATGTGAGATCAGGGTGACTGTCCAGCGCCCGCCTTCCTGCGCGAGCATCACACCCCCACGCTTTCCTGAGGGGGTTGGAGGAATGATAACCGCCATGTCTCCATCGAGATCCTCTTGCCGCCGCTTGAAGAATCGGGTCGTATAGCGGAGCCCCACTTCTACCCGCTCTTCCTCCGGTTTGGGATAACCCATCGCTTCCAGCCACTGCGGTGAGCGGGAGCCGCGTCCTGTGGCATCCACCACAAGCGAACTCTCGAGCACTTCTTCTCCAACCGTAACGCCTGTGATACGGTCCTTTGCTGGAGATGCGGCTAAGCCGGTAACAGCAATGTTATCCCGAAACTCCACGTTGGCAAGACGGCGCACGCGCTCTCGAACCACGGACTCGAGGAACGGTCTAGTCATGAGTAAGCCGGTTAACCCGCTCGCAAAACGAGCATGGCAAGCCCCTTCCATGAACCAGCGGCTCTCTTGGAGAATGTCGCCCGAAATTGCTCCATTGCTGACGCACTCCGCGGAGATGCCCGGAAAAAGTTGTTCGAGCGCCTCACGACCGCCCGCCAGCAAACCGTGCGTGTGTAAGCCTTGGGGAACGCCACGCCGGTTTTCGACTGAGGTTGGCAGTTCATCTCTTTCAAGCACAATCACCTTGTCATAGCGCTCCGCAAGTACGCGAGCGGTCAACAATCCCGCCATGCTTGCGCCTATTACTACTGCTCGTTCTTCGTTCGGAATTTTGTAAGTCACCCGGTCCCCCAAAAAGTTACTACGGAGTTCGTTGTTCATTCAGATCTCGCCGCCATAGTGGCGCAAATCGCAGCCACGAGTCCTAAGGAATTTCTAAATAATTTCCAAAGACCTCTGGCAAACCGCTGGATCCTGCGGCGGACGAAACTCCCTGCGCTTGTCTTTGCAGATGCTCGTCCAACTGCGTGGTCGCCGTCTTCGGATGAAAGATGTGTTCGCAAGAATGCGCTCGGATGGCGTCGCATTCATCCAGCCGCTAAGATCGGATTGCAACGCGGGCAGTTACGAGTTGCCGGCCTAGGCGCTATTTCGGCGTATGAAGTTGACGCGAGGCCGGATGATTAATCATTTAGATAACGTCTGATGGTGGTACTCACGTGGCCTGCATCTCGGGCGGATTTGGGGAGGTAGAGATTGCGCAAAGTAATTTCAGGTTTCGGGCTTTTGCTCTTTGCCGTCGCGTTGCCGGTGCCGGGCCAACAAGCGGATCGGGTTATAAAGCTGCTGGAGGAGTTGTCAAATGCTCCGGCGCCCTCAGGATATGAAGGACCCGTGCGTGACATTCTGAAGCGCGAATTCCAGGCGGCCGGACTGGATGTTTCCAGCGATGGGATGGGCTCCGTCATCGGAGTGCTACGCGGGCCCACCGACGGGCCACGCATTATGTTGGCTGCGCACATGGATGAAGTGGGAGCGATAGTCCGTTTCGTAACGCCGGAGGGTATGGTCAAGTTCCAATTGCTAGGGGGTTGGCTTGACCAAGCCTTGGTGGATCAGCGCTGGACGATCCTGACAGACAAGGGGCCGGTCGCGGCGGTTAGCGGACTGAAGAGCGTTCATGTGACTCCACCCGAGGAGCGCACCCGCGTAACGCCGCGCGACGACGTCTTTTTGGATGTCGGCGCGAAATCGAAAGAAGAAGCAGAGGCCCTTGGCATTCGCCCGGGCGACCCCATCGCTCCCACGGGTTCCTTTGCGGCACTCGCGCCGGGCCGCTACGTCGGGAAGGCCCTGGACGACCGGGTGGGCTGTGTCATGTTAATCGAAACGATTCGGCGGCTCAAAGAGCAGGGCATCAAAACTCCGAACACCATTTACTTCGTGGGGACCGTGCAAGAGGAGATAGGATCACGCGGGGCGCACACAGCCGTTGCATTGGTGAAGCCGGCCATCGGACTATCGCTGGAGGCCGGCATTGCGGCGGATCATCCGGGAGGACGTTCTGATTTCGCTCAAGAAAGATTAGGCGCTGGGCCAGTGATCTACCTCGCGGACGCCGCGATGCTGGTGAACCTCAAACTGCGTGACTTTCTTTTCGAAGTGGGGCAAAAAAACAACATACCTCTTCAGACCGAGGTTACCCGTGGTGGGTACGAGGACTCGGCGGAATTACAGGCTTATGGCACCGGTGTGCCAGCGGCGAACATCGCCGTTGCCACGCGCTACCTTCATGCTCACAACAGTGAAATAGAGCGCTCCGATCTTGATCGCACAATAGATCTGTTGCTGAAGGCACTGGCCCAACTTGACGCGCGCAAGGTGGCCGAGATCTCCGCGTTCTAACGACGAGTAATGAGAGAATCTCTTATCCACACAAGACAGGAGATCAAAGGATGAAGACACAGTATTCGCGTATGGTGGAGCGGAGCTTCCGGTTAGCGGGGCTGCTGGCGCTCTGTACTGGGAGCAGCATTTTCGCCCAGCATCAGGCCATCCACTTTACAAAGGGAATGCCCTTCAGTGAGGGGTATGTCGCGTGCAACACGCTTTACGTTGCAGGGCAGCAGGGGCCTGATTCGCAAGGCAAGGTCACGGGCACCGATATCACCTTACAAACTACAAATGCCATTGCCGCAGTGGAGAAAGTTGTGAAAGAAGCGGGTTTTCAGATGACAGACATCGTTTCCGTGACGGTGTATGTTGCCGATCTAAACGATGTTTCAAAGATGAATGAGGTCTACAAGAGGCTCATGCCGGATCCCAAACCCGCGCGAGCTACTGTGCAGGTCGCGGGATTGATTGGCGGGGCGAAGATTGAGATTTCGGCGATTGCCGTGAAGCGATAGCACTATCTGACTCGACAAGAGAACCGGCGCCCTATGAATCATTTGACGCGATCAATTTTAACTAGTATCTTTACGATCTGGAGGGATCGCAAAGATGTCCAGATATTTTGCTGAATTCGTTGGAACCTTTGTTCTGGTATTCGGCGGTTGTGGCGCTGCGGTATTGGCTGGCGACAAAATCGGATTTGCCGGCGTGGCGTTTGCGTTCGGGCTATCACTGCTCGCAATGGTCTACACCATCGGTCACATCTCCGGGTGCCATATCAACCCGGCAGTCACGCTGGGCTTACTGATCGCCAAGAAGTTCGAATCGCGATACGCAGTGGGGTATTGGGTAGCACAAATTTTGGGCGCAATTGTAGCGGCGGCTTGCTTGCTGATCATCGCGAAGGGCACGCCTAATGGGTACGATCCGGGAGCGCTCGGATTCGCCGCGAACGGATTTGGCGCGCATTCTCCCGGGCACTACGGACTCGGTGCTGCCTTTTTCGCTGAGGTCATTCTGACCTTTTTCCTCGTGCTGACGGTGATCGGGGCAACGGACCTGAAAGCGCCGGTCGGCTTTGCAGGGATTCCGATTGGACTGGTTTTGGTTCTTATCCATTTAGTGGGAATCCCGGTGACAAATACGTCGGTGAATCCAGCCCGCAGTATTGGGCCGGCTCTTTTCGTGGGAGGTTGGGCACTGGGACAGCTTTGGCTGTTCATAGTCGCGCCACTTGTAGGAGCCGTGCTCGCAGCAGTAGTGTACCGGGGTTTTGGCGTCCCGATACTGGCGCCGAGAGAAGCAGAACGCGCCCTGCCGACAGAGCAAGAAGAGCGCCTAAGGAGCCGCGCGGCCGGGTCGTAGCGCATTGCATTCCGGCCAATGTTGCCGCTCGGCGAAAAAATGAGCGGAACCACGGCGTAGCTGCAACTTATACCCGCGAGAGAACGTATTCCGTTTCGACGCTCGACAATCCTTTGGGGAGACTAACGGAATGATGGGTTTCGCGTGGGCCGAACAGATCCTTCAAGACATTCATTTTGGAGTGCGCAGCCTCAGGAAAACATCGGGGTTCGCAACCTCTGCGATTCTTTCGCTGGCATTGGGAATCGGCGCGACAACCGCAATTTTCAGCGTGATTTATGGCGTGATCCTCGATCCGTTTCCTTATTCGCACCCCGAAACACTCGTCAGCTTTTACGCGAACATTCCGAGCCGGAACTTCTATTTCCAGCCGGAGACGCCGAACGACTACATCGAGCTGAAACAAAACACGCACGTGTTTTCAGACCTGATCTCGTCGACCATCAGCGATGTCGTCTGGACCGGGACGGGCGAGCCGCTGCGGCTGCGCGGAAACTACGTAACCGTGAACACATTTCAGGTGATGGGAGTGAAACCGCAGATCGGCCGCTACATCACTCCGGGCGACGGCGAGCCTCAGGCCCCAGCGGTCGCGGTGCTTGGCTACAAGTTCTGGATGCGGCAGTTCGGAGGAGATCCCAACGTGATCGGGCGGGAAATGCGGCTGAACGACAAGGTCCGCACCATTGTCGGGGTGATGCCGCGGCGGTTCATGTGGCGCGGCGCGGATGTCTACCTCCCGATCGTGTTCCAACGAGGACGGTTCGTTGAGGACGTGCGGTTCATCTTCATCATGGGCCGCCTGAAGCCGGGAGCGACGGAAGCCGAGGCGAAGACCGATCTGCATCCGATCTTCGAGGACATGATCACGCGATCAAGCGGCGAGCACGTCACAAAATTTCGCATTGTGGTGAACAACTTTTATGAGACTTTCCCCAGCGACATCCGGCAGTCTCTCTGGATCCTCTTTGGAGCCGTAGGCGTCCTGCTGCTGATCGCGTGTGTGAATGTCTCGAGTCTTCTGCTGGCGCGGTCTGCCGCGAGAGGTCGGGAACTGGCGGTTCGCGCTTCTCTGGGCGCAGGCCGTTTGCGCCTTGTCCGGCAGCTTCTTACGGAGAGCACAGTCATCGGAATCGCTGCCGGCGCATTAGGCGTTCTTTTCGCCTATGGAGGTCTTCACGCGATCCTCAGCATCGTACCGCCAAATACTATTCCCGACGAGTCCGTGATTACGCTCAATCTGCCGGTTCTGCTTTTCACTCTGGCAGTTTCGCTGAGCGCCGCGCTCCTGTTTGGATTGGCTCCGGCGTTTCATGCAGGGCGCGCGGATGTGGCCGGCGCGTTGAAGAGTGGTGGGCGAGGTGTGAGTGGAGCTTTTGGGGAAGCGAGACTTCGCAACATCTTTGTGATCGCGGAAGTGGCGCTCGCGACGATTCTGCTGGTGGGCGCGAGTCTCATGATCCGGACCCTGTTCCGTATCGAGCAGATCCAGGTGGGAACACAGCCTGAGCACGTGCTCAGCATGGAGATTCCGTTGCCGGACCGGCGTTACGCGACGCGCGGCGCACGCAACACATTCTTTCTCAACCTGCTCGATCGGGTGCGGCGGGTGCCTGGAGTAGAGTCTGTCGCATTGAATCAGTCCGTGCACCCGTTTGTCTATTTCGGGACAAACGTAACGGTGCCGGCAAGCGCGGTTCGCACGAAAACGAGGGCCGTTGTCAGCCAGATCAGCAGCGGCTATCCGGAGATCGTCAACGCGCGATTATTGCAAGGCCGGCTCCTTACACCGGATGAGATCCGGAGCGCGAGACGGTTCGCGGTGGTGAATGAGAAATTCGCCAAATTCTTTTTTCCGAAGGGCAACGCGCTAGGGCAGGCGGTTCAACTCCTCGAGCTTCACCCGCCGCCGGATACCACAACGGAGGCATTCGAGATCGTCGGAGTTGTCGGCGACTTGCCCAATAGAGGATTGCAGCGCGAGACGTCTCCTGAAGTTTACATTCCGTTCACGATGTCCGGCTACGCCGAGTTATCGGCGATTCTGCTCGTCAAGAGCGCAGTCCCCGTGATGAACCTGGTGAAACCGATTGAGGCGCAGATTCACGGGCTTGATCCGGATCAGCCCGTGATGGAAGTGCGATCGCTCCGGCAATGGCTTGACATGCGCGGCTATTCCGAGCCGCGTTTCAGCGTCTTTCTTTTCGGGGTGTTCGCCAGTCTCGGGCTGCTGCTAGCGGCATTGGGCATTTATGCCGTTATCAACTACTCGGTTCTCAGACAGACACAAGAGATCGGCGTCCGCGTCGCGCTTGGGGCGCAGCGCTCTCGTATTCTGAGCATGGTCGTCGGCTCGGGAGCGAAGTTACTCGGGATCGGAGCAGTGTTCGGCCTCGTCGGAAGCATCAGCACTGCTTATTTCCTGCGAAGCATGATCTGGGGCGTTTCGCCATTCGATCCGGTATCGTTTGGAGCGGTCATTGCGGTGCTGTTCGCGATCGGACTTCTCGCGTGCGTGCGGCCCGCGCTTCGCGCGTCAAGAGTGGACCCGATCGAAGCGCTGAGATACGAATAATCACAGGTGCGTTATGATGATGCGGAGCTGCAAGGAGGTCCTGATGTCAATGAGGTTGCGCGCACTAGCGGCACTCGCTTTCGCTACGGCTGTTTATGCAGATCTTCCACCTTTAATCGACCGTAACGCCTTCTTTGGCGAAATCAAAATAACCGCTGCCCAGATCTCGCCCGATGGTAAGTACATCGCATTCCTTAAGCCTTATAACGGCACGCGCAACATATGGGTGAAGGCTGCGGGAGAGCCCTTTTCAGCCGCTAAACCGATGAGCGCAGAAACTAAGCGCCCCGTGTCTGCCTACTTCTGGAGCCGCGATTCCAAGTACCTTCTCTATGCTCAGGATCAACTGGGCGATGAAAATTTCAACGTGTTCGCGATAGATCCTACTGCGCCGCCCGACAAGCAAACGGGCGTTCCTCCGGTCCGCAATCTAACGAACGCGAAGGGATCGCGCGTGATGATCTACGACGTCCCGAGAAAGAATCCCGAGATCATCTACATCGGTATCAACAATCGCGATAAGGCGTGGCACGACCTATACAAGCTGCGAATCTCTACGGGCGAGCTCACCCTCCTTCGGAAGAACACCGATCGCATATCGGAATGGATGTTTGATAACTCGGGCATGCTGCGCGTCGCAATGAGAACAGATGACAGCGGAAATACGGAGATTCTGAGAGTTGACTCGGATAAGTTTACTCCGCTTTACTCCTGCAACGTCTTCGAGACTTGCCAGCCTGTTCACTTCGACCACGCAAATCAGAAGCTCTACATCATTACGAACAAGGGCGCGGATGTGGATCTGGTCGAGCTCTCGACGCTCGATACGGCGACGGGTAGCATGACGCGTCTCGAACAGGATCCGCTCAAGCGCGTAGATCTTAAAGACGCAATGTTTTCGGATCTCGACGACCGGCTACTGGCATCGGTTTACGAGGACGACAAGGAGCGGATCTACTGGAAGGACAAGGCGTACGAAGCGGACTATGACTGGCTCAGGAGTAGATTACCAGGCCGTGAAATTGGATTTACATCGCACACAACCGATGAAAATGTGTGGATCATCAGCGCACGCGCGGATGTCGAGCCCGGCGAAGTTTATATCTTCGACCGTAAGGCAAAGAGAGTCGAGCTCCAATATCGAATGCGAGACGAGATCCCGCGGGAGTCTCTCGCCGAACAGAGGCCAATACTGTATAGATCCTCTGATGGTCTCGAAATTCCTGCCTATTTAACACTGCCGAAAGGAGTGCCTGCCAAAGATCTTCCGCTCGTTGTGTTTCCGCATGGCGGCCCTTGGGCGCGCGATCAGTGGGGATACAACACGTTCCCGCAATTCTTTGCAAATCGAGGCTACGCTGTGCTGCAACCCAATTTTCGCGGATCGACCGGCTATGGCAAGAAGTTTCTGAATGCGGGCAATGGCGAATGGGGACGAAAGATGCAAGATGATCTAACTTGGGGAGTCAAGTACCTTGTCTCGCAAGGCATTGTCAACCGCAAACGTGTCGGAATCGCCGGCGGTTCCTATGGCGGGTATGCCACTCTAGCCGGTGTCGCATTCACCCCAGATCTTTATGCAGCGGCAGTGGCGATCGTTCCCCCATCTGACCTCGTGTTCCTACTGCACTCGATCCCTCCTTACTGGGAAGCCGGGCGAAAAATAATGTACGCGCGCATGGCTGATCCCGACACGCCGGAAGGAAAGAAAATTCTTGAACAGGAATCGCCGGTCGATGCGGCCTCGCAGATCAAGACTCCGTTAATGGTCGTTCAAGGCGCCAATGATCCCCGTGTGAACAAGCGCAACTCGGATGAGATCGTCATCGCTGTCCGCGACCATCACATTCCTGTTGAATACCTCGTGGCTCCCGACGAAGGCCATGGCTTTGCCCGTCCGATCAACAATCTCGCGATGGTCGCGGCCATGGAGCGCTTCATGGCTAAATACCTGGACGCGCGTTTTCAACAATCGATGCCCACGGATGTAGCGGATCGTCTGAAGCAGATCACCGTAGACCCAGCGACGGTCACTCTGGCCACGATGACAGGCGCAACAAATTAGTGGCGAACGGCGGTAGAGTAAATTCTGTGTTCAACGGGGCGATGATCAGTTCGTGCTAATGCGCGGACTGGCTGTTCTTGATGACTTCCTGAGCGCGCTCGGCGGTGGTGGCCCGCGCCTTTCCTTCGAGTTCGCTGAAGGATTTCATTTCGGCTTGAGCTTTCTGGGTTCGGCCCGTTGCGCGGTAGGCCTGAGCAAGCAGGAAATGCGTGCTCGGTTCGGCGGGATTCGATTTCTCTACGGCTTGTAGTTCCGCGATTGCTTCCTGGTCGCGATGGAGCTTCAGAAGCAAGCGGCCGCGATCCGCTCGAGCCTCGGTCAGGTTCGGGCAGGCGGCAAGCGCTTTATCCTCTTTGGCCAGAGCCTGTTCGGGCTCAATGCTCTGCTGCATCAGGATGTCACCGAGTTTCCAATCGATCATGCAGTTATTGGGATCAATGGCGCGCTCCTGCTCGAATTGTTGGGTCGCATTGTCCCACTGCGAGAGACTCCAGTAGAGATCGCCGAGCTTGAAATGAACGCCGGGTTGCCTGGGAGCAACCTCAATGGCCTTCTTCCATTCGACAATGGCTCCGTCGTAATTCTTCATGCTCTCCATCAATTCGGCGGAGATCTCGTGGGCCCAGACGGAATCAGGATTGAGTTCGTTGATTCTGGCCAGCGCTCCCTCAGAGAGCTGCATATAGACCTTCCCGAGCAGGTACCAGACTTGTTGGTTCTGCGGCTCGCGTTTGGCGAGACGTTCGAGATGCGTGGCAGCGGCGTGAAAATCTCCGAGCTTCGTCAGATCATTCACCAGCATGAACTCAGCATTATTGTCGGCTGGGTTCGCCGCTACGACCGCTTCCAGGCGCGGGCGGGCCTTCTGGTACTCGCCCGTCTGAAACAGCGCGAGGCCTAGTAAAGCAGACGCGGAGGTCATCTTTGGATCGACCTTGAGCCCGCGCTCGAGCACGGCAGCGGCATCTCGAAAACGTCCTTGCTTGACGTAGATCGCCCCCAGATTGTTGTACGCCGGGCCCAGGTGAGGATCCAGTTTCAGGATCTGTTCATACTTAGCTGCTGCCGTGGCAAGATCGCCAGCGGCTTCGGCGGAACGGGCCTGATCGTGGAGGGTCTCGACATCGGCTTGCCCGCGAACGAGACCGCCTGTCGAGGCGATCGCGAGAAGCGCAAAACTTATGGCCAAACGAACTGCCATGCCTAACACTATAGAGGGTGGGGCAGTGGGTGACGGGTGTTTCATAATGAGCGTTTGCACAAGGCAAGTTTCGGAATCATCGCAGGCGCCGCACTCTTAGCTGCGGCACTCTATGCGACGGGAAGCGCGGCTTTGCGGTTTACCGATGTTGCGGCGCAAGCGGGGATTCGTGCCACTATGCGTTGCGGAGGGCCGGAGAAGCGCTGGATTACCGAAGCGAACGGCAGCGGAGTGGCCTGGCTCGATTACGACAACGACGGTCTAATGGATCTGCTGATTGTGAACGGCGGCAGCATGGACCAACTGCGCGAGACCATTGCGGGACACACACTCGCACCCAAACCGGGCGGTGTGTATCTGTTCCACAACCTAGGGAACGGGCGCTTCGAGGACGTAACGGACAAGGCCGGGTTAACGAACCCCTATTGGGGAACGGGCGCCAACGCCGCCGATTACAACAACGACGGGTTTACCGACATTCTGATCACGACAATTGGACGCGATCTCCTATATCGCAATAACGGGAACGGTACCTTCACGGAGATCAGCAAAGCCGCGGGACTGAGGCAGAACGTAGCGTGGCACACCGGCAGCGCGTTCGGGGATTTCGACGGCGATGGCAACCTGGATCTCTTCATCACCGGCTATGTGGATCTGCAGGCACTCTCTTTTGATCGCGAGCCGCCGGTCTGCGAAAACTTCGGGCAGCACACGTTCTGTGGGCCGATCGGGTTAAAGGGCGGAACGAGCGTTCTCTATCACAACAATGGAGATGGGACCTTCACGGACGTTAGCAAAGCGTCGGGCATTGCAAAAGCTCCTCCGGCCCATGGATTCACAGTGGTCACGGGAGATTTCAATAGCGACGGAAAGCTGGATATCTTTGTGACGAACGACTCCGACCCGAATTATCTATTCCTGAACCAGGGCGACGGCACGTTCAAAGAAGCCGCTCTCGACCGCGGTGTAGCCTTCAACGCCGATGGCCGCGCCCAGTCGAATATGGGCGTCGCGGTGGGCGAATACGGTAACACCGGGCGCACAGACGTGCTCACGACCACCTTCAACAAAGACTACTTTCCGCTGTTCAGACCCGACAAGACCGGAATATATGAAGAGGTCTCATCCTCCACCGGGCTGGCGACGCTCACTTCCAAGTATCTTGGCTGGGCCTGCGGATTGGCAGATTTCGACAACTCCGGAAGGCGCGATTTTTGGACCGCAAATGGTCACGTCTACCCGACCGATAAAGACTACAACGAGCCGATCACGATTTTCCGCAGCATCGATGACAAGACCAGCCTGACGTATTCGTATCCGGTGGTTCCGAACAACTCGTATCGCGGGGGAGCGAGCGGAGATTTCAACAACGACGGGAAAATGGATCTGATTGTCTTACCGATCGCGGGAACGCCGGTTCTGCTACGGAACGATACAGCGGAAGATAACGCGTGGGTCGGGCTGACGTTGCGCGGGACGCGGAGCAATCGCGACGCGATTGGCGCCGTGGTTACGTTAGAAGCTTGCGGCGAGAAGCAGACGGATTCGGTGCGGAACGGCGGCAGTTACATCTCGCGCAATGATCCCCGGCTTCACTTCGGCCTGGGAGCATGCACCCATGTCGAGAGCGTGACGATTCACTGGCCGAAAGGTGATACCCAAGTGCTGAAGGGTGTGGCCGTGAACAAGTACGTAACAATAGAAGAACCGAAATGAGGTGGGAATGGGCAGCGGCGTGCGTGATAGCCATGCTGCCTCCGTTTCGGCTGTTGGACGCACAGACTCCCTCATTGCAAGAGGCGCGGTCGCTGCTCGATTCAGGCAAGTTGAGCGAGGCGGAGGCCGCGGTTCGGAAGTATCTCGAAACCGATCAGCGCTCGCCTGATGCGCACGAGCTGCTCGGCTACATCTTATTCAAGGAAGACAACCCGAAGCCTTCCCTGGCCGAATATGCCGAAGCAGGACGGTATCGTGCTCCGGATGCCGTTGCGCTTGAGGTCATCGGCTGCGACTACTTCCTCATGGAAGATTACGCGACGGCAGACAAATGGCTGACTCAATCGCTGGCGCAGAACCGGAAAAATGCGCTGGCGCTGTATTTTCTCGGGCGCACGAAGTACAACGAGAAACATTTCGAAGAGGCGATAGCACTGTTTCACGAATCCTTAGCAAATGGCGGTGGAAAGGTTAAGACCGAAGAAAACCTGGGGCTCTCGTATGAGCGATTGGGCAAAACGGAAGAAGCTCTAGCCGCATACCGGACAGCGGTGACACTTGACGCCGGCGCTACAACGCATGACCCCGGGCCCCATCTGGATCTGGGGACGCTTCTAACTGAGAACAATCAGGCTGGTGAAGCGATCCAGTATCTAAAAGATGCCATTCAGTACGGGCCTTCCGATGCGCGCGCGCATCAGGAGCTTGGAAAGGCGTACTTACTTACAAATCAACTCGAGCTTGCACAGTCCGAATTAATGAAAGCCATGCAGCTCGATCCGCAAAATGCGCCCATGCATTTTCTGCTGGCGCAGGTTTATCGAAAACGCGGGTCGGCGGAGCAGGCGCGAATCGAAAGCGAGCGCTATACAAAACTGACGGCAGCGCATTCGTCGCCGGACGATCCTCTCTCCGCGGTTCGGTCGTTGATCGAATCGGGCAAGTTGGCG
>JAFATG010000308.1 GCA_019244055.1 Acidobacteriaceae bacterium | reverse complement strand
CCGTTTTCGTGCTCAAGGCGCCTTTCGATCAAATCACCTGTGTCCGTATCCACGCATGCAATTTGCTGATAACGCGAATGGAAATCACATCCAACAAGAATCATGTCCAACACCTCCTGATTCTGATGGTCCCCGCTCTCCGGTCATGAACGGGTGCCGTTATCTAATCAGGAAATAATCCCGGTGATCCTTCCTTCAAATCAACTCGCGGAGTTTCTTGCTCTCTACAACAAGAATTCCGGCAAGAGGAGCGAAATCGAGGGCGTCGACGGGCCAGATGATGCCATCGCACTACTCGAGAAAGCGAGCAAGCGCTTCAAGGGTCATGCCGCGGAGGCTAAAGCTTGATAGTGCGGAGGCGAAGAGCGTTCGCGATGACGGAGACAGAGCTAAACGTCATCGCCGCGCTGGCAATAATAGGGCTGAGAAGCAGTCCCGAGAACGGGTAAAGAATGCCAGCGGCGATCGGCACGCCGCAGACATTGTAGATAAATGCGAAGAACAGATTTTGCCGGATGTTCCGCATAGTTAAGCGGCTGAGCCGGAGCGCCCGCAGGATTCCCCGCAGATCTCCATGCAGCAGCGTGATGGCGGCGCTTTCCATGGCGACATCCGTGCCGGTTGCCATGGCGATTCCAACGTTCGCCGCCGCGAGTGCAGGAGCGTCGTTCACGCCATCGCCAGCCATTGCTACCCGATGACCGCCGGCCTGCAACTTTCGGATAAAATCCATTTTTTGCGCGGGCAACAGCTCGGCTTTCACCTCATCGATGCCGAGCGTTTTCGCCACCGCGGATGCCGCCACGCGCGTGTCTCCGCTCAACATGACCAGACGAATGCCTTGGGCGTGAATCGAGCGGACCGTCTCCATGCTGGTCAGCTTCACAGGATCAGCAACCGCAACCAGACCTGCTATTCGTCCATCAATCGCGACAAAAATGACCGATTCGCCATTGGCTTGCCACGCCTGAACCTGCCTGAGCGCCTCGTTGAGTGGGATACCCTCGTCAGAGAGGAACCTCTGATTTCCGGCGAGCACGGCGTGCCCGCCTACGAGCCCGCGAACGCCCTTACCGGGCACGGATTCGAATTTGTCCACGGCGATCGGCTCAAGGCCGCGCTCTTTCGCACCCCGCACGATAGCCCCGGCGAGCGGATGTTCGCTACCTTGCTCCACACTTGCGGCGAGCTGCAGTACTTCATCCTCGGGGTAATTACTGAGAGCGGTGACGCGAATCAACTTCGGTTTGCCTTCGGTCAGTGTTCCCGTTTTGTCGATTACGACTGTGTCCACCTGTTGCAGTGTTTCGAGCGCTTCAGCGTTTCGGATAAGCACACCGGAATTTGCGCCGCGGCCCGTTCCGACCATGATCGACATCGGGGTCGCCAGGCCCAGAGCGCACGGACACGCAATGATCAGTACGGCGACTGCATTGACCAGCGCATGGCTTAATCTCGGCTGCGGGCCGGCTAAGGCCCAAACAATGAACGTGATTACAGCGACGAGAATCACGGCCGGAACGAAGTAGGCCGCGACCCGATCGGCCAGCCTCTGGATAGGCGCCCGAGTGCGTTGCGCTTCACTAGCTAGCCGGACAATCTGGCTTAGAAGCGTGTCGCTACCGATCCGCTCGGCCCGCATGACGAACATCCCGGTTGTGTTTACCGTCCCTCCAGTCACGCCGCCTCCCGGCGCTTTCTCTACTGGAATCGATTCACCGGTCACCATCGATTCGTCAACCGCGCTGGTGCCTTCGAGAACGATTCCATCGACGGGAACCTTTTCGCCGGGGCGAACCCGCAGCCGGTCACCGACTTTCACTTCGCTCAAGGAAATGTCGCGTTCGTCGCCTGATGCAATCAATCGAGCTGTTTTGGGCGCAACATCTAATAATGACCGCAGAGCGATATTGGTCCGGGACCGCGCCCGCAACTCGAGCACCTGTCCCAGGAGAACAAGCGAGACGATCACGGCCGCAGGCTCGAAATAGAGCGGCGCCATGCCCGATATGGAACGAAACGAGGCAGGTATCCAGGCAGGAAACAGAACCGAAACGACGCTGAAAAGATACGCAATCCCGGTACCAAGCGCAATCAGCGTGAACATGTTCAGATAGCGCTTTCTGATGGACGCCCATCCGCGCTGGAAGAAGGGAAAACCACCCCAAAGGACAACGATGGAGGCAAGCGCGAACTCGATCCACTGGACGGCGCGCGATTCGATCCAGGTATGCTCCTCATGCCGGGGCAGAACTCCGATCACCATGAAGAGCAGAAGCGGAATTGTCAGTGCCGAACTGCTCCAGAATCGCCGCTGCATATCCCGCAGCTCTGAATCGTCGATTTCGGCAGCCGCCTCGACCGGCTCCAGAGCCATGCCGCATTTCGGACATGTGCCTGGTCCCATCTGCCGCACTTCAGGGTGCATCGGGCAGGTGTACTCCATTCCTATCTGCGAGAAGCCTGCCGGCTGAGGCAGTGTGGCAATAGCGGCTGGCGGCGCAGGCGTGCCTAGCTGCACTAGCGCCAGCGATTTCTTCGTGAGGTACTGAGCGGGAGTCGCGTCGAATTTCTTTTTGCAACCGGGACAACAGAAGTAATAGGTCTGGCCCGCATAGGTGCTACTGGCAGGTGCCGTGTTCGGATCTACCTGCATCCCGCAAACCGGGTCGATTTGCGAAGTTGATACCACGTCTCTTAGATGTTAACGGGCAGAGCCAAAGACTCACTCCGATCGGAGGGCTTCCATCGGATCGACGCCAGCGGCACGGCGCGCAGGTAGGAACGCTGCAGCGGTCGCCGCGAACAAGAAGAGAGCCCCTACGATCACGGTGGTCGAGATATCAACAGCGCCAACACCATACAGAAGTTTCTCGATGATGCGGCCTGCGGCGATGCTTGCCAGGAAGCCGCTGAGCAATCCGATCAATACTGGAATCGCCGCTTCTCCCATGGTTAGCCCGTAGATGGCGCGCGGGCTCGCACCCAGCGCCATGCGAACTCCAATTTCCCGCTTACGTCCCGCCACCACATAGCTCAGCACGCCATAAACGCCCAGCATCGCCAGACAGAGGGCTGCGATGCCGAACGCGGTCAGCAGGGTCGTTTCGAAGCGTTCCGGCGCAAGTGAATCGGCTATTTGAGAATCGAGCGTTTTGACCCGCTCGATCGTAACGCCCGGGTCGTATTTCCAGCTCGCTTGGCGGATGCTGGAAATAAGCGAGTCCGCCGGCAGCAAGGTGCGCACCATAAAAAACGTGGCGTGCGGAGGGAAATCTTTGTAAGGTAGATAGACCATATTGGCCGGAGCAAGCTTGAGCGAATTGTTTCGTGCGTCCGCGACCACCCCGATTACGGTGTATGTGAATTCGTTGTGCTTCAATTGCCGGCCGATGGGATTTTCGCCGGGCCAGCCGGCTCTCGCAGCCGATTGAGAGATCAGCGCGCTCTCCAGGTTGCGATCTCGATCGTCGAACAAGCGGCCAGCGACCAGTGGTTCTCGAATAGTTTGGAAATAGCCAGGGCTAACCCAGCGCAGGTTCGCTAACGGATGATTGCCCTCGGGGCGATCGACTCGACAGAGGCAATCGATCCACGTCTCTCCCTCCAGTGGCATCGCGCTCACCAGCCCGGCCGACCGCACGCCCGGAAGGGTCCGCAAATTGTGGAGGACAGCATCGTCGAACACCAGACGGGGCTGGTTCTTGGCGTACGCCTTGCCCGAAAGATTGGCTTGGGCGATAACGACATGGCCAGGCTGAAATCCCTTGTCGCTGGTCAGCAGGTTCAGAAGACTCTTGGCAAATAGGCCCGTGACGAGCAGCAGCGCCGTGCAGCCAAACACCTGCAAACCGATAAACCAGGCTCGTAATTCCCGCCTTCGGCGCGTGCCCTGAGCCCGGGCCGTGTTCCGCTGGAGAGCTTGTTGCGGCTCGGTCCTCAGTAATTTGAGCGCGGGCAGGAGGCCGAACAGGACCCCCGAGCCCATGATCAACAGCGCGGCGAATAGCAGCACGCTCATATTCAAGTGGATCTCCCTCATGCGAGGCAGGTCGATCGGCGCATAGCGAAGGAACGCGCTCAGAGCGTCACTGGCAAGCAGAATACCGGCGGCCCCGCCGACCACGGCGAGTATCAGGCTCTCGGCTAAGGAAGTCCACAACAGCCGCAAGTTGGAAGCGCCTAGCGCGCTGTGAACAGCCGCTTCGTTCTCCCGCAGAACGGCCCGTCCAAGCTGCGCGTTCGCGAGGTTCACACAAGCAATCAGCATCAACGTGATCACCGCAGCCATAAGCAGCCAGAGGCTCCTCCGCGAATCGCCGACCATCGCTTCCTGCATAGGCTGAACGTATGTGGCGAGCGCGCCATGCGGATCACGCGGCCGCTCGCTGGCGGGCGCCTCGCGAACCAGTTCATCTTCGATGGTGTTGAGCTCCGATTCTGCCCGCTGAATGCTCACGCCCGGTTTGAGGCGTCCGAGCGCAATCCAGTTGCCGTAGTCGCCACCCAACCAGCTCACATCCTTCAGGTCGATTACTGCCGGCATCAGGAGCTCGGTTTCCGACACTTCGGTGTAGCTCTTCTGGCCTGTCGGAAACGCGCTCAACACATCCCGTTTCGGGAAATGGAAGCTTTGAGGCAAGACACCGACAATTTCCTCTGAGACGGCAGCAACGTGAACGGTTCTGCCGATCACGTTCGGATCGCCATTAAACAAGCTCTGCCAAAGTCCGTACGTCAGGAGCGCAATGTGGTCGTGGCCGGGTGTGCCATCCTCGGGTCGGAATCCACGGCCCAGAATTGGCGTGACTCCCAACACGTCGAGCAAATTCGGATATGCCCTCACGGTTCCGACGACACGCGGGTGTCCGGAGCCGATCGAGACACCATCCGTTGCTTCACCGACCAGCGTCAATCCGGTGAACGCGTTCGTCCGCTGGGCCCACATCGCCTCGTGCCTGGGATTCGGCCCCATGTAGGGCGCGATATTGTCGAGAAATTTCACCCGCTCCCATGCGACTACCAATTGGCCGCTGTTGCGGTAAGCAAGAGGCTTCAACAGGATCGAATCGACCACCGTGAACATCGCAGTGCTGGCGCCGATGCCCAGCGCGAGGGTCAGGAGGGCTGTGATTGTGAACGCGGGCGCTTTGCGCAGACGTCGCAGCGCGAAGCGAATCTCCTCGACGAAACCGGAAATCAGCATGGCAATTCAATGAATGGCAATTCAATGATACGAACCCAAGACAAAAATCAGTAGTTCCCGGCAACCAAAGCAGACGTTCATTAATGAAAAATTGAGGGAAAACCCTTGCTCTATTACCGAAGCTGAGTTATGATCCGCTTCACAAGCAACACCCGGGATAGTTGCTCTAGAAGTGTCTTTCCAGTCGAGAGGGGGAATGATGCAGTGAAACGTTATCTGGTGGTCGTGACGATCGCGTGTTGTCTCTTTACAGTGGCTTGCCCGCCGCAGAAGAGCTCGACCTCCAAGTATCCCGATCCGAAGTTGCGGTTTGCCAACTACACCCAGACTTGCGGTGGAATTCCCGGCAATCTTCCCGATCATTTCGGATACTACTTATCAGACCAGCAGAAGGCGGGAGCTTGCACATGGTATTTGTGGCCAGGCGGCGACCCGCTGCGGACGCAAGGCAGCCCGGAGAATGCACGCGGGAACCCTCGATTCTGGCGGCTAGCGGAAAAGAAGCTCTGGGTCATCGCTAATCTTTCCGGCCTTCCGGTCGATGTGGCTCTTCTGAGGTATGTAACGCACACGCCGCGAGGTGAGCGTTTCAAGCAACTAGGAGTCATTAACGACCCGGGATGTAAGGCGGCGACAAAGCCCGATCCGTACGGGCTGATGCTGGACGACTGTTCCGATCCTTATTCGAGCGGCATCATGGGAATTCGCCTCTTTCCGAACCCCGACTTCAATCCGGCGGTATGGGACGCGAACCAGTTTCTCAATTTCGATCCCCGCATTGAGCCGCCTTACTTGGCCGGCCTCTCTTGCGGCGTTTGTCACGTCACCTTCAATCCCACTAAACCCCCGGCCGATCCTGAGAATCCGCAGTGGGAGAATCTGGCTCCGGCACTTGGCAATCAGTACCTCAAAGAAGGCGAGATGTTCAAGGGCCGGCTGACTCAGAACAATTTTCTGTATTGGGTCTTCGACACGCAACAGCCCGGAACTTCGGATACAAGCCGCCTCAGCACGGATTTCATCAATAATCCGAACGCGATCAACTCTATCTGGTATATCCTCTCTGCCCGGCCAACGCACTCCGAACTCATGAACGACGGGACCACTAAAGATGTCCCGCACATCCTAAAGGACGGATCCGATTCCATTGGCGCGGAAGGCGCCGCGTTGCGCGTTTACATCAACATCGGCAGTTGTCCCGACTATCGCATGAGCCTGGAAGACACTTTCCTGGGGATAGTCAGGCCTCCCCCGTTAGCGTCCAAGGCCAAGAATCCGACCGTGCAGCATCCGTTTGACCTCGAGACGGCACAAAAGGATTGCGTCGACTGGCAATTGACAGCGGCGCGCATGACAGATGCGGCCAACTTCCTGGATGCCAACCAGCCGTATTACTTGAAGAACGCGCCGGGGGGAAGCGACTACATCACCAAGGACGCGACCGTGATGGATGTGGGGAAAACGACGTTCGCGGAGGAGTGCGCGCGCTGTCATTCGAGCAAGTTGCCGCCGGAAGTGACGGAAGGTGGGCTCAACAAGCACTCGCAACAATCCAGAGCGGCATGGGTAAAGTTAGTCAAATCGGACGATTTCCTCACCAAGAACTTTCTCTCCGATGACGAGCGCTATCCACTGGTCTCCAGCGACCCGCGCATGGCACTCGGCACGAACGCCGATCGCGCCCTGGGCACGAATCCGGATACGGACCATCTCTGGCATAACTTCTCGTCGCTCACTTTTAAGCAGTTGCCGTCACCGGGCAAACTGATTCTCCAGAACCCCTTCGATAGCGCCCATCCCATCACGTTTAACATCCCGCAAGGAGGTGGTGGTTACTACCGCACGCCATCACTCATCAACATGTGGGCTACGGCGCCGTTCTTCCACAACAACATGCTCGGCGTCTTTACCGGAGATCCATCTGTTAAGGGCCGCATGACTGCATACCAGGACGCGGTCGAGAAGCTGCTCTGGCCGGAAAAGCGCCCAGGCAAATCAACGATCAAAGTAACGGGAACCGACTCCGATTTGACCATCGGACAGATCACGATTCGTATCCCCGCCGGAACCCCCGTCGACTTGCTGGCGAATATCAACTTGTACGCAGCTCTTCAACCTGGTCAGTTTCTTGAAACATTGAAGCAACTGAACCAGGATCCGCAGTTGCTGGTCCGGCTCGTGCAGGCCTTAAAGAATCGGGGGCAGTACGACGAAAAACTAAAAGATTTTGTTCCGTTGCTCTTGGCTCGGAATCAGTCTCCCGACTTCATCCAGGATCACGGGCATACTTTCGGCGCGAACTTGCCGGACGCGAGCAAGCGAGCGCTCATCGAGTACATGAAGACCTTCTAGCGAGGGTGAAAGATGGACAACGACGTTATCTTTCAACCTTTGCAGTTTCGCAACCTCACTGTAAAAAACCGGCTGTTCCGATCGAACATATCGGGGCGGTTCGATAACTACGATGGTTCCGGCACACAAACGCGGATCAACTGGGAGGAGTCGTTCGCCCGCGGCGGTGTTGGGGCGATCATTTCCTCATTCGTTCCTGTTCATTTGCGCGGGCGGATCATGCCGAATTACGCTATGATCGACAGCGACGACAAAGTCCCGTTCTGGCGTGCTTTGGGCGATGCCGTACACCGGCACGATTGTAAATACATCTTGCAATTAAGTCACTCGGGAAGGCAGCGCGACAATCCCGGCGTCGAAAACTTCCGGCAAAAGGGGCTCTCGTCCACCAGCCGCATGGATACCTTTCACGGCTTGCTCTGCGAAGCCATGACGCTTCAGCAGATCAAAGAAACGATCCAGTACTTCGCCGACGGGGCGCGCCGGGCTCGGGAGGCTGGCTTGGATGGGGTGGAGTTACATGCCTCGCACGGCTACCTGATCACGCAATTCCTCAGCTCGGCCATTAACGATCGCACGGACCAGTATGGCGGGAATCTTCAGAACAGGGCCGCCTTTCTTCTCGAAATTATCCGCGCGATTCGGAAAGAGGTCGGAGCTGACTATCATCTGCAGGCGAAGCTGAATGCCGTCGATTTCAGCAATGCTCTCTATCCATGGGAGAAGAAGGGCAACACTCTCGCAGAAGGAATTCAAGTAGCGAAGTGGGCGGAAGAGGCCGGTGTGGATGCCATCCATGTTTCCATCGGCAGCATTTTCCCTCATCCACTGCTGCCTCCCGGCGGCTTTCCTCCGGACGAGCTGAACTGGTGGTACGGCACGATGATCTCGAGTGGCGTCTTGGGCTATTTCAACTACACGATGTTCCACTTCAGACTGCTGCGGCCGATCTTTACGTTCTTTTGGGCGCGCACAAAAAAGGATCATCCTATCGAGGCGGTCAGCTCTCAATACTGTCGGGAAGTGAAAAAGAACGTAAGCGTTCCCGTCATCAACACTGGCGGATACCAGGACGGGTCGGTCATACGGCGGGTGATTTCGGAAGGCTACACAGATGCCGTTTCGATTGCGCGCCCGCTCGTGGCGAATCGCGATTTGCCACAGATACTTCAATCCGGCAAAGACCTTCCCGACAAACCGTGCTCCTTCTGTAACCGCTGTCTGGTAAACGCCGTTGCCAATCCCCTGGGCTGTTATGACGTGCGGCGGTTCGACGGCGATCACGATCGGATGGTCGCCAAGATCATGGAAGTCTTTCATCCGTCACAATTCTCGACCGCCGCGCCGGGCTCTCAACTTATGTAGGCGAGTTCCACACGGGTGACCCACCGAGGAGCGCACGTCATGTCCGATGAAATGATTATTAAGACCGGCGAAGGAAAGCTGGTCGACGAAGTCTACGAGAGCCCTGTCGACCGCTGGCAGCATCGGGTTCGCGGTTTGGTGATGCTGATCGTGCTGGCGGTGATCGCGCTGATTGTCATCTACCTGCTCTGGTACTTCGTGTCGGATCACACACGCGAATATTCCGATATCCAGGAGCATTTCAAGTACGGCTCTATAGGTAGTGAGCCCGGCGGCACAGTTCTGACTCCCGTTGGCGGAGTGCTACCGCCCTACCTGGTCTTCAAGACGCTCCCCAAGGTGTGTCCCGATAAGCTTCCGGGTGGCTATGCCTCGCTCGGACTCGTTTTCGAACCGAATCACGACATGCCTATTGGCGTTTCGCGCCGCTGGCGGCTGGGCGTGGAGCAAGTCGGGCTGAATTGCGCGGTTTGCCATACCGGAACCGTACGCGAGACGCCGAACAGCCAACCAATGATCGTACTGGGAATGCCCGCTCACCAGTTGGACCTCGAGCGATTCTTCAACTTCGTAATTTCGTGCAGTCTGGATGATCGCCTCACCGCCACGAATGTCATTCAAAAGGCCGAAGACATGGGCGAGCACGTCAGCTTGATGCAGAAGTTGATCCTGTCTACCGCGCTCATTCAGCGCCTGAAGCTGCAGACGCTCGAACAGCAAAACCGGATGGGTTTCGCCCTGAATCCTCCCATACCTCCCTGGGGCCGCGGGCGTGTAGATACCTTCAACCCGTACAAATCTCTGCAATTCAATTGGAATCTGAGGGCGCTACCGCAGAGTGAGCTGATCGGCGCCTCGGATTTTCCATCGCTTTGGAATCAACGGCCGCGCGAAGGCATGCATCTGCACTGGGACGGCAATAACACGTCCGTCGATGAAAGAAATCTGAGCGCCTCCCTCGGAGCCGGCGTGACTCCCGTTACGGTCGATCATGCCAGCTTGCAGCGAATTCATGACTGGATCTGGACTTTGGCGCCCCCGCGATATCCCTTCGCCATCGATCAGTCCCGGAGCGCTCGCGGAAAAGCGATTTTCGATCAGCAGTGCGCTGAATGCCACAGCTTCGGCGGCGGTAAGACCGGGACCGTGGAGAACCTCGCCTCCATTAACACAGATCCGTACCGGCTGAATTCTTACACGTACATCTTTTGCGTGAACCAGGCCGCCCTCTATCCCGAAAGCCGCTACCGGTTCACTCACTTCAGCAAGACCGACGGATACGCAAACCAGCCTCTCGATGGGATCTGGGCGCGCGCGCCGTATCTGCACAACGGATCTGTGCCGACCTTGCTGGATTTGCTGCAAGACCCAGCCAGCAGACCCAAACAGTTCGTGCGCGGTTACGACGTGTACAACCAGGAGAAAGTCGGGTTTGTTTACGACACGCCTGAAGCGCGCAGCGCTGGTTCTCTTTACGACACAAGTATCCCCGGGAACGGCAATCAGGGGCACCTGTGGGGCACGAAGCTCCCGCCCGATCAGAAACGAGATCTGATTGAGTACATGAAGACCCTGTAGGTCTCCTTATGAACGATTACGCAAAGTGGTTCGGACGAATCGTCTGGCTGGGCATTCTCATGAATTTCGCTCTCGCGCTGCCCACACTTTTTGCGCCCGACCAGATGCTGGCGATGTACTCGCTGCCTTCGGCCTCCCCGACCATGTGGCCGAGTTTCGCCGCGCTGCTCCTCATTTTGCTCAGCCTCTTCTACATCCCGGCCGCGCTGAAACCGCTTTA
>JAFATG010000262.1 GCA_019244055.1 Acidobacteriaceae bacterium | reverse complement strand
CGCACGTTTCTTTCGCGTTCCCGCGCTTCTCGTCGAAGTCATCCAGCTTATCTATAGGTATCTGTTTGTCCTGACAGGCGAAGCCCGCACGATGCAGACTGCTTTTGCCACACGAAGTGGCCACGCCGGCGCAATCGCGTTGCGCGCCTCCACGGGAATAATTGCCGTCCTTTTCAGCAGGTCCTATGAAAAGGCCACAATTGTACACAGCGCAATGTGCAGCCGGGGGTTTTCAGGCGAGTTCGCGCCCGCTGGCAGGCAGCGCTTCGCCATGCGCGATCTTGTCGGGGGAATTGCCGGTCTGGCTGTGATTACCGCTTTGTATTTTGCGTGAGCGATGCCCGATGCCCTCATTGCTCGAAATCTATAACCTCAGTTTTCGCCATCCGGACGGGACTCAAGCGCTGAATGACATCTCATTTCAATTGAGAGAGGGCGAGGAACTCGCTATTTTCGGCCCGAATGGTTCCGGCAAGACAACCCTGCTCTTGCACATGAATGGCATCCTACGCGGCGAAGGAACGATTCGGGTAGAGGGGTTGGAGATCTCTAGCAGAAATATCGGCGAAATCAGACGCCGCGTCGGGCTGGTTTTTCAAAATGCCGATGAACAGTTATTCATGCCGACAGTTCTTGAGGATGTGATGTTCGGGCCGCTCAATCTAGGCTTCACGGCGGCCATTGCCGAAGAAAAGGCGCGTCATGCGCTGGCCCAAGTCGGCATAGGGGATGAGCTGTTAAACCGCCCTCCCTTTCACCTCAGCGCAGGCGAAAAACGGCGCGTCGCTCTGGCTGGCGTACTGGTTATGGAGCCGAAGCTGCTGCTTCTCGACGAGCCAACTACATCGCTCGATCCGCCGGGACAACGCGCTCTGTTGGAGTTACTCCGCCGCGTGCCTCAACCGAAGCTGATCGCGACTCACGACGTTCATTTCGCCTCGAGCCTCAGCGAAAGAGCCCTCTTTCTTGAGAAGGGCCGGCTTGTCGCCGACGGCCCTCTCGATGAGATTGTCAATCGCTTCGATTGGCGCCTTCGTTCCTAAGTCGGTAGCGCGGCAGCCAAGGGGCGTTTGATCAACCGTAGCCAGAAATCACGAGCACCGCGCGCGTGCGTAGGCGCGCTTACTTAAAGGTTGCGACGCTCAGCCTTGAGACTTACGGAATGCGGCCCAGCGCTTTTTTTGGGCCGCGGCAATTCTCTTGCGGGCCTCCGCGCTCAGAACCCTCTTCTTGCGAGAACCGCTCTCACCAGAGTTGCTGCTTCGCTCTGCTGAATGAGCTCTCGGTGCCCGGCCGCGCCGATGGCCCATCATGCTGCGAACCTGAGCGATCTGCTCCTCGAGCTTCTGTCTCTGTGCTTCCAACCCTTGTATTGCAGCTTCTAGGATTTCTCTACTTGGTGTCGTAGATGCTTTTGCCATGTCTTCCTACTTAGTAACACATCGCGATGTGGCGATGGGAGAAAATCATCATTCTCCGGTAAGTTGTGCCTCAGAGTAGCACATCAAAGTTACCGGCCCGTCATTTACCAGATGTACGTTCATATGTGCCTGGAAAACTCCGGTCTCTACCCTTTCGATCCTTTGCCGGCAGGCCTTAACAAAGTGGTCATACAGCTTTTCGGCACTTTCCGGAGTTGCGGCGTCGGAATACGACGGCCTATTACCTTTTTTGGTTTCCCCATACAACGTAAACTGAGATACAACCAACAGTTCCCCAGAGATATCCAGCAGGCTAAGGTTCATCTTTCCGTCTGCGTCCGCGAAGACCCGAAGCTGTACTACCTTCTTCGCTAAATACTCTGCGTGCGCCTCCGTGTCGCCCCGTTTTACGCCGAGAAGGACTAACAGCCCTCGTCCTATCGCGCCCGCAACCCGGTCGCCGGTTATTACGCTTGCCTCGGAAACTCTCTGCACCAGAGCACGCACAGCTTCCATTGGAGCAGGTAGGAGTTTCTATACTGAAGAGTTGCCACCGCAATGAACGACGATGAATCCGCTCCGGACGCCGATGACGCGGCCGTTTCTACTCCTTCCGAAACCAGCGAGCCAATGATTTGGTGCCCAGTCTGCGATACTCGCCTCTCGAACAAACGCTGCAAGCTGATCTGTGAACGGTGCGGCTATTTTATGAGCTGCGCCGATTATTACTGACGGAGCCGGAAATCCAACCTAAGCATCAGCGCCTGGCCTATACGGCTCTAACAGCGGTCTGTTTCTTCTGGGGAACCACCTATCTCGGCATCCGAATTTCACTCGAGAGCATTCCGCCGTTTTATCTCATCGCCAGCCGCTACGTTATTTCAGGCGCCATTCTGTTGGTAGCAGCCGCCGTCTGCGGTGCTCATTTGCCTCGCGGACGTGAATTGCTGTATACAGCGCTCTGCGGCGTCATTTGCATTGGAGTAGGGATACCCTACTCGCCATTACAGAAGAATGGATTCCCAGCGGCCTGGCCGCACTGTTCTACACCACGTCGCCCTTTTGGATGGTTGGTATCGATGCCTTGCTGCCCGCTGGACGCCGCCCCGTTCCCTCCACCGCCGCCGGTCTGCTAGTCGGCCTCTCCGGAGTGATTTGTCTCGTTGTTCCTTCGGCCGTTCGCGAGGGGCTTGGCGGCGGCACCCTCGCCGCATTTCTCCTCCTGCAACTGAGCGGCATCGGTTGGGCTTTAGGTTCCCTGCTCCAGAAACGCGTTCACTCGCGTGTTCATCCGTTTGTCAGCGGAGCTGTACAGCAACTGGCAGCCGGTCTGGCCGTATTCATCCCCGCGCTCCTGTTCGAACACGCGCCTCGCGCCATTACCGTCCGATCGTCCATCGCCGTCTGCTATCTAATCGTTTTCGGCTCATTGATCGGATTTAGTTCCTTCATCTACGCTATGGCGCGCCTGCCGGTTGCCATGGTTTCCATCTATATCTTCGTGAACCCAGTGGTAGCTGTGTGCCTTGGGTGGTTATTCTTCCGCGAACCCTTTGGCCGGCGCGAGCTCTCCGCCATGTTGATCATCTTCGTCGGCGTGGCACTGGTGCGATGGAGCGAGTCGAATCGCCGCGCCTCAGCATCTGTCCCCGCCGCCGATGAGGTCGGCGCTATTCCAGACTAGTCTGCGGCAGCTATTTCAATGGCTTAAGCGCTACTTCTTTGAAAAACACGATGTCGTTATCGCTATGATTTTGTAGCCCGAAGAAGCCGAATATAGGCCTACGCCCACGCTCCGGCTCAAACGATAGTTTTTTCGGTGGAACCTCTTCCCCTTCGGTGTAATCGGTGACTTTTACGCCATTGACCACCACCACCGTGTGAGGCCCATCAAGAGTGATATCCATCGTGTTCCACTCCGGTCCCGGCTTGCCCGGCCGCCCGAGAGGCTTCGTTAAGGAATAGAGCGTTCCCGTGATGTGATATTCGTCCTCACCCTCAGCTATGTTGTCGATCTGCACTTCATAGCCGTAGTTCACAGGCATCCAGGGCTCCAGCGGCTCGACCGGAATCCGAACAAAGACGCCCGAATTGTCGTTCTTGTCACGCATCTTGTAAACGACATGAATGGTGCAATTTCCGACCGGGCCACCGGTCCAATAGAGCAGCCCCATTCCGCCGTGAGTCCGGATCAGGCTATTCTCTACGGACATCGAACCAGGGCCAACGTGCTTCCAGCCATTCAAATCCTTTCCGTTGAACAGCGGAATCCAATCCGTACCGGATTCTTGCGCGGCCGCTACCCACGGCAGCAGGGCAACCGCCAGAACCGGGATTACTAAACGTGAGGCCATATCCAAACTGTACGCTTTCTCCTCAATTTCTAGACGTATTTGGAGGCACAATTCCGGCCTTGCCGCGTGTACTTCTACTTACACGTAGAACTTACAGCGAAGCATCCACGGCTGGAAGCTGTCTCTTACAGCGGAGTTGAAATTTAGGAGGCTAATCAACACACATGAAAAATCTTCTTTTGGGTGTCTGCTGCCCGGCTCTTTGCTCGCTGGCTATTTGTTGTTTGCCGGCTGTTGCACAGACTGCCGCAGACGCCGGTTCCGACCAGCACTTTGTCGACATGGCGGCTCAAACCGACATGTTAGAGGCTCATTTAGGCCAGATGGCCCAGGACCAAGGCGGCTCACAGGCGGTCAAGGATTTCGCGCAGATGCTGGCGACGGATCACACCACCGACTATACTCAGCTCTCCCAAGTGGCGACCCAGGCGGGATTAACCGTTCCCAAGGGATTGGGCCCCGAGCAGGACAAGATGATCAAGCCTTTCGAAAAACTCAAAGGGACGGCTTTCGATCGAAAATTCGCTGCGACGATGGTCGCCGGTCATCGTAAAGCGATTACAGAGTACAAGAAAGCGTCCGCGGACGCGCAGAATGCGGCCATAAAGCAATACGCAACGAACGCTCTTCCGGTGCTGGAGAAGCATTTGCAAGCCGCCGAAGGGTTAGAGAAAGGCAAGTAAGAGCCCGGGTCTCAATGTGAATAGCGGAGGCCGGTGCCGGGGAAAGTCCTGTCCTGAATCACGCTTTCCTTCACGACAAGCGTGCCGTTGACGAGTACATAGGGAATTCCATCCGAGTACTGCGCGGGATTTTCGAAGGTCGCGCGGTCGATGACGCGTTCGGGGTCGAAGAGCGTAATATCGGCGTCGGCGCCTACCGTGATGCGGCCCTTGTTTGGCAATTGTAGCCGTTGAGCCGGCTCAAAGCTCATCTTCCGGATTGCGTCCATCAGGGAGAGAGCGTGCTCCTGTCGCACGTAGCGCCCCAGAACCCGGGCATAGGTGCCCGCCGCGCGCGGATGCCCCTTGCCATGATCCAAAATCCCGTCGCTTGCTATCATGACCGCTGGATTCGCCATTGCTAGGCGGACGACATCCTCAGGGATGCTGTGAATCGCCACCATGCCTCCTACTTTCCGGTAACGTGCAAACGATTCGGGCGTCAGTCGCTCGCCCGTGGCCGCCCATTGCAAATCGTGGTACGTGATCCCACCTTGCCGCCCTTCCCAGCCCGGGCTGAAGATCGCAGATGAGATATCTGTCATGCCGGCCGTATAAGGGTAAGCCTCAGTCGTAATATCGAGGCCGTGCTTGTCCGCGCCGGCGATTATATTGAGGCACAGTTCCGTTTGCCGCAGACCCATGCTCGTGATGTGCACGACATGCAGCGACGCTCCGGTTACGGCTGCGTCGGAAATCACCTCCTGCAGGGCATCGATGACGCCCGGCTCAATCGGCCCGCCGTTCCGCATGTGAACGTACACTGGCCTCTTGTATTGAGCCGCTAGCCCGAAGAGTTCCAATATCTGCGAGCGAGGGGTCTCCGGCACATAAGCTATGCCCAGGCCGATCCCTAGCGCGCCCTCCTGTAGTCCGGCCTGAACATCGTTGTATGTTTCCCGCCATTCGTCCGCATTCGGAACGCGTTTCACCGCCGCGTCACGGGGCAGCAGCTTACCAGCGTTGGAATCATGCATCACTACCATGAGCGCCCCCAAATGGCCAGAGGTCGCCCCGTAGTTCACTAACGCTTTCCCTTCCCGTGCGGCATACCAAGGCTGTACCGGCCAGACGCCAACTTCCATTTCGAGCGCGGTGGTGACGCCGTCGCGCGCCTTGAAAGCGTAGTTCTCTGGCGTCTGCCCGTGCGAATGAAGATCAATGAATCCAGGCGAAATCACCAGCCCGTGCGCGTCGATTACTGTTCGCGCCATGAGCGGACGCGCCGCGATTTCCGCGATCTTTGTCCCGTTGACGCCAACCGAACGAATTGCATCCGTATTCGAAGCGGGATCAATCAAACGGCCGTTGTTCAGAACAATGTCGTACTGCTGGGCGAACACCGGAAGGGCGGCGAAAAGTAAGAGCCAGCGCACGAATCGCACCACAAGATTATCCCTTGAGCGCCGAATATGGTTGTGTCTCAGACGAGCGTTGCACTTGCCGTGCCCTTTCCGGTATAGTCAGTGTCCGTTTGTATGGATTCGAAACCTCGCGTCTTCTATATCGCATTAAACATGGCGGGCGCCGTGTCGGCAGGCGCTTACACCGCCGGGGTGATGGATTTCTTCATCGATGCGCTCGATACTTTCTACGCCGAGCGCGTGCGGCAGCAGGCCAAATTTGGCAGTGATTACTCGAAATGGGAGATTCCCGCACATGAAGTGCGCCTGGTTGCACTTTCGGGAGCCTCGGCGGGAGGCATGACTTCAGCTATGACGGCTGTTTCCCTCTGCGAGGACTTCACTCCCGCGCGGGCGCCCATGCCGGCCAGTGCACCCAACCGCCTATACAAGAGCTGGGTGGAAGATATCGACATTTCGCATCTGCTCGGCAGCGACGATCTGATAAGTGCCACGGCCCCCGTAACATCCGTTCTCGACTGCACCCAAATTGATCGGATCGCCGCGGACGCGATTCAAGTCAAGAGACCCCGGCCGGAGAAGCGGCCCTACGTCTGCGACGGCCTCAGAGTGATCCTCACCCTTACGAACTTGAGCGGCGTACCGTACGGAATCGACGCTGAGAGCGGTGCCTCCGATACGCAGACGCTTTATCACGCCGACCAAGCCACGTTTGAGGTTCGTTGGGACGGCGCGCAACCCGAGAGTGAAGCGTTGCTGCTGCTCACTGCATTCAGCTCGGACAACTGGCCCGCGCTTGGAGACGCGGCGAAAGCCACGGGAGCCTTTCCGGTTGCGCTTGCGCCACGCTATTTAGATCGCTCTGCCGGCCTCTATAATCGGCGGCTGTGGCGGATTTCAGTCGATAACCCGCACCCGGCACCGGACGGCTGTCAATGCGAAGCCTACGCTTTGCTTAAGCCGAACTGGACCTATTCAGACGGCGTTCCATTCCGAACCTTGAATGTGGACGGCGGGATCACGAACAATAATCCGTTCGAGTGCGCTCACCAGGTCCTGTGCGAACAGGATCCAGTTCAGGGCTTCCACAATCAGCGTTCGGCTGCCGAGGCCGACCGCGCCGTCATCAGTATCGCTCCGTTTCTAAGCACGCCTGCCTTCAATCTCAATCCCCCGGCCGATGATCTGGGAAGCGTGCTAGGCAGTCTCTTAGATACGCTCGTCAATCAAAGTCGCATACAAGGGGAAAACATCAAGCTGACTCAGGATCCGAACGTGTTCAGCCGGTTTGCGATTTCACCGAGCATTGACGACACCACCCGCGACGCTCTCGCGAGCGCGTCTCTGGGAGCTTTTGGCGGATTCCTAGCAAAAGAGTTTCGAGATCACGATTACCAGCTTGGCAGGCGCAACTGCCAGTGGTTCCTGAAGCAGCATTTTGCCCTTCCCGCTGACAACGTGGTCATGACGCAATACGCGTTCAGCCCGCAGGTGTTACAGCGCTTTGGGACCAGTCTGCCGGATGGAGCCAAGGCGATTCCGGTGATTCCGCTTTTGGGCGAGCTCGATCCCGACGTGAATCCTATCCCGGAAATTCATGTACAGATCGCGCAGGAGCGCCTGTTGCCGATCGCCGATGCCGCCGCGGCCCGGCTCAAGCTGGTAATTTCGCGCCTCATCAACCAACCCGGCAGCACGTGGCTCCGCACTCTATGGCTGAATGCCGGGTGGCTGTTTGCCGAGAATGTAGTCAAACGGGAGCTGCTGAAAAAGATTGGGTTCGATCTTGGCCGCCAGAACTTGATAGCTTAGGGCGAGCCTGTAGCCCAGCCATTATCTTTTTGGCTCACGCTATCTTCGGCGGATGTTGAATGACCGCGCTGGCAAGACTCGCCAGCGCCGCAATCGCCGATACAAACAGCAGAAAAAGCCACGTCAGCAGAATCGAATTTATATTCACGGGCCCTCTTCGTTTCGGCATGGCAATGACGCTTGCAATCGAGGGGCCGGAGATGATCTCGTATTCAGCGCAGGGAATAAGTGGCTCCTGCCGTGAATTGGAACGAATTCTTCCTGAATCCCGGAGGCGGATCGTTCAGGTAGTTATCCAGTGCCCCCATAGTAAGGCCAAATCGGTGATAGACGGGAAACGTCAGTCCGGCGCCGACAAACGCGGAGTAGGCGCTTGTGTCGTTCCAGGTCGGAGTGAAGCCGCCTTGCTCATTGAACAGGATCCCGTGCGCAAACTTCCTGGTGTATGTCTCGCCGAACACAGTCCCAAACAGCGTCTTATCGAATCCGGATACTTCGAAACGCTGATCTATGTAATTCGCGCTGACTTTGACATCGAATTCCTGAACGTCCGACTTCAGCACCACAAACCCCAGTCCGGCGCCATAGTCTTGCTGCAGTTTCAGACCTTGGGCAAAATTGTGATCGAGAATCCCTTCTCCAAACACGAATAATCTTGGCTTGAGATACCAGTCCTGTTCGAGGGCAAAATGACTCAGCGATGTCTTTACGGTTGGCGTGAGGGGTTGGCTGATTTTTCCATATGCCCCGTTGAATTCAATCGTCGTTCGGCTGCGCAGGTCAATCCAGTTCTCGTTCGGGACGGCGCGAACCAGATTCACCGCGCCCGTATAGGTCTGGCTTTTCTGGGTAGACGTTATCAGTGCTATTGCTCCTGTGAGGCCGCCGTTCCAGCCTTTGAAGAATCCTTGACGGACAAAGGCCCCTTCAAATGCGGGCTGCGCCACCACATTCGCAACATTCCCGACCGGGACAGGAGCGGGAGCGGGTTGCGTTCCGGTGTTCACCGCAATTTGCTGGTCCGTGGCGGTCACGGTTCCCCGAGGAACGTTGGCCTCGTCTTCCTTGCTACGCAGCTTGGCCCCTTTCGGTATCACAGCAAATTTTCCTGCGGAGCGAAGCTCCTGGATTTTGGCCCACTCGATGGTCACTTCGCCTGCCACGTCGCTCTTGAATACGACTGAAGTACCGTCGGCGTGCTCCATTTGACCGATCAGTTTCTCGCCGTCCTTGCCGACGAGAACATCCTTATCTGCTGGCGTGTTGCCTGCGGGAGCCTGCCCATGTACTGCGCCGGCTGTCAGCAAACACGTAAAGGAAACGCTCATAAAAAAACTGAAGACGCGCATAATCTCCTCGACCAATGTTGAATGAAATGTGTGCAGAGGGGACGCCTGCCGCCGCCCCAAGTGTTCAAAACTTCGCTAAGCGCGGAAAGGCACATTTCTGGAAATCTCATGAGTGTAGCTTGCCTCACGCTCGTATTCTCTTGCCCTGATTATTCCCCGATAATTTGCAACACAATTCGCCGCTGATGCGGCCTTGACCGGTGCTCGAAGACATACAGCCCTTGCCAGGTGCCGAGCGCCATGTGCGATCCAATCACTGGTATCGAGAGGCTGGTCTGTGTCAGTGTCGAGCGAATATGTGAAGTCATGTCGTCCGCCCCTTCCGCCGTATGCCGGTAATGCTTCTCGTCCTCAGGGACCAGGCGTTCGAAAAAATCGCGCAGATCGAGAGTGACATCGGGATCGGCGTTCTCCTGAATTACGAGCGAACAGGAAGTGTGCTGCACGAAGATCGTCAGAAGCCCGCTTGTCATCCCCTGTTTCGCGAGCCAGCCTTCGACTTGCCGCGTGAACGGATAGAGTCCCTTGCCGCGCGTGCTTACTGTAATACTCGTGCTGCGAATCAAGTTTCAGTGTTGCCCAATAGAGTCGCGCAGGCGGAATAGTCGTAATATTTCTACATAGGCGTTCATATCAGAAAATCCAGGAGACGACATGGGAACGGTTGTTGAAGCTGCCCAGAAAGCCGACTTGCTTCGCCGAGGTTTTTCCCGCCGCCAGTTCGGACGTATTGCCAGCCTGCTCTCGGCTGGCGCGGCGCTGCCTTTCTATAACGAATCAGCGCTGGCTCACCAGATATCGAAGATCTACAACATGCCGCCCGATGCGGTCCGAATCAATTCCAACGAGAACCCCCTCGGACCGTGCGCGGAAGCCGCCGACGCGATTCACAGCGTCGTGAAGAATGGCGGCCGCTACATGTTCGAGCAAACCGACCTGCTGGCGCAGACCATGGCAGAGCAGGAAAACATTCCATTCAGCCGGAAACCGGAGGAGCGCTATATCGATATCTACGCTGGTTCCACGGCCGCGCTGCACCAAGCTGTAATCGCGTTCTGCTCGAAGGACCGGCCGTTTGTGAAAGCCGACCCCGGCTATGAAGCGGGCGAAAATGCAGCCGGATTCATTGGCGCGGGCGCCGTTGATGTGCCCCTCAGAAATGGCACCTGGGATCACAACGTGCGCAAGATGCTGGAAATGGCCCCGAATGCCGGCTTGTTCTACATCTGCAACCCCAATAATCCAACCGGCACGTTGACCAGCCACGCCGATATCGAATACCTGGTTGCCAATAAGCCTGCAGGCTCAGTCGTGATGGTCGATGAGGCCTACATTCACTTCACGTCAAAAGCGGAACGCTGTACGGACTTGGTGCGCGCCAATAAAGACGTAATTGTTCTTCGAACCTTTTCCAAGCTCTACGGGATGGCGGGATTGCGCGCTGGGGCAGCGATAGCGCGACCCGATCTGCTGCAGAAATTGAGAACCATCAGTATCAACTTCATGCCCATCACGGGCATGGTGGGCGCCACGGCGAGTCTGAAGGCAAGCAACCTGGTGGCCGAGCGGCGCAAGATCAACAGCGATAACCGCGAAGACACGTTCAACTGGCTTACGGCCCGCAACGTCGAGTTCATTCCCTCCGAATCAAACTGCTTCATGGTCAAAGTGAAGCGGCCCGGCAAGGAATTCTTCGCCGATATGGCGAAGCAAAACGTGTTCATCGGCCGCACTTGGCCCATCTGGCCGACTTGGGTCCGCGTGACCGTCGGCACAAGAGACGAGATGGCAAAGTTCAAGGACGCTTTCGCCAAATGCTATGGCGTGTAGGTGCTCTCACTTACCCAGCTTCTTGCCGCCGGGCATATCGTTCCCGAATTGAACGAAATGTGGGTTGCGCGGCTCGAAGGCTTGTTGCGCCTCTGACAAATCGTTGTTCGCAAATACCCGCTCGCCCTTGATCTCCGACATTTGAAGAAACAGACCCGTGCCTTTCAAGGCTCGGCTATCAACGATTGAAACGCCATCTCCGTCACGCAGCAGAATGGTCGCCGCGGTAGAAGCCGGCAGCGCTTGCCGTCCTTCAAAATCCATGACGTCGAGATTTTCGAAATCTTCACAATCGATCGCGTTCGAAAAGTAGAGCGGCAGATTGTCCTCCCAGGAAAGCTCCAGACCCCGAATCTTTAAGCCGTCGACGTGCCGGCAGTAAAGGCCCGGAATATCGTGGCTGAAAACCGCCTCCGAAACGCGTGTTGCAGTCCAGCGAAAGTCGAAGTTCCCGCCCACTGACTGCGCAATCTGCGGGGCTGGCGCAACAATACGAACCTTCACCTGATTGAACGCCACGTCGCGAAGAGTAGCCCCCGGCGCGCCCAGGATCATCATTCCGCCTTCCGCCTCCGCCGTGACATTCGTAAACCGCACGTCGCTGATTTCATCGCCGCCTGCTCCACTCCGGATCGCAATATAGATGGGCTCCGCTTTGCCCCACCAATGCCCGGTAATCAAGTGCGTCCGCAGCGTGATGTTTGAAAACAGAATGTATCTGGTGTGCCCGCCCCCTCGGCCGAATATCGCTAGCCCCCGATTGGAGGAGATCGACAGGTTGTCGAACGTGCTGGCGCGCGTATCCTCCAGCCGCACCGCCGCCGAATTCGAGCTCAGTGAGCAGTTCGTAACCTGCACATCATCGCTGCCTACGATAGTGAAGGCATCATCCCCCGTTCGGATATCGCAGTCGGAAATGTGCACGCTCTTCGAGGCCATGCAATCGATCCCATCGGTGTTCGGCAACCGTTGATCGTTCAGGATATGGATCCCCGAGATGACGGCGTTTTCAGATCCTTGCAAATGCAGCGTCCAGTTCGGGGCGTTGCTCAGGGTCACGTCGCGAACCAAAACATTCTTGCAATGTGAAAAAACCACCATCGTCCCGGGGCGGCCTTGCCCGCTGACCTCCACCGGTCCGAACGCCAGCCCGTACCTGGGATTGTTGAAGTCGTGCCCTTGACGCGTGTAGCGGGGGTCGAAATCTGGGGCGCTGTGCGGCTTTGAAAAATCGAAGAAATAGTTGCCGCTGGCCTCAATTGTGCCGCGCCCGACGATGGACACGTTCTCAGCGTTCCTCGCGACGATAATCCCCGCCTTCGATCCTTCGCCCGAGCTATCTACGCCATACGTTTTACCGAACCCGAACGCTGCGCTGTCGGCGTAATCCGCCACGTTCCTACTGCCCTGAATCACCGCGCCCGGCTGAAGGTCCAGAGTTACATTGCTCAATAGCTCGAATGTCCCCGTTCGGTACCGACCTGCTGGAAACACGACGGTACCCCCGCCCGCGGAAGTAGCTGCCCGAATCGCGTTGGCAATTGCAGCCGTATCGAGCGCGGTTCCATCTCCCACCGCACCGAACTGTTTTACGCTGTAAAGGCCGGTCGAGGCAAAGGTATTGCCCGGCACTTGAGCGAGGACGCAAGGAACAAGCGGTAGTGACAGAAATAAGCGTGCGGTCAACAATCGCATTTCAGCTACATCATTGCTTATTTCGGGTAGTGTCGCAAAGACGAATGGGTTGTTAAGGTAGGCCGAGTGCGAAGGAATCGGCCAGTGAATGCGGCGACATGTCCGCTATCCGAATCGGTCCTGGCGGGTGGATGAGACCTATGTTCGTGTTGCCGGCAAATGGACCTATTTATACCGCGCACTCGACTCCCGAGGCCACGCCATCGATTTCATGCTCTCCGCAGCGAGATCGCCTGGCAGCCAAGCACTTCCTGCAAACGGTTTTGTGGCGTATCGGGAATCTGCGGCCACGTGTAGTCAATGTGGATGGTCGCCCGGCTTATCCCTCAGTCATCGCGGAATTGAAAAGCGCTGGTGAACTCAGTCCCCCATGCCGTTGCCGAGTGTCAGTGTACATGAACAATGTCATTGAGCAAGATCATCGGTTTATTAAGAAGCGAGTCGTTGCGAGTCAAGAGTCCGTTCAGTGCAAGGCGCACTCACCACGATCCAGGGCTACGAAGCAATGCACATGATTCGCAAGGGACAGATCCGATGGTTAAAGAAAGGCGATGTCGCCGGCCAGGTCCACTTTGTGAATCGCACATTCGGCGTAGCTGCGTGATTCTCATCGGTCCATGCTGACTCGCATTTGCCCGCCCGTATTTGCGACACACTACCGGCTGGAGAGAGGTCGCTCGGCGCCGTGTACAACGCTGGTGCGGACCATTCGCGTCGGCTTCCAGACTCATGTGCTTGTCCGGGTTTGAGAACGATGTCGGCAGAGAGAGCACGTAATCTTCGCTCACGCCGCTGTGGGGCCGCAACCGTAATGGTCCCTGGAGTGCCGACTTCATATGATTCGACGGTTTATGGCTCAGCCGCGTTGTTGGCTGCGGTGCTGAGGATCGAGTGGTGCTGCTCAATCCTGTTCCATGGAAACTCCTATGATGTTTTGTCTACTGCCATCTGGTTTGCCTGCGAAGGCAAAACTTGTGGGTTGAGTCTCGTTTCCGGTGGAGCCGCCCGTCGCTCACCTGAGAAGGGCGACGGGAGCGAAGCCGGGACGAGACGAACTG
>JAFATG010000119.1 GCA_019244055.1 Acidobacteriaceae bacterium | reverse complement strand
GGACCGCAGAAACCCTCGAGCGCCAATTTCCGGACAAGGTGACATCAGAACCCGAGCTTCTTGCCAACCACTTCACCGAAGCAGGCCTCACAGAAAAGGCAATCTTCTATTGGCAACTAGCCGGCCAAAAAGCGATTGAAGGGTCGGCATACACAGAAGCAATCAGCCACATCAATAGAGGTTTGAAACTGCTCGAGTCTACACCTGACTCGCTCAAGCGAATCGAACAGGAACTGAGTTTACAAATGGCCCTTGGGGGCTCACTCACGGCCATCAAAGGTTTCGGGGCGCCGGAAGCTGGAAATGCCTACTCCCGCGGGCTGCAGCTATGCCGGAAATTGGGTGAAACTCCTCGGCTGTTCCACGCGTTGGAGGCATTGGCATGGTTTCAGACAGGGCGAGGAGAATTACAGACGGCGCGCCAGCTTTCAGAGGAGTGCCTGCGCGTCGGGCAGCACCTAAAGACCCAATCTTTCCTTCAAGCGGCTCATTTCGTTATGGCGGAGGTATTGTACGATTTGGGAGAGTTGGCGCAGTCCCGGAAACACTCGGAGCAGGCACTTATCCTTAATGATCCGCTGAAGCTGACGTCCCCGCGCGGTATTGGCGATTTCGATGACATCGGGACCAGTTGCCTGGTCCTAATGACCGCCACGTTATGGGTGCTTGGCTATCCGGAACAGGCGCTTGGCAAGATTCAGGAGTCGCTGAGGTCGGCCGACGAGCTTTCGCATCCTTTGAGTCAGGCCATTGCTTTGTACGGCGCAACTGAACTCTCTGTGCGGTGTCGAAAGGTAGAGCAGAGTCAACGGCAGGCCGAGGCACTCATTGCACTTTGCCATCAACATGGGTTCAGCCTCTGGGGGGCTTTGGGTGTTGCTTTCCGAGGTTGGGCACTTGCAAATCAGGGTCGCGCGGCAGAAGGAATAGCCCAGATACGTCAGAGTATAGCGGTGATTGAAGCAAGGGGACTCGACTTGTGGCAGCCGTATTGTTTTGCCCTATTGGCAGACACGTAACAACGGGTAAGACAACCTGAGGAAGGACTAAGGGCCTCTGCTCAGGCATTCGACCTGATGAGCAGAACCGGGTCCATCATTAACGGACCTGGATTGTACCGAAGCAAAGGCGAGCTGCTGCTGATGCGAGACGAGTTCAGCGCCACACAGGCTGAGGACTGCTTTTGGCAGGCAGTTGAAATGGCGCGCAAGCAAAGCGCCAAGTCCTGGGAACTGCGTGCGACGACGAGCCTCGCGCGCTTGCTCGCGAGAGAAGATCGCAACGGCGAGGCGCGCACAATGCTCGCCGAGATCTACAACTGGTTCACCGAAGGCTTCGACACCGCCGACCTGAAAGAAGCTAAGGCGCTGCTCAACGAGTTGAGCCGTTGTCCTTAGTCTCGCCACCTGGACCGCTGGTGCGCCGGAGGATCGCCCGAATCAGCCAGCAGCATACTCAGATCCCGCCATCGACGGTGGGGTATAGCGCAATTTCGAGGCGAGTCGTCGTTTTGTGTGGCCGATCAGAGAGCCCATCTGATTTCGATACTCTCCTAAGGAACACTTAGCCGCACGTTTCAGAAGAGTCACAGATCCTCACCAGGGCAAAGCCCAGATCGCGAGCACGGCGTTGCAGGTTGGCTTCAATGTGAATCCGGTGTTGTATTTCGCACTGAGCGAAGGTGCTCTCTTCGTATGGCTGTCCGGTGGTTAGCAGGTGATAAATGATGCGAGCAAGCTTATGAGCGGCTGCGGTTATAGCCTTGGGTGTACCGAGTTTGGTTCGCATCCGGCGGTAATAGTTGCCGAGGTAGGACTGGCTTCGATGTAGCGACTGGGCTGCCATGCGCAAGGCCATCGCGACACGATTTTTAACCACACGAGTTCTGACCGACAGGATCTTACCGCCACTGACGCGGTTATCCGGGCACAAGCCGAGCCAGGAAACGAAGGCTGATGCATTGGCGAAGCGCGAGAGGTCGGGACCAATTTCGGCTAACACGACGTGGGCCGTCAGAGCGTTGAGTCCGGGAACTTCGGTCAAATCGACGCCGAAAATTCGGTACAGATGACCGCGGAGATCAAACTTCAATTCGTTGCGGCGCGGCCGGTGTCGATCCTTAGGCTTGCGCAAAGGCGCTAATTTGATGTTGCTCTTCGAGTCGAATGCTGTCAGGTACTGCTCAATCTCAACATCACAAGCCGCGATCAGCTCCTGGCAATGTCGATATGCTGCCAGAGACTGGCGCAAGGTAAAGAGATGTTCGGGACGATAATCACCGATGAGGGCAGCAGCGATTGTTTCTTCGGAGGCCTTGATTCGCCGATCCCGCATTTTCGACAGAATTGCCGGATCGCGTTCGCCCTTTAGAATAGCCTCGATGATCGCGGTCCCGGTCAGCCCGGTGATGTCGCTGATGACATGGTGTAGTTGCAGATTCATCTGGTCCAACGCCTTCTGCATATGCTGCACATGAGTGCTCGCTATCTGTACCAGTCCTTCGCGGTGGCGCAGAATCGAGCGGATCGTACATACAGCCTGCGGAGGTCTGAACGACCCTCGCAGGAGGCCTGCCGAGTGCAGGTATTGCAACCACTGACAATCGGCCACGTCCGTCTTGCGGCCAGGCACGTTTTTGACATGACGCGCATTGACCAGAAAGACCTTGAAGCCGGTTGCCTCGAGAATCTGGAAAAACGGAATCCAGTAAACGCCGGTAGATTCCATCGCAACACTCTCGATGCCGCACTGCCGTAGCCATTCGGCCGCTGCATTTAAATCGGCCGTGAAGGTACGGAAGCACCGCACCGGTCGTGGATCGCGATCAGCCGGAACCGCGATGTAGATTTCGGTCGCGCCCACGTCCACTCCCGCGGCGTTCGGCTGCAGTATGCCCGGCGTTGAAGGCGACAGGGTTTGGGGCGTGCGTCTTCGAGGCATGTCTGCTTTGCTCCTCGGAACAAGCTTGCATGCGGACGGCCCGGACTGTGGAGATTGTGTAGTCTCCTAAACGGGATCGAGGTGAGTAATCCTCGTCACCACTGTCTTGACCACGGAATCCGGGACCACGCTGAATTTTCGGGCTCTATAAAGCACCAGTGAGCATTCGGCCTACTTGCCGACCGCATGTTGAAGGCGAGAATATCCGCTCTGGTCTGAACCGGCACATCACGCGTGTTCCTTCCCTGCTTGACCCGACATAGCGGGTAACCCGCTGATTTGGCCCACTTTGGAGTGAACCCCTCGGACTGGACAGATTTCAGGCCAGAGACTGGTCCAGCTGCCGTGTATGTTTCTCCTCAAATTGCACTGGCGGCAAATAGCCGAGTGCCGAGTGCAATCTGCGCGTGTTGTAAACCTGGTCGATGAACACTGGGACGCGCTCAACGACATCTGCAAAATACCGGTATTCGTTGAGATAGACGTGCTCGCACTTGAGTGTCTTCATGAACGTCTCGGCTTTGGCGTTGTCGTAAGGATTGCCGCGTCGACCCATCGAGCCCCGTAACCCAAATTCATGCAAAGCTTTGCGGTAAAGATCAGCGGCGTACTGACCGCCACGATCCGAGTGGTGGATACATCCTGGTACCGGCCGCCGTGCTTCCACCGCGGCTCGTAAGGCAGCCAATGTCAGACGAGTATCAATGCGCCGCGAGATTGCATAGCCGACCACCCGTCTGGACCAGGCATCGAGTATCACCGCCACATAGACAAAGCCAACTGCGATGGCGACATAAGTCAGGTCGGCAACCCACAGCTGATTGGGTCCATCGGGAATCATCCCAGCCGCCAGATTGGGGAAGATTGGGCTCTCGTGGTCACTGTCAGTGGTTCGCACGAAGCGACGTAAAGGCCGCACCTGAAGCCCATTTTCACGCATGATGCGGGCTACCGCCTTATGATTGATCGACATCCCTTCGGCACGGAGTTGGTGCGTTACGCGTCGATAGCCGTAGCGGGGGAATTCCTCGCAGATAGTGACGATGCGCTCGCGCAGCGTTTTTTCCCGCGCCGCCGCGCGGCGGGAGCGGTAGTAGTAGGTCGAGCGTGACAGTTTCATCGTTCGGCATCTCCGCGCGACGGAGAAACCTTCGGGCCGCTCACAATTGAATTGCTGGAGAGACAGTCGTCGTTGGGCCGGCGTGCCCAGCGCGCCCCTTTTTTCAAGAGGTCATTTTCCATCGTAAGCTGGCCAACCTTGCGCTCCAGCTCGGCGATCCTGCCCTCGTACTCGGCAATACGCACTTCATCGAGTTCGTCTGTGAGTTGTCCGGTTTCGTACTTCTGGATCCACAGGCGGATGAGACTGCGTGAAATGCTATGCTTCCGTGCCATTTCGCGCAGGCCAACCCGTTCCTCCAGAACATCGAGCACCACTTCTCGCTTGAACTCGAAGTTGAACCTCCGATGCCGTGCCATGGGTTACTCTCCTATAAGCCGGCTCGGCTGGTCCAATCCGGAGCTAT
>JAFATG010000154.1 GCA_019244055.1 Acidobacteriaceae bacterium | reverse complement strand
TTGATTGCCGCGCGGCCCGAAATCATTGGCGACCCTGGCGGAAGAATGCGAGCGTTGGACGTGTAGATGTCATCCAGAGCGTCGAAATTTCGCTTGCCGAACACCTCGGTATTAAAGAGATCGTTCGTGCTGGCCATCGCGAGCCTGATCTGATCAAGTGCTGATTTGGCTGAAGTCGACATTGGCGAAGGCTATCACAGCGGCGGTGGGGGCTCACGGTCGCCTTTTGCCGTCTGCCTTTGATTACCGCTGACCTGCTGCAATCCGGTCAAAAACACCCTGCACCACGCGATCACACCGTGCATCAAGGAACTGGAACGCTCGTGAACTGGTTGCGCCCACCTGTGCGTAGCGTTCCTTTCTGAGCATCTGGCGAGCTCGAAGCAGCCGCACTTTAACCGTCTCTTCCGTCAAATCCAGGCAGCTCCCAAATCCGCTTGCGTTTTCGCAACCGGCTCGAGGCTTCGTGAATCGCAATTTTCGCCAGCCACGTGGAGAACTGAGCTCTCCCGGCAAACTGATCAAGCCACGCATACGCCCGGACATACGCATCCTGTATCACGTACTCAGCTTCATCATCGTCGCGAAGAATGGTACGCGCGATTCGGAACAACCGCTGATTATAGCGGCGCATGAGAACCTCATAAAGCGCTATATCGCCCGCTCGGACGCGCTCCACGATCTCTTCGTCTGAAAGCGGCGAATTCGACCGCAAGCTCAATTCCGGGGAAACTGATTGCTTGGTCCTGTATGGGCGGACGATCGATGTTTGTCGTCTGCCTTGCTACTCGCCGCCACCTAATTCCGGGGCCCGTGCTGTCTTACTCGCTGCCGGTTTCGGTCCACAGGAAGGCCATCTCGTCCGCATAGTCCTCGACCAACTGCCTCTGGGAGACTCCGGCACTGTGGCCGCCCTTCAGGCTGTAGTGCAACAACACCGGCCGGCCGCTAGCACTCGAGGCCTGCATCAACGCGGCCATTTTGCGGGCGTTCATCGGATCCACACGCGTATCGCCGTCGCCCGTGAAAAACATGATCGCGGGATACTTCGTGCCTGCGTCAACGTGTTGGTACGGCGAATATTTGTAAATATATAGAAAATCCGCCGGGTTCTCCGCTGAACCGTATTCGGTCGTCCAGGTCCGGCCCATTAAGAAGCGCTGATAGCGCAGCATGTCGAGCAACGGATATCCGCACCAGATGGCACCGAAGAGGTCCGGGCGCTGCGTCATGGATGCGCCCATTAAGAGGCCGCCGTTCGAGCGGCCGCGAATCGCAAAATGTTCCGGTGACGTATATTTTTCGCGAATCAGATACTCGCCTGCGGCGAACCAGTCGTTGAACACGTTCTGCTTCTTGTCGAACATCGCCGCTTTGTGCCAGGCTTCGCCGTACTCATTACCGCCACGGATGTCCGGCAGAGCGAACCAGCCACCTTGCTGCATCCACCACGCGTACTCGGAACTCCACACCGGCTTTTGGCTCAGGGCAAAGCCGCCGTATCCCGTCATCAGAAGCCGTTCGCTACCATCTCGCTTCAGACCTTTGCGGCCGGCGATGAACATTGGCACGCGGGTGCCGTCCTCAGAATTGTAAAAGACCTGCTTCATCTCAAACTCATTCGAATCGAAGGGCTCTTTCTCCGCGACGAAAACCTCGGAGCGGCCGGTCGCGGTGTCGTAATGGTAAATGATCGGCGGCTTTATGATTGACTCAAACCTGTAGAAGCCGTCTTTTTCATCGGCCCGGCCGAACAGCGTGGTACCTGCTCCCATTCCGGGGAAGTCGATCTTGCCTGTGGCCCTCCCGTCAAGCGCGTAGACTGTCAGCTCGCTCCTTACACCCTTCAACGTCAGGACCCAGAGTTTGCGATCCACGACACTCACCTGCTCGATGGCATCCGCGCTTTCAGGTAGGATCGTCCGCCACTGATCCGGAGACTGGCCGAGCTTCACTTCGAGGACACGATGGTTCGGAGCCTTGTAATCCGTGTCGACATAGAAGCTGTCATCCACGTCGAATACGGAGAAGCGGCTCTCGATGCCGTAAATGAGCGGCACAATTTCGGAGTGCGGATCGCGCAAGTCCTTCAACAGGATGTCTTCGCGTTTCGCCGGCACGCCGTGCCCGACTTGCAGCACCAGATAATGTCCGTTCTCCGTGACATAAATGCCGACGTTGTCGATCTCGCCCAGTTTTTCGCCTCGGTACTCCCGGTTGAAAACGATCTTGTCACTCGAAACCGGCGTGCCGAATGAATGAGAGAAAACGCGTGTCCCTTCGTGCGGGAAGAATTTGGAGTAGTAGACGCCCTTGCCGTCCGGGCTTATGCCGACGCCGTAATACCGCGCGCTGGGCAGCACGTCGGCGTCATCTTTGCGAGTCGCCAGGTTGAGAAAATGGATCTCCTCTTCATCAGCACCGCCAACGCGAATACCGTACGCCATCAGCGACCCATCCTCGCTTAAGTTGACAATCGTTACGGACGTGTTCTGGTCCGCGCTCAGCTTATTGGCATCGATCAGCCGCTCGTCCGTGCCGTGAAGACCGGTGCGCATATAGATGGAAGCCTGGTTCTCCGCCGCCAGCCGCTTGGTGAAGAAGTAGTGGTTGCCGCGGGGCTGGGGAATACCGGTAACGTCTACGCGTAAGAGATTTGCCATCTGCTCGCGGACCTGCGGCAGGATCTTGACCTGGTCCAGATACCGTTGCGTGTAGGCGTTCTGCGCAGCGATGTAAGCTCGCGTCTCAGGGCTGTGGGGATCTTCCAGCCAGCGGTAGTAGTCAACGACTTTCACCGGCTGAGGAGAGACGGCGCTCTTGTATTCATCCACTACCGGCACTCTTTTGACAGCAGGTGGCGCGGGTAGCACGATGCCGGCTTTGCCATGGATCACGTTTGTACTCTGATCGGAGCCTGGCATTGCCGTCACGCCTGCGAGCAGCGCTACGCATAACGCCCACCGTTTCCGGCGCCACACCGCAGCCACGGTTTTTACCATTCGACCCCTTCGCCTTTGGGAAGCGTCCAGACTTGGACCGGGTCGTTGTGGAGCAGTGAGGACAGCGCTTCGGGCGTGCCGGTTAGCAAGGGAAAGGTGCCGTAGTGCATCGGAATTACTTTTTTCACCTTTAGGAGGCGGGTAGCGAGCGCGGCCTGGTCGGGACCCATCGTGAAATGATCACCGATGGGCAGAAAAGCGATATCGGGATGGTAGAGCTCGGCCATTAGAGACATGTCGCCAAACACCATAGTGTCGCCCGCGAAATAGGCACGGCGGCCGTCCTTAAGAGTGAACACGTACCCTGCGGCTTCGCCTCCATAGACGAACTCGTTCCCGTCTTTGATCGCGGCGCTATGCAGCGCGTGCGTCATAGTGAGCTTCACGAAACCCAGGTCAACCGTTCCGCCTTTGTTCATGCCTACGGTGTTTTTGACACCCTTACTCTCGAGCCAGGACGTGACTTCGAAGATCCCGACGACCTTAGGCCTGAATTTTTTGGCTAAGGGAACAACGTCATTGATGTGATCGAAATGGCCATGTGAAACCGAAATCGCATCGACGGCTTTGATTTTGTAATCGTTCGGGTAAGCCGGATTGCCCTCGATCCACGGGTCAGTGATTAGCACTTCACCTGAATCGAAGCGAAGCTCGAATGTCGCGTGTCCAAGCCAGGTTATCTGTATCATGGCGTTCCGTTAGGTGTAGATGCCACATACGGGTGGGCCGGTACATCCAATCCGTCGCCCACCTTTGCCAAACCGGGTATGGACACGGGAAGTTTGCCGGTGATCGGGATCTCGCCAAGAATGGCCCGCGCGGCAGCGACTTCCGAGGTGCTCGCGCTGCTGAAGGTGGCCACATAACTGGACACATTCGGAAAATCGCGTACCAGATAGGG
>JAFATG010000306.1 GCA_019244055.1 Acidobacteriaceae bacterium | reverse complement strand
TGCTCGCCATCGTCGGCACGGTTGGATTGTTAACGAAGCGCGGGCCGCGAGAGATTGCGCTCTCGTCGAAACCTCGTTCCGGAAAATCAGACTCCAGTCCAGGATCTCACCAACACGGAGATTCAGTGCCGGCGAAAGTGCCTGTCGATAAGGTCCCGGCTCTGCTTCCTCCGCGCGAGAGCAGCGCGTCCACGTCATCCGCTCCGGAACCGGTAATCTTGCTTGCAGAAACGGCGCGCCAGCGTCCCACCCGCGTGAAACGCTACAAACTGCCGCGGCTCGATCTACTCGATAATCCTCCCCTGGCGAAATCGAAACCGGACGAAGAGGCACTCGCGCGCAGCGCACGGGTGCTGGAACAGAAGCTCGCGGGATTTGGTGTACAGGCGCGGGTAATCGAAATCCAGCCGGGCCCTGTGGTCACGCTGTACAAACTGGAACCGGGCGAGGGAGTGAGGGTCAGCCAGATCGTCAATTTAGCCGACGACCTCTCGCTGGTGCTCAGGGCGCCGTCAGTACGTATTCTGGCACCGATTCCCGGCGAGGCCGCGGTCGGTATCGAGATCGCCAATGCCAGGCGCGAGACGGTCTATCTGACGGAGCTACTCAAGGCTAGGGAATTCAAGACGGCGGCGGCCAGCCAACTTACGCTCGCTCTCGGCAAGGACACGATCGGCCGCTCGGTCTGGGCCGATCTGGCAGCGATGCCACATCTGCTCATTGCTGGTACCACCGGGTCGGGGAAGTCGGTATCCATTCATGCGATGCTGGCCTCGATCCTCTTTAAGGCCACCGCCGAGGATGTTCGATTAATCCTGATCGATCCCAAAATGTTGGAGTTGTCGGTCTACGAGGGTATCCCTCATTTGCTGGTGCCCGTGGTGATGGATCTCGATAAGGCTGCAGCGACGCTCTCGTGGGCGACGGCTGAAATGGAGATACGCTATAGGGCGATGCAGGAACTAGAGGTCCGCAACGTCGATGGCTACAATCGGGTGATCGAGAATGGGCTGCTCTCGCGGGTGATCGAGAATGGGCTGCTCTCGCGAGGCACCGCATCAAGGGCGAATGTCGGCGCTCGTGGGGAAGAGACCGACGCGCCAAAACAGCGCCTGCCGAAAATCGTAATCGTGATCGATGAACTTGCCGATCTTTTACTGAGTCACGGCAAGACGGTCGAACGGGATATAACCCGGCTCGCACAGAAGGCGCGCGCCGCCGGAATTCACCTCATGCTGGCTACCCAGCGGCCATCGGTGGACGTCATTACCGGCCTGATCAAGGCGAATCTGCCGGCACGGATTTCTTTCCAAGTAAGTTCGCGCGGCGATTCACGCACGATTCTCGATTCAATTGGTGCCGAGCGTTTGCTGGGTTCCGGCGATATGCTGTTTCTGTCGCCTGGGAGTGCCGCGCTTCGGCGCTTGCAAGGGCCCTTTGTTTCCGAGGCGGAGATCCGAAAACTTTGTGATTTTCTCCGGGCCCAAGGCACACCCGACTATCAGTTGGAGATCCTAGACACTTCCGCAACGGGGACGCACGACAGCTCGCAGACGAACGAGCGCGTGACCAACTCTATGACGAAGCGTTGCAGATCGTGCTCGACGCCGGGCAGGCCTCGATCTCAATGCTCCAGCGTCGACTCAGAATCGGGTACAACCGCGCGGCTAGAATAGTTGAGCAGATGGAGCAGGAAGGGATCGTTGCGCCCGCCGAGGAGCGCGGCCACGTGAGTTGCGGGCGCGGCCCGACTAATAAAGCGGAATAGGGAAGACGCAAACCAGCCAACCCCTCAACCGGTGTTCCCTGACACCGGCTCTATGAATTTCCAATCCCGAGCTATCGCGCTCCGCATCGATAGTTGTGCGCAGGGTGCTCGCAAATGCCTGAACCGGCGCCGCTCTGTCAAGGCGCGGGTCTGGCAGCAGGAACTCTCCACCAGCTGTCAGTAGACGTTAACGGCTGGCAAACTGCGTGGCAAACTGGTACGGTGTGCGGGTGCCGGCGGTCCTAAGTGCTGCTCCGGCTGCCCCCCCCTCCGAAGTGGCGCTGCTTATCCCAAGCTCGACCGCCGGCGCGTCACTCAGTCTCCAACTTTAGATTGCTCAACGCAAGTCGAGCACACCAGTTTTCGACAGAAGACAACCCGTGGATAGTTTGCCATAACAAACAGTCATCGCTCGGGCCCGGGCCCCGAGCGCGGCTATGCAATTGAGCTAAGACGACTTCCCCGAATGGGCTGGTCGGGGTTGGGCTGCTCGAACCGGGCATCTGCCGGACCCACACCCGTCCAGGACCTCGAATGTGCGTCCCCGCGACCCTGACGCCCGCACCCAATTAAGCGCACATCCTCATTACGCAACGCCCGCTATGCTTAGGCACGGGCTAACGGTGGTTGCCTTAGATCAATTCTGGGCGGGGCACGATGCAGCACTGACCTGAGCAGTGACCAGCCTTTGAGCGAAGACGCCTATGAGCGAGGCAGCACAGAGCGGGGTCAGAGAAAATTGCGTCTGCAGGTCAGTAAAGAGCGTCACGATAGCTGGACCAATGTCATTCCCCGAATTAACGCCAATCACAATCAGATTCAGTTCGTTGCAAGCTTCCGACTTGATCAGTTTGAATGCTGCCTGTTGTGTCTGAGTGGATAGCGCGGCACAGGCCGAGAACGGATTGCTGGGCTGATTGCCCGTGTTGGCCCCGATAGCGGCGGGCGCAACTGCTGAGATGGTAACAAGAAAGATAAATATCGCGAACTTGGGAAGCTTACGCGCGAGTCTAGTCTCTTGTGTCACGAGAGTGCCCTCTGAAGACAAGCACTAGCAAGATCGGGTGCGACGTTTTCAGAGCTTCGCTCGTCTATATTAGGTACGTTCTCATGGTGTGTGCCGCTAGTGGTCGATGTGTAGCAACGTGGTAAATGGCATGCGTATGACTTCGGCGTGGCAACACACAATGCAGCTAAACAGTAGGCCGCGCGGGATCTGCGTCGGGTAGAGTTTCGTTATCAGTTAACCGCGGGGTGACGGCATAGATCGTACTCAGGAGCACTCGCCGCGTGCTTCCGTGCTCGCCTGTCGAAAGCTCTTACGACCTTGTAGGGAGGACGGGCCTAAACTGGAAATGATTACACCAAACAGGTTGCTCACCGAGCTCATTCTATTCTGGTGCAGCTTCCCGAGCGTCAATTGAAGCGCGACCGCAGTGTCTGAAAAGCATCGCGTTGCAGGTTGGTCGCGCTGTCGCGATCCTCGAACCAGCGGACGTCTTTGATGCGCTGGCGCTTAGTCCATGCCTCGAGCTCGGCGCGCTGGCTGTCAATCTTTTGCCCCTTGGGCGAGGATACGCGGATATAGACGGCCGTGGTCATGCAAATTGGAGTACACCCTATTATTCAGCCTGTCCAAATCTATGAAACCGCGCCGGGCGCTGCTTTCGCCGCGCTGAAAAACATACCACCCTAGATAGGGCGTCGTAATTTCAACCCACGTGCTGTTCACTTCGCGCAGTGTAGTCCTGTCCTTAAGCCATGCGCGGTGATCATGTAGTAGTTTTTCGATTTCCTGCGCTGTGGTCATCGTTATCCCTCAGAAATGTCCCTTCGCGAATCGCAACTCTTCAGAGCCCGCAGGAGATGCTGACCACTCACGACGGTTCGTAACAATGTCGATTTTCATAACAACTCATTCCTCTCGTGATGCAGTTTGCCACGCAGATCCGCGCGCGCATCATCGATCGATACATAACCCACCTCCATGTCCACGGCGCGATTGAGATTATTGTCGTCCGGCTCCAGCACCACCCACGAATAATCATTGTCGATTTTGTCACGCAGCACGAGTCCGAGCCGTCGCCCATCCCCGCTCGCGTACCACTCTAATTCTTCATAGAGCTCATCGATCATTGAGCCACGCTCTATTCGGTAATTATTCGGGTTCACCTTCTTCATAATTGCTCGCTCGCCCACTCCAGTACGTCCGCCTGTTCAACCAGCCAAGTCATTCTTCGTGCGCCCCGATTGTGTGCGTGCCGACTATCGCAATCATTGCTCTCCGCGCTTATCCTTAAATACGGTGCCCCCGCCACCGTATAGCACCATCTCGAGTTGGCCGGGCTTTTTCATACGGACGCTGAATTGCAGATCTCCTATGCGAAGGAACCAATCGCGAGCATTCATTTGCTCTAGGTGCAGCGTGGTTTCGTTCTGGTGCTCTGAGTCAAAGACAATGACTACCTCGTCGAGTATGCCACCAGGTTCATAGCCACCCTCATCGAGCGCCCGATAATTGCCGCTGCGCATGTCTAACGTCGGATTTTGCACCAGGATGCGCCAGCAACTACCAGGTTGTGCGGTTTTCATTCTTCGCGCGCCGTCGTCTCTATTGCAGGCGGTTCCACAGAAACTTGGCTAAATCTTTGTTTATCTATTAGGTAGCCAACAAAGAGCGTTTACGCCCTCGAAATAATAACTCTTCTACCTGGACTTGCAATTGTCGAATGTGGTGAATGTCTTGATTGAAAGAATCAATTAACACTGAGGCATCAGGTAATTGTTTAGAAAAGGCAACTATGTCGGTTAACTCTTGGCAAACCTCGTCTAGGGTATCTCGAATTATTTCTAATAGCTCCGTCCGCTCATCCTGTTGCTTCATTCTTCGTGCACCGTGGTCTCGATGGCCGGCTTCTCAGCTACTTGGTCCAGGATTTCGTGTTCACGTCTCCGCAGCTCGCGCAGTTCGGCCATTAGTTCAGGTTTAGTATCGTTAAGCCGGCGTAACTGCTCGACTAGCTTCTGCCGGTCGGCAACAACGTTATGCTGGACCTCGCCAGAATGTTTTACATCGTAGTTCTGATCCTGGCGCCATAGTGGGCCGCCGTGAATCTTGAGCCAGTAGATAGTTGCGCCAAGGTTCTTCTGCGATAGGGCCATCTCAAATAAGGCGTTCGCGATTAGCGTAAGAGCGGTCGTTCGACCTTTCTTAATAGCATTGTCAAAACTGTCAAAACTGCGCTGCCGCCGATTTAGCGTTTCATATAGACAGTAGAAATAGGCCGAGCGGCCAACACGAACCCGCATAAACCAGACGGGTTAAACTATCCCGTAATGAGGCTTTCATGTCATCTCACGACGATCATTTCGATCCTGGACGTTTTGGCGGCGGCCCAGCGGCCGAGGAGGAAGTGGGTACCAATCTGGTCGATCTTATGCGCAACGGGGTTGAGGCGCCGGCCATTATAATAGATATCAATCGGTTGCCGCTGGCGCAGATTGAAAGGCTGCCTGACGGTGGTCTGCGGCTGGGCGCGACGGCCCGCAACAGCGACACCGCCAATCATCCTCTGATACGCAAGCGTTATCCGCTCCTGTCGCAGGCGATTCTTTCGGGAGCATCGCCTCAACTGCGAAACCTGGCGACTAATGGCGGCAACCTGATGCAGCGCACACGCTGTCCATACTTCATGGATACCGGTTTTGCGCAATGCAACAAGCGGACGCCGGGGAGCGGTTACGCAAAGGCTGCGCTCGCGGCGATTGCGAGTAGGTCCGGCGAACTCTTGAGCTTCTCGTATGTCTTCGAATTCTTCATGACAAATGGTGATAACGACAGATCCGGTGATAGGTCAGGCGAAAACGAGGAGTGAAGAATATGACGGCTAAGAATGGAAATTACGCAGGAAGGGTGGCATTTGTCACCGGAGCGGCAAACGGCATTGGTCGTGCAACGTCGCTGGCGTTTGCCCGCGAGGGCGCGAGCGTGGTGGTGGCTGACGTTTCCGAGCGGGGCAATCAAGAAACGGCGGGCATGATCGAGGAATTCGGCGGGCACACGCTCGCCGTCACATGCAACGTAGCGCGGGCCGAAGACGTGAAAGCGGCTATCGACAAGGCCATCGAAACCTTCGGGCGGCTCGACTTTACCTTCAACAACGCAGGCGTCGAACAGCCGGTGATGGCGACAGCGGATATCACGGAGACGGATTGGGACAGACTCGTCGACATCAATCTCCGGGGCGTGTTCCTATGCATGAAGTACGAGATTCCCTTAATGCTCAAGCAGGGGAGCGGGGCGATCATTAACACCTCCTCGGGCGCTGGCCTTAAAGGCTTCGCGGGTCAAGCCGCGTACGTTGCCGCGAAACACGGGGTTGTCGGCCTCACCAAGGCGGCGGCGCTCGATTACGCACAGTCGAACATCCGCGTGAACGCTGTGTGCCCAGGGATCATCGATACTCCGATGATGCAGCGATTCACTGGGGCCACCCGCGAAGGACGAGACAGGGTGATAGCGCAGGAGCCGGTTGGAAGGATGGGGAAGCCTGAGGAGATCGCGGCGGCCGTTGTTTGGCTATGTTCGGATGCTGCCGCCTTCGTCACCGGCCACGCTATGGTCATCGATGGCGGCCAAACCCTGTAACGTTGTTGCTCCTAAGCGGGAGCGGTGGGATGACATCGAAGCCGCCGAAGTCGCGCCCAAAGTTTTGGCGTACCATTGGACCTTCCCAACCACAAGACAGCCACTCGAAGCTAAATGGGTCAAGCAGCGAACAGGCTCTGCGGTTAATCAGATGGTGCGAACCTTGCCCCTGTTGATAGGAGGCCCGCGCTTCCGACGCGCGGGCCATAGTCACCCTTACCGTTCCGACTCCTGAAGTCCTTTCTCGGTCAGGAGCACCGATTTGGCCTTGCCGACGGGATTTGAAATGAACCCCTTCTCGTGAAGCGGTTCATGGCCTCCCATTCAAAGCCTTTCCATGCTCTGGAGCCGTCGTGCAGCGTTAAGTAGAGAAGCGCCAGAATGGCTTCGTCAATTTTGTCTGGATCGATATCCATGGTCGAAAGAAAAGAGCAGCGCCGATCGCGAGTTCTCATCTATTGCGAATATTGCACATATTGCGCATAAGGGGTATAGCTTTAAGATGCGCTCGATAGCGAACGGGCCTAAGCGAGCGGCGAGCGACGATTCCGAGGCCGCTCTGGAAACCCTGAGGGCTCTGTCTACCCGGGCTGGTGGTCCACCCAAAGAGTTGGTCAGACTGAAATTTCGGAGCCGCACCGGCGTCTCTCGGAACGTGCCTCTTCCACCATTAGATTCGAGCTCTTGCTTGAGATCCTAAAGCAGATGGCTGCTGGTAATTCCGTGACTATCGTCCCATTGCGCAGGGAACTCACAACCTATGAGGCGGCGGAAATTCTGAACGTGTCACGGCCGTTCGTCATCGGGTTACTAGAGAAAGGTGAAATCGCTTTCCGAAAGGTGGGTGCGCATCGCAGGATTCCACTCTCGGCGTTGCTGGAATACAAGCGCAAGACCGACGCTATTCGAGACGAAGCACTCGATGTTCTCGCCGCCCAAGCTCAGGAACTCAAGCTCTACTAGGGTTGTGTGGCGGCAATTCCGGCGCTGCTGGACTCCTGCGTTCTCTATCCCGCCCGGCTTCGCGATCTTCTTCTAAGTCTCGCCGCTGCAGGTCTCTTTCGTCCGATTTGGTCCAACTCGATCCACGAAGAGTGGATGACCAACGTCCTGGCGAATCGGCCAGATCTATCAAAGACACAGCTCGAAGCGACTCGCAGCGCGATGGATCGAGCGTTTCCCGCGGCCATGGTTTCCGGCTTCGAAAGACTTATTCCGTCACTTAATCTGCCCGACGCTGACGATCGCCATGTTCTGGCGACGGCCGTTTATGCTCGGGCTGAACTGATAATAACCGTCAATCTTAACGATTTCCCAGCGGCGGCTCTGCGTCCATATAATATAGTTGCGGCACACCCTGATTCGTTCGTCGACTACCTGTTTGATCTGAATGAGGCTGAAGCTATCAGTGCTATTGCCGGAATGCGCAGTCGCCTGCGAGCGCCGGCGATGACCCCCGACGATTTCATTGACTCCCTTGCCCAGGTCGGAATGCCACTGACCGTCTCCAGACTTCGACGCCACGCGAACAGGATATAGCCTCGGCTTCTGGACACGATCAGCCGGAACTGGGACTTCGACTCGCCGCACCTTGAATGGCCACGGGGAATGGGCGAGATCTGACGCAGCCGCGTCTCTTGCGATCAATAGCGCGGAGCTGCTGATCTCGACGACATCGGCCACATCAAGCAGAGCGGCCGAAGAGGACCGGTTTGCTATTCACGCTTATCGCTCAGCGCTGCGAGCTGCACTCGGTGATGATCACCAGCAATCTCCGTCATCCTTTAGTTCAATGTCCCTAGCTACGGAGCATCACTTCATCGAAGACGGCCATTGATCGCATGATGCGAGTGGCAGGGCTTGCGCGGCGTCGGATTCCGCGCCTTGGAACGAGCTTCGTCCACATGTTAATTGATTCGCGATCGCGTCTCGCGAATCGCTCAAGGAGAGCCTGATGAAGATCTCAAGCTGTTAGAAGTACCGCGCCAGAGCATGAGCCGCGCAACCACATTCTTCCACGGTGCCGAACACGTTTCGCGTCAGGGTCTCACCGACGAGAGTAAGGAGGTGAGCATCAACGTAATCCACTTCGATCACGGCGCCCACACCCGAATGCACATCCATGGCTGCGATCAGGTTTTGCTCGTGACCAAGGGCAAGGGCTTTGTAGAAACCGAGCAAAAACGGCACGAGCTTGCAGAGGGCGACGTCGTCTTCGCGCCGGCCGACGAGAAGCACCGCCCGGCGCCCTGGGTTCGGGCCAGGTCGGAACAGATGATCCAAGCGGCGAAGGCGTTGCAATAATCACCGTCCCTGTTATCCGATAAGCGCGGGGTGTTGCTGCGTCAAACAATGGATTGCACCTAGGCCCGAGAAAACGAAAGGTTTACTTCAGAATTTGATCTTTTCGACCTCGTCGAGTGAAATCTCATCCTTGGTCCGATCGTAGAGCTTCGTGGTACGCGGTGACTGATGCGCGGCAATTTGCTGAGCGTGCTCCAGCGTGCCGCCGTTTTGCAGATAGGCCGTAATGCCGGTCGCCCGAAAAGTGTGGCAACAAGTAGAGTAGGGCAGGCCGGCCCCTTTGGCCCGGCGCTTAATCATGTAAAGCACGTCACTGCGCATCATCGCATGGTCGGTCAGCTTGTCGCCCCGTTTAAACGTCCGGAATAGCGGTCCCTTCTTGTCGTTGCCAATCCCGGCCGCGGCGATCCAGGCGTCAAGGTATTCGTCTAGGCTGTGATGGCAGGGCACCTCGTGCCGTTTGCCCCCTTTCTCATGCAGCCTGAGCCAGGAGCGCCGACCCTG
>JAFATG010000153.1 GCA_019244055.1 Acidobacteriaceae bacterium | reverse complement strand
GCCTATTCCCCCCGTTGACCAGCAAAATGATTACGGGTTTACGCTCAGCGGCCCTATCATGATCCCGAAGCTGTTCAACGGGAAAAACCGCTTGTTCTTCTCTACCTCCCAGGATTGGTTCAAACAGAATCAGGCTCAGAACCAGATCGGCACGGTGCCGACTACGGCAATGAAGAACGGCGATTTTAGCAACTTCGTAAACGCAAGTGGGGCTCAGATCCCCATCTACGATCCAACTACCGGAATGCAATTTCCCGGCAATATTATCCCGGCCTACCGGTTCAGTGCTCTTGCGAAATCCATTCTGCCCCTCATTCCCGACCCCAACACTACCGGACTGGTTTCTGGCCTCCAGAGCAATGAGCTACCGGCAGTTCACTCGGTGGCGATTAACCAGCATCTATGGAGTTACACGATAGACTACAACATCAGTTCCAGCCAAAGCATCCACTGGAGCCAGTGGCGGGACTCGGTAACGCAACCTTCCTTCCCCGGTAATAATCCCCCCATCGTCCCTTTCACTAACCCGTTGCAAAGCGGAGCTAATAACAGTAATCTCGGTTCAGGTTTTCTGCTGAACTACGTGAAGACCATAACTCCCCATCTCGCGGTAACTGCGGGGGCCGATTGGATCGGCTACATCACGAGTCAGTCGAATGCCAACCAGAACGTCTCTTTTCCCGGCACTCCCGGTGGCAACACATTTCCATTGATTGGCTTCGATGGACAAAACGCGCCGACGGCCTGGGGCGTCAATGGGGGCGCTTATCTTGCGTGCTGCAGCGGTGGACTCACCGAGATCAACAACCGTATGTTAGGGCTCGTGGCAGTCAATAACTGGTTGTGGACTAAAGGACGCCATACATTCAACTTTGGCGGACAGTGGCGGAAGAAGTTTCAGGACATTATCTCGTGCCAGTTTTGCAGTGGAACATACAATTTTAGCCAGCGCACGACATCTATTCCGAATTCCAACGATCCGAATTTCGGTAGCGACGGCAGCTCCTTCGCAAGTTTTCTTCTGGGGCTAGCCGATTCTGATATACGCCAGCTTTCTCCCCTGGACCACCTGCGAGACGAAGAGTACGCCCTATATGCTGAGGACGAGATCAAAGTCACGGACCGCCTTACCGTAAATCTCGGCCTGCGGTGGGACATCATGGTCCCGTTTACGGAGACAAATAATCAGATCATTTATGTGAATGCTAGTACACCCGATCCGGGCGCTGGTGGAATACCCGGCGGTGCGACAAAATTCGGCGATTGCGCGGGATGCTCCGGAATCACGCGCGCGGACATTCACTGGAAAAACTTTCAGCCGCGGGGTGGCATTGCCTACCGGCTCAACTCTAAGACGGTGCTCCGGGCCGGTGGCTACATGACCATGTTGGATGGTGGGGCTTATGAATTTGGGACAGCCTTCACAGCCTCCTTCATGTCATCCCTGTTAGCCGGCACTTACCTCCGCAACTCGAGCGGTGGCAGTGTTCCAGGCGTGGGAAGTTGGGATACAAACCCGCTGCCTTTGCCGCAGCCAACGCCTTTCAGCCCATCAATCGGGAATGGAGGCGTCATATTCGCCTTTAATCCTCAGAAGGACGGAAGGGCGCCCTACCTTTCTGCTTGGAATGCGGGCGTGCAGAGAGAGCTTCCCTGGAAGATGTTCCTGACGGCCAATTATGTTGGCAATCGAGCGATTCACCTCCCAACCACGCTCTCACTGACCAACCAGCCTTATCCTTCCGTCTTGCAATATGGAGCGCTCTTGGGTGAGCCGGTGAACTCCCCGGCTGCTATCGCGGCCGGCATCAAGATTCCCTACCCTGGATTTATCCAGCAGTTTGGAGCAGCGGCTACGGTTATCCAAGCACTTACTCCATTTCCTCAATACTCCGGTTTTTTTCCGGTCTACGAAATGGCTGGAACTACCTTTTACAATGCAGGTCAACTGCAGCTAGAAAAGCGCTTTGACGGAGGTTTGAGCTTCCTGGCCAACCTGACGATGGGAAGGCTCATGGGGAACACGGCCATCGGGTCGGCCCCTTATTCACCTAACGGATTGAATGCTTTTGATAGTAAGCCCGAATATGTGCCCTCTTTTCTCGACCAGGCGTACTCTCAGAAGACGGTTCTAACTTACGAGTTACCGGTCGGCTATGGAAAAAAGTATCTGAATTCACGAGGCATCGTATCCCAAATCTTGGGTGGTTGGCAGCTCAGCGCAATTCTGACCTATGCAGGGGGCTTTCCCTTTGGGGCTTACAATACCTACAATCCATTACTCGTGAATAGCTTTGACCGGCCGGACATTAACCCCAGTGTTCCGCTCACAACGTATAGCTACGATAAGTCGCTGCTCTGGTTTTTGAATCATATTGGCCCTCAGCCGGTGCAGTTTCCGACGAATGCGTTCGTTAACACGGGGCCGTGGCAACTCGGCGATTCGCTACGCGCCTATGCCGCCTTGCGGACACCACCCTTGCTGGACGAGAACATTGCGGCCATGAAATACTTTCACATTGGCGAACGCGTGACGGCGACTCTTCGCATCGACTACTTCAATCTTTTCGGACGTACACAACTGCAAGCTCCTGACAATAACTCGCTCGATTCGACATTCGGGCAGGTTATCAATTTAAGTTCACAACTCCCTAACCGGCAAGGGCAGGCGACTTTCCGGCTAGAATTCTAACTGACTGGGGAACCGCGACGATGCACGCGTCTGAAGGCGGGCAGGCGGGGCATCGGATGCAAGTAATGGCCCAGCAGGCGCTCTCGGAGATCGATTCGGTATTCAAGCATCTGGGGGCGGACACCGCCGACCGGATGTGCAAGGAAATTCTGACCGCCCGGCGTGTCGCCTGTTACGGAGTCGGCCGCGAGGGCCTGATGATGAAGGCGCTATGCATGCGTTTAATGCACTTGGGTCTGGACGCGCACGTTGTCGGCGACATGACGACGCCACCCCTTGGAAAGGGCGATCTACTGATTGCCAGCGCAGGCCCAGGTATCTTTTCTACCGTCATGGCTCTGCTCACGGTCGCGCGTGAGGCCGGAGCACGGACAATGATCGTGACAGCACAGCCCAGCGGACCCGCTCCCGCTATGGCAGACGTGGTAATCGAGTTGCCCGCTCAAACCATGGCTACTGATGAAGGTGGCGGCACCAGCCTCTTGCCAATGGGTAGCCTCTACGAGGCTGCCCAACTGGTCTTCTTCGACCTGATTTCGATCCTGCTGCGCGACAAAACCGGTCAGTCGGCTGACCAGATGCGCGCTCGCCATACCAACCTGGAATAGCCCCGGGCAAGGAGGGTTGTCATGAACTTCGGAGTCAATCTCAGTTTCGCTATAAAACGCTGGCCCGAACCGCCCGTTTGGGCCAGGATGGTGCGCGAGACGCTCGGCCTGAACCTGGTCCAGTTTACCTACGATCTGCTGGATCCATGGTGGCCGGATTCTATTCGCCACACGATGGCTGCGGAGGTCCGGAATGCCGCAAACGATTGGGGAATCGTCATTGAGAGCGCCTTCAGCGGCCTGGCCAACTATTGCTTCGATGGCTTGCTGCACCCTGACGCGAGCGGGCGGCGTGCATCGCTCGAATGGTGGAAGCGAGCATTCGATGTCGCGGCGGAAGTAGGCGCCAAAGCTTCCGGGGGCCCGCTCGGAGGAATGAGTGTCACCGATGCGTCTGATCCGAGGCGGCGCGACGAACGCTACCGTGACTTGCTCGAGGCCGTGGGGGAATTGTCGCAGGCCGCGGCCGTCGCTGGTTTAGAGCGCCTTCAAGTTGAATGTACGCCGCTCGCGCGGGAGATCCCACACACCGTGGAACAAGGCCGAAAGTTTTTGGATGACCTGGAGGGCCGCTGCAAAATACCAGTGAAACTTCTCGTCGACATCGGGCATGCGTTGTATCAGCCGCTATACGGTCCAAAAGCTCACATGGCGGAATGGCTCAATGCCTTGGGTCCGTCCATCGGTGCCTTTCATCTGCAGAATACGGACTTCCAGAGTGATTCTCACTGGGGCTGGCCCGATAACCGCGGTCTTTTCGATGTCGCCTCTTTTGCGAGCGACGTGCGTCAGGCGGGTCTCGCAGATATTCCCGTTTTCCTTGAAATCATCTACCCGTTCGAGTTAGCCGATGAGGCAGTGCTAGCCAACATTACCAGCTCGGTGATGCATTGCCGCCAGCACTACGCGGGAGAACTGATCGAGAAACGGCAGACGGCATGAAGCCGCGACAATTCCCACACTAAGATTCAGTTCCTCCTCTAATCGCCCTATTTCGCAGGCTCTAGCCAAACAATCGTAATCGGCGTATGATTGCCTGATACGGACGGCGTCTGGACGATGCCAACGCAATCTGAACCGATCTGGGAGCGGGTGGATTCACTGGTCGACCGCCAGATCAACGTGGAGCAGTTCCACATTTGGCCGTTCGCCCACCCATACCCGATCGACGTGCGCTTCCTCCTCATGGATCGCCGCCATGAAGTTCCCAAGCACCGGCCGGATCATCTGGAAGTGGTTGTTCTCGAGTTCGGCGAATTGGGCTACGAGGTCGAAGATCGTCGCTGCCTTGTGCAGAAGAATGACGTTATTGTGGTGGGGGACCGCATTCGCCACCGCTCTCTGCCGCTGGGTGCCTCGCAGCAAGCCGCCCGAGCCGTGGTCCTTTGCTTTCTTCCCCAACTGGTGCATTCCGGTCCGCTGGGGGATGACATGCAGTACCTGATGCCTTTCATGCTGCAGGATGCATCCTGCGCCAACGTCATCCCGGCTAAAGCTGGGCGTTGGCGTGAAATCTCGGACTTCATTCAGCGAATTCGCGCCGAACTACCAGGCACATCGCAACGGTCGCGACTCGCGATCAAGACATACCTAAAGATGATCCTGCTGAACCTGGTCAATCACTATGCCGCGTTTGGAGAGGCTCGCGATGCTCTCCGCCGCCAACAGATAAGTGCCGATCGGCTGAAGCCCGCTCTGGATTTTCTGCAGAAGCACTACCCTGAGCCGATCCGCGTGGATGAGGCCGCACGGCTGTGTGCCATGAGCGCTTGCTGTTTCATGCACCTGTTCAAGGAGGTAACCGGCCAATCTTTCGTTGCGTATCTGAATGGCTTTCGCGTAGCGCAGGCTCAACAACTCCTGGCGGTAACAGACCGATCTATTGCCGACATCAGTCTCGATACCGGCTTCTGCAACCAGAGCTACTTCGGTGTCATCTTTCGCAGGGTCACAGGCATGAGTCCTCTTGCTTACCGCCTCAATCACGGAAGCATTCAGACCGCCGTGAGCCCTCCATCAACCGTGAAAATGCCGCCGACGCAGTAGCTGGAATCCTCGGACGCCAAAAAGACCGCTATACCTGCAAGGTCCTCTGGCATCGCAAGTCTGCGGGCAGGCGCGACTTCGATGTAATGCTGGCGCGTCTTAGGGTCCGAAAGTCCGACTGCGTTCATGGGTGTGTCAGTTGTTCCAGGCACGATCGCATTCACGCGGATGTTATCGGGCCCATAATCAGCCGCCATGGCGCGCATTAGTGCTACCACGCCACCCTTGCTGGTACTGTATGCGGTGAGGCGGGTAAACCCCAGAATGCCCGTCGGCGAGGCCATATGAATAATCGAGCCTGCGCCTTGCCGTAGCATCGCCGGGATGACGTATTTCGAGCACAACCAATATCCGCGGAGATTCACGGCCATGGTGCGATCCCAGGTTTCGTTCGTCAACTCGTGAGCGCGCGTCTCCTCATCGATCAGCAGGATTGCAGCATTGTTGCACAGGACATCGACTCTGCCGTATCGATCTAGTGCCTTTTGCGCCATAGCCTTGACCTGCATTTCGTTAGAAACATCCGTCTGGACGAAAAATGCGTCGCCGCCCGCGTCACGAATGCAGCGTTCGGCGTCGGCTCCGTTCGCAGCGTCGATTTCCGCAACTACTACGGATGCTCCTTCCCGGCCGAATCGCTCGGCGATTGCCCGGCCGATGCCCGCACCACCGCCAGTGACTACGGCAACCTTGTTTTTCAAACGCATGCTGGCCTCGCTCATTGTTCAATCGTGAAAACCCGCTCGACTTCGCCATTGCGAATTCCGTACATCCGTCTATGTAGGTTGATGGTGCCGTCGTGGTAATGAACCGCGATTTCGATCTTGTCGCCCACCTCAACATGCACATCCCGATCCTGGATCTCAATGGGTGCGTGTTCTGCGTGCAACGCCTTGAGTTTCAGGCCAGAGATGCCCTTTACAGACGGTAATCCCCGTTCACCGCTGATCACCTTGCAGCCCGCGTCCACCACCAGTCGCTCGCCTTCGGTCGTGCTAATGACGGTGGCCAGCACACTCACTGCGACGTGGAAATCCGGAGCAAACGGGGCATACCACGTGTCCATCAGCAGATACGAACCCGCCTGATTCTCAGTGACCCCGGGAAAGGCACCGGCAATCGAGTAATCACCCGTCCCGCCGCAACTGACGATCCCCACAGCAATCCCTTCGGCTTCGATCAAGCTCTTGGTGGTTGCCAGGGCTCGCATCGCCTCCGTTACAACGCGCTGTTTGTCAGGACCGGGAGGCAAGGGCTGCAAGTGTCCTTCATATCCCATCAGTCCTCTGAATTTCAATCCGGATTCAACGATGGTCTTGGCGAGCGTGGCCGCAGGTTCTCCCGGCGCCACGCCGCAGCGCTTCAGCCCCAAATCTACATCCACCAGCACGTTGATATCGGTTTTTCGGTCTCGGGACAACCGGGCCAAATCCGTCACAACCTTCGGATTATCGACACCGACCAGTACAGGAACCTCGCGCGAAAGCTCAACAAATCGCGCCAGTGGCGCTTCGCCGGCAATCTCATTGGCGATCAAAATGTCCCGAATCCCAAAGTTGGCCAGCCGTTCGGCCTCCCACTGCCTGGCACAAGTCATACCGATAGCGCCGTACGCCATTTGCCGGGCAGCCAGTTCCAACACCCGATGGTTCTTGAAGTGCGGCCGGAGTTTGGCTGGCCGATTGCGAAAAAACCGCGCCATCGTTTCCAAATTTCGCTCCATCACGTTCAAATCAACGAGGAGAGCCGGAGTTTCGATGTCCCTCTTTGCGAGCTTGACCGAATCAGGCACTCAATTTTCTCCGGAAGCCCGGGTTCCGATCGCCATTTTTAGCGCAAATCGGGCGGCGGCATCTATCAGGAAACTACGAATTTCTGTTGTAAGTCCGTTAGAGGACCTAAGGCAATAGCTTCATTCCGGCCGCACAAGAATCTTGACGTGCTCGTCCTTCTCGTGCAGTAGCCCTTGGTAGCCCTTGCCGATTAGATCGTCAAGACCAATGTGGTCTGTGATCAGCAAATCACCGCGGAAGCGAGGGTCGGCCATGATACGGATCGTTTCGTCATAGAGGCCATAGCCGCTCATGCTGCCGGAGATGGTTTTCTCGCGGAACACCACATCAGTGAGATCGATGGCAGCAGGCTTTTCGAAAACGCCCATGACGACGAGATGGCCGCGGGTGCGGGTCAGTTTGGCGGCCATCAGCACACTTGCAGGCTGACCGGCACATTCCATCACGACATCGAACCCTTGACCTTCGGTAATCTCTTTCGCACGCTTTTCGACATCTTCGCGCTGCGGATTGATCACTTCGTCAGCACCGCAAAGCTTGGCGGCTTCAATGCGCCCCTCCGCCATCTCAATGGCAACTACCTGTCTCACTCCGCGAAGACGGGCAGCCATAAGAGCCATTAAGCCGATGGGCCCGGCACCTACGATGGCGACGCGATCCTCTGGCTCAGGCTGCCCCTGCGCGACGGCGCGAACGGTTGCCGAGAACGGCTCGACGAGGGCGCCAATCTCGTCTGAGATCGCCGGTGTCAGATGGTAGCACTGGTAATCGTTCAGGTTCAATCGATCGGCAAGAGCTCCGCCGGTCCAGGAAGTACCGAGGAATGCCACTTGATCGCATTGCGCCATGGAACCATTCCGGCACCAGCGGCACTTTCCGCAACCGATGATGGGACAGGCGGCAACGCGATCACCTACGACGAAGTTGTCGACACCATCGCCAATAGCCACGACTTTGCCGGACATTTCGTGGCCGATTACGACGGGCGCCTGCACACCGGTAAGAGGATGCGGGTGGTCGAGGGGGATATAAACAGGCCCACCCAGATACTCATGCAGGTCCGTGCCACAGATTCCGCACCAGGCGACTTTGACCTGCACCTGGCCGGGCGCGGGCGCGGGTGGCTCCTTCACGTTTTCGATGCGGACGTCCTTGCGTCCGTGCCACACTGCGGCTTTCATGCGCTTTCCTTCTTCAGGTAAAGGACTGACGGGCCCAGGAATGGCGTGGCGAACGTTAGCTTCTTTCCAGGGGTGACGGTACCGCCGGGCGTGATCTGGCCTTCCTCGGGATGCATCCATTCCGCACGGAATTGTCCGTGGGCATGAGAGAGATCGATATCGGCGCGGTCGCCTTCGGGGAAATACACCAGAAATTCCCGCTCAGGATTTGCAAGGCAATACGTCGTGGATGACAGTTCGTTTTGAGGCGTCATAGATGTTAGATCCATGCGGAGCGAATAGGCGCGCGTGTAGCCGATGGCCTTGCGCACAGGCTCCCAGGTCCAATCATCGCGGCGGTTGAGGTCGCGCAAAGGATAGCCCGGTCGCGGACCCCAGTTCACTTCGGGGCACGGGCTTCCGGCTATTGGATCCCAACTATCCATCAACAGTGTGTTGTGACCGCGGACGAAGCTCTTCCAGGCCCAAGCAACTGTTCCGCCGTGACCCCACAGGTGATCGGTGTCATTGACGCTGACTTTCTTGCCGTCCCATGCCGGCGGATCGAACTGGAATCGATGGCCAAAGGGCGAAATCCATTCCGCAGGACTGGCCATCATTTCCTCCATGGTCTCGACACCGGCTCCGGTCAGACCGACGGGATGCGGCTTTCCTTTCTCCGTTTCGAGCTTGTGCATGGTGTCAACGACCCACCAGTCCCAGTCCTTGCCGCCGCCTTCATTGACGACTTCGTAGAGAACGTTGTCGAGATCGTACACGGTATCGACAACCTTCTTCATGTAGGCCGCCTGCCATTCTCGTACTTGCGGGTCTTCGAGATCCGGCTGGCCGTCGCCGTTGCGATCTCCATTCATACCGTTGATGTTGTTTTGGGCGTTGTACGGATGGCCGGACCAGGTTTGCTGGCCGCAGTGACCAGGACGGTTGAAACTGAAGCCTTGGAAAAGCTGAACGGCGCAATAGATGCCCCGGTTACGACACTCGCCGACGCGAGCGTGCATGCGATCGAAATAGGCAGGGTTGAACTTCTTGAGATCGAATTTGGGACCGCCGTCGAGTGCCAGGCCGGGTCCGGTGCGCACGTAAAGTGTTGGTTCGAAGAGGATCTTGTCGGGGGTCCAGGGCGCCCAGGCGGATTGCTGCCAGCCCCACAGGCGCATGAAATTGTGATTGTGACTGAGCATCATAGCGAGGTACGCTTCCCAATCGAACGTAGGGACGGGCGCCACACCGGTGTCTTGCAGATTCGCCCATGTATGTGCTCCGGTCAGGAAGATGGCGCGGCCGCTGCTGTCGGTGAAATAGCGAGGGTTTCGCGGATGAACCTGCAGCGGCCCTGTCGCCGGTCGGACGATCTGAGCCGCGGAAGGTTTCGAGACAGCAAGTGCGCCGAAAGCCGCCGCCGTTTTAAGGAAATGGCGTCGATTGAACGTCTCTTCTCTTTTCATGCGAGTTGGCTGCCATCTACAGACAGCAACACATCATTTATCTAGGGATCCTCCTCGAACGTCTGTAATGATCGCCTGAATTTTTGTTGCTGGAGTACGCCTCCTATGAGCCGGGCTCCTGTCGTGGGATTTCAAAAGTCTTTCAGAGTATTCTTATATCCATCCTGATCGGCTCCATAGGACGCTTGATGGGTCCGGCGGGCAGATAGAAGGAATCTGGGAATTGAGGCTTAAGGGAAAAGTAGCCCTGGTCACGGGTGGCGCATCGGGCATTGGAAGGGCGACAGCCGAGTTGTTCGCTCGCGAGGGCGCGCGCGTGGCCATTGCCGACTACAGCGCGGATGGCTGCGACACCGCACAAGCGATTAATGCGTCCGGCGGAGACGCGTTTTTTGCGAAGGCCGATGTCTCAGACTCCACACAGGTCACCCGGTTGGTGGAGCAAGTCCTGACAACCTATGGGCGCATCGACGTGCTGTTCAATGGCGCGGGTGTGCTTATGTATGGGACGGTGCTCGAGACTGACGAGCAGGCCTGGCAGCGCGTGCTGTCCATCAATTTGACCGGAACCTATTTATGTTGCCGGGCGGTTTTGCCACACATGATCCGCCAGGGAGCGGGATCCATCATCAACGTAGCGTCCACGGTCGGCGCACACGACGCTTGTGCCAATGCCGTCGCTTACGTGACCTCCAAAGGCGGCGTAACGATGTTTACTAAGGCGATGGCGGTCGATCATGCGAAACAAGGGGTCCGCGTGAATGCACTGGTTCCCGGGGCCACAGATACACCCATGATTCGGACTGCGCTTTCGCCGGAAGCATTGGATGCGCTGGCGGCATCGCATCCGATCGGACGTTTGGGCAGACCTGAAGAGCTGGCCAAGGCCGTGTTGTTCCTGGCTTCGGATGATGCGTCATTCGTGACGGGGGCAGCTATGTATGTCGATGGGGGTCAGACAGCGAAAGTCTAAGCATAGTTTCACGGGAGGAATTCTATTTGATGGCGGTTTCCGCCGAACAGCGCGCGAGTCTCGAGCCGGTTGGACGGTTGCGGCGTGTCCTATCGGTTTGGGACCTAATCTTGTATGGAATCGTGGCGGTGACGCCGAGCGCCCCCGCGACCGTGTTTGGTTTGGCCGAGCTACGCTCGCATGGGCATGCGGTCGTGACGATTTTGGCCGCCATGGTGGCAATGGTACTGACAGCGATCAGCTACGGAAGGATGGCGGCACTCTATCCTTCGGCCGGTTCCGCATACACGTACGTAGGCCGAGGGCTGCATCCGTATCTTGGGTTCATTTCAGGCTGGGCCATGCTGTTGGATTATGTGGTCAGCCCGCTGTTCTGCGTGATTTATGGAAGCCTCGCCTTACAGCGCGCAATGCCGGGGCTGCCGTATCCGGTTTGTGCCGCGCTGTTTGCCGGCGGTATCACATTTCTCAATTTGCGTGGGATACGCTCCACAACGCGCGCTAACCAGGTAATGCTGGTCTTCATGTTCGGAGTGCTGCTGAGCTTCATCGTTCTCGCCGTGAGATACATGCTGCTGCGCGAAGGATGGGCGAGCTTGTTTTCCGTGAAGCCGTTCTACGATCCACACACGTTCCATGTGCGAGACATCGCGGCGGCTACGTCGTTCGCCGCACTCACGTATCTCGGATTCGATGCGGTAACCACACTGGCGGAAGATGTTAAGAATCCACGGCGCAATGTGATAGTGGCGGCTGTATCAGTCTGCGCCTTTACGGGCATTTTCGGCGGGTTGTTGGTTTACCTGGGGCAGCTTGTTTGGCCCGATTACCACACGTACTCAAATATTGAGACTGCGTTTATTGAAGTCACAGGGCGCGTCGGTGGAATGTGGTTATTCCAGGCGATGGCCATTGTCCTGGTCGTGGCCAATATCGGAGCAGGACTCACAACACAGGTGGGTGCTGCGCGGCTCTTGTTCGGCATGGGACGCGACAACGTTATTCCCCGGCGATTTTTTGCGCATCTTCATCCTGTCCGGAACACGCCAAATCGCAACATCTGGCTGATTGGGTTCCTGGCGTATGTAGGGGCGCTGGTAATGACCTACGAATTGACAGCCGAAATTCTGAATTTCGGAGCGTTCCTGGGATTTATGGGAGTGAACCTGGCAGTCTCATGGCAGTTTTGGGTCCGACGCGCTGAAGGACATCACAGGACGTTTTTTGCCGACGTGGTACTGCCGGCCTTGGGATTTCTGTTTTGCGCCGTGATTTGGTTGGGGCTCGGTGCGCCGGCCAAGATCGCGGGTGGCATCTGGTTCGTGATCGGCCTTTTTGTGCTGATTACCCACACACGCGGATTTCGACAGCAGATTGTGCTGCCTGACCCGGCCAGTTATGAGTGAAGTCGAGGATAGGCGCTCGTGAAAATGAAAAAATTCATCAATAAGCCGGAAAACATCGTCGCTGAACTGCTCGAAGGTTTCGCGCTCTCGCACCCGGATAGAATTCGTTTGGTCGGCAATAACTTAGTGGCGCGCGCGCTGCCGAAGGCGAAAGGCAAAGTGGGAGTGGTAACGCTGGGCGGCAGCGGGCACGAGCCTGGATTGAGCGGGTTCGTTGGTGAAGGGATGCTGGATATCAGCGTCCCGGGTGAGATCTTCGCGGCCCCCGGCGCGCCGCGATGCCTGGAGGCGATTCGTCTGGCCGAGTATGGGTCTGGTGTCCTGTTCATCGTTCTGAACCATGCGGGTGACGTGCTCTCGTCAAATCTCACGATGGAAATGGCGAAACGTGAGGGATTGAACGTCAAGATGACGTTGACTCACGAAGATATATCGGGCGGCACGAATCCAGAGGACCGGCGGGGACTTGTGGGGTTTCTGCCTGTATATAAGGTTGCAGGCGCGGCCGCCGAAGAAGGCCAGCCGCTAAACGCTTGTTTCGAGATCGCGGAGCGCATGGGGCGCAACATGCGGACGTTGGCAGTGGCGGTGCAGACTGCGACTCATCCGTCGACCGGCCAAGCGATTTTCGACCTCCCCGACGATGAAATGGAGATCGGCATGGGGCAGCATGGGGAAGCGGGCACCGGCCGCATGAAATTGAAGACCGCCGATGAGACCGCGGAGATCATGCTGGATATGCTGCTCAAGGATTTGGGGGTGAAGGCCGGCGAAGAACTGCTGGTCATAGTAAACGGCGCTGGGGCGACGACACTTATGGAGTTGTTCACCCTGTTCCGCCGAGTGGATCAGATCCTGAAAGCGAAGGGAATAAAACTGGTGCGCGCCAAGGTAGGCGAGTTCATCACGACGCAGGAGCAGGCCGGGTTTCAATTGATGATCGCGCGCATGGACAAAGAGCTAATTCGCTTGTGGGATGCGCCGAGCAATGCGCCCTATTTCGTAGTGCGATGAGCGAATGCATCACTAAAGACGAGTTCGGCCGGATGGTTGCAGGTGCGGCCACGGAAATCCGGACCAAACACGTCATGTTAAGCGAGCTCGACTGTGCTGCTGGCGATGGGGATCACGGCGCGACCATGCTGCGGACAATGGAAAAGCTGGAGAAGGCGTTTGCGCCTGGCGGATCGGATGATCTGAAGATCTGTTTGAAAGATGCGGGCTGGAGCGTGCTGGGAGTAGATGGTGGGGCGTCGAGCTCGCTGCTTGGTGTGTTCTTCACCGGTATGGCGGATGCAGTTGGTAACGATCTGACTGAGATGTTCGAGGCCGGTCTGGCGGCTCTTCAGAAGCAGACGAAGGCGCGGCCGGGCGACAAGACGATGATGGATGCGCTGGTACCGGCGATCAACGCATTGCGCAGCGCGGCGAATGGCGGTAAGAGTGTCAGGGAGGCTTTGTACGATGCGGCGGCCGCCGCTCGGGCCGGAGCGGATGCAACGCGGAACTTGCAAGCTCGCTACGGACGGGCGAAATTCCTGGGCGAGAAGACTCTAGGACATGCGGATCCGGGAGCAACATCGATCAGTTTTCTGTTCGAAGGGTTCTATAACGGATTTACCAGCGTGAAAGGGGAATCCAATAATGCCTGATGTTGATGATGTGCAAGATGGAAAAGACTACCACATCGGTGTTCCGATGCAGTCGAACGGGTTTTTCCTGAAGGGCAGCAATTCTCTCGACTGGGGGATGAAGAACCGCCTGGCGCGCATTTTCAACCCGGCGACTGGAAAAACCGTCATGCTAGCGGTAGACCACGGCTATTTTCAGGGGCCCACGACCGGTTTGGAGCGCATCGACATTGCCATTGTTCCGCTGGTCCCCTACGCCGATGCGCTCATGATCACGCGCGGTGCGCTGCGGACATCCATTCCGCCGGAGATATCGAAGCCTGTGGTGCTGCGATCGAGCGGCGGCCAGAGCATTTTGAAGGAGCTTTCGAACGAATTAGTAGCGGTGGGTGTTGAAGACGCAGTCCGACTCAATGCATCGGCCATGGCGGTGCAGGTGTACATCGGAGGCGTGCATGAACACCAGTCGATTGGCAATCTCGTCAAGGTAGTGGATGCAGGAACGAAAACCGGCATTCCGACGCTGGCAGTGACCGGTGTCGGGAAGGAGCTGGTGCGAGATGCGAAGTATCTGGGCCTGGCCACGCGGATCTGCGCTGAGATGGGCGCGCACATGGTCAAGACTTATTACTGCGAGAAGGGTTTCGCGCGGGTAGCGGCCGCGTGCCCGGTGCCGTTAGTCATCGCTGGCGGGAAGAAGCTGCCGGAGCTGGATGCATTGAGGATGGCGTATGAGGCTATCGACCAAGGTGCCGCCGGAGTGGATATGGGCCGCAATATCTTTCAATGCGAAGCGCCGATCGCAATGATTCAGGCAGTACGGGCCGTGGTACACGATCAGGAAAAGCCGGATAAAGCCTACGAACTGTATCTTTCATTCAAAACGGACGCAGCAAGAACCGGCTCTGCGGTTACAGCAGCCCCCAACAGGAGGTAAGCATGCCGAAGGTCGAAAAAACGCAGGTGGTATGTGTGGCGGAGTTCCACGCCAAAGAGGGAAAGACCGATGAGCTGATCGCCGCTATGCATCCGCTCATGCAGCCAACACACAAGGAGCCCGGCTGTATCCGCTATGAACTGAATCAGCGCACCGACGACCCGCGTTGGATCACATACATCGAAAAGTGGAAAGACAAGAAAGTGTTCGATGAGCACTGCGCCATGCCCTATATCAGGCATTTTTTTGACCGCGTGCAGCCGGGCTTGGTGGAGCAATTCGAAGTGAAGCTTTATCATGAAATCCTGCCGTAGTCCGGCGGCTGGGAACGAATGATCAAGGCGGTGAATAATGTCCGCTGTGCGTATTCCGCAGAACGTATGTGAGGACCAACTCCTTGTTGTGGAACCGCAGATTAATGCGGAGGGCATCCATGTCTGGCCATTCGATCCCGCGTTTCCGATCGACGTCCGGTTCATCACGATTGGGCACGGGCATAATGTCCGCAAGAACCGCCACGAATACTTCGAGCTCGCGTATCTGTGCAGGGGGGCAGCTAGTCTCGAAATTCAGGATCGCTCGCTACCTCTTCAACACGGCGACTTGGCGGTGGTGGGCAGCACGTTGTATCACCGTTTCGAGTGCCGCTCGAACCCTCCTGTCACACTCGCGGTTCTGTTTTTCCAGCCGGATCTGGTCCGTGCCGACGGCGGCCCAGACAACGCCGAATATCTTACGCCCTTCCTTCTGCAGGATCCGAATTTTCCACACGTCGTTGCGGCGAAAGCGTCCGTCCCGGCTCAGATCTTCGACCTGATGCAGCGCATTCGCACCGAGCTTCCAGCCGGTAGTCCGCGAGCGCGGCTGGCGGTGAAGACATATCTGAAAATGATTCTCCTCCTCCTGGTGAATCAATATGCCTGCTATGCCGGGACGGTGGATACTTTTCGGCGGCAGCAGCGCGCTCTCGAGCGTTTGCGTCCGCTATTCGAGCACGTGGAGAAACATTTTGGCGCGGCTACGCAAGTACAGGAAGCCGCGCGCATCTGCGGAATGAGTGAATCGCATTTCATGAATTTTTTCAAGCGCGCCACCGGCCAGTCGTTCATGGCTTATCTAAATCACTGCCGAATTGAACGGGCTCAGGCACTGCTGGCCATGACAGACAAGCCAGTCTCAGATATCAGTCAGGAGATGGGATTCTGTGACCAGAGCTATTTCGGTACGGTGTTCCGCAAGCTGGTCGGAATGACACCGGCGGGCTATCGAGCCAAGTCACGCCGGACGGCGCCGCGCGCCAGGGAGATCATGTTTAGGCGGGAGCCACTATAAACTGGCGCGGCTATCTGACTGATTAGAAGAACCACGAACGGGCACGATGACAAAAACCACACCCCGACATGTTTCCAGGGCCGAATTCGATGAGTTGTTTCAGGCAGTGTGTAATTGGGGCCGATGGGGCAATGACGATGAAAGGGGCACACTGAACTACATTCGGCGCGAGCACATCCGGCGGGCGGCCAGCCTTGTCCGTTCCGGCACGTCGGTGTCGATGGCGGTTCCCATCAACAAAATCGCCGGCCCCGACAATCCCCGTCCTGCGATTCACTACATGGTGCGTAGCTTTGACATCCCCGACTGTGGAGAGCCGCAATTCTCCACAGATTACCTGGCGAGCGAGTTTCATGGTGACTGCCACACGCATATCGACGCACTCTGCCACGTTGCCATCAAGAGGAAGCTCTATAACGGTAAGCCGATTAGCGCCGTAACTTCCCAAGGCCCTACGATTCAGGACATTACCGCTTACGCGAACGGGGTCGTCAGTCGTGGCGTGCTGCTCGACATTCCTCGTTTACGGGGTGTCAAGTGGCTGGAGCCGGGAGAGGCTGTCACCACTGCGGAACTGGAAGCGGCGGAGAAATCGCAAGGCGTTCGCCTCGGCGAGGGTGACATTTTTGTCTTCCGCACCGGTCACCATCATCGCCGGCTCGAATTAGGTCCGTGGAGAAACGGGTACGACGGTGAAGGGAAAGCGGGATTGCATGTGGAAACTATCCGGTTGCTGCATGAGCGAAAGGTGGCGGCGTTCTTTCCCGACGGGGACGGTGAAACGGTCCCCAGCAACGTGGAAGGAGTTGCCTACCCAATCCATGCTCTGCAAATTGTAGCCATGGGGATGGCTTGCGCTGATAGCCTGCAATTTGAAGAACTGATCAAAGTCTGCGAGGAAGAACGGCGATGGGAGTTTATGGTGATGGCTGCGCCGTTGCGCTTACCCGGGGGCACAGGCTCACTATTTAATCCGATTGCCGTTTTCTAGGCACAGGAGTCGACGCGTATACAGACAGCCTTTGGGATTGCATTAAGCACTGGCGGCGCTGAACTTTGGACGGCTGATGAGAAACCCGCGACATCCATACTAGTCGGGTCTTTGGCCATAGCACTGAGAGTCGCTTCAAGTCGGCCGCGGCGGTTTCACTGTTCACCTCCATGTTGAGATAAATGCGTTCCATCCATTCCTGATTCCGCTCCATCATTAACGTGCTAACGAATCGTACGCAGGCCCATTGCCGCTGTCGGCCTACGGATCTCATCGTGGACCTGCAACGTCGTGGGTAGATCGCGCTCTGGCGGTTTAGTGTTGAGTAAAAGAGTTGCTATAAACCGCCAGTGAAAAGACCCGTGGGCAATGGTGGGCAATGCGCGACGGCAGCCATTGCAAGACTTGCGCGTGCTCCGTCAAACAAGCATGGCCGCTGCCCTTAACCGCTGGTTTTGCAGTTGCCGGAGCCAGTGATCAGCAATGGAGCTGCCGAGCACTCGAAAGCCTGGACAGGCGGTCAATGCGGACCGTGACCGCCAGTAGTGACCCTGGCCGTCATGGCGTTACTGTCACATTTGCCGTCTTACTCACTCCGTTGTAAAAGGCGGTAACCGTGTCATTCAGAGTAGTAGTAGTATAGTTGGTCGTAACGGCAAAGGTGGCTGTGGTAGATCCAGCGGGGATTGTAACTCCGACCGGAACAAATGCCACGGTGCCGGTCGTCCATAGTTCAATTGCGATACCCCCCGCAGGCGCCGCCGCGCTCAGAGTTACAGTTCCGGTGGCTGATGTTTCGCTGGTGACACTTGTGGGATTGATGGATACCGAAGAAAGCCCAACGCTTGACGACGGCGTGATGCTGAGGGTCGCGGTCTTACTCAGTGTACCGTACGAGGCTGTAATGGTAGCCGTTATCGGGTAAGCGACCGAGTAAGTTGTCACTGTAAAGCTAGCCGTAGAGCTTCCACTCGCAACAGTGATCGATGGTGGCACGGCGGCGGCCGCATTGTTACTGGATAAAGATACGATGGCGCCACCAGTGGGGGCGGGCCCGCTCAAAGTAACCGTTCCTGTTGAAGATGTGAAGCTGGCAACACTCGTGGGGTTAACGGAGACGGCGGAAAGGGCGACTGTTGCAATTGGCGTTATGGTGAGTGCCGTGGTCGTGATCGCACTGTTGTAGCTTGCGGTGAGCGTGGCGGAAACGGCTGATGTGACCGTGCTAGTGGATACGGCAAAGGTAGCCGTGGTGCTGCCTGGGGCCACCGTCACTGACGCGGGCACGCTCGCTGCGCCATTGTTGCTCGAGAGCGAAACGGATGCCCCGCCAGCTGGGGCTGCAAGACTCAGGGTGACGGTTCCTGTCGCTGAGGTTCCGCCGATGACACTCGAAGGATTGACCGAAATCGCAGAAACAGTGGCCGAGGGAGTGATCGTGAGTGCGGTGCTTGTGGTCGTACCGTTATAGGATGCGGTGAGCGTAGCCGAAACGGATGACGTGACCGCGCTCGTAGTTATCGTAAAGGTTGCCGTGTTGCTTCCGGCGGCGACCGTAACGGAAGCAGGCGCGCTTGCCGCGCTATTGTTGCTCGAGAGCGAAACGGACACACCACCGGTCGGAGCCGCACCGCTCAGGGTGAGCGTTCCTGTCGCTGAGGCGCCGGCGCTAACGCTCGAAGGATTGACTGAAACCGAGGACAATGACACGCCTGCATTTGATGTCAGAGGTATAGTTACCGTGGAGCCCGCGGCCATGACGACGTTGTCTTGAATCTGTCCGCCGTACGTACCGCAAGAGGTTTGCGAGCAAGTTCCCGTCACGGGAATCGTCGCCGCGTTGGTTGTTGTCAAAACAACGCTGACGCCTGGCGTGTAAACGCCGACTACGCCGGAGGCGTTATAACCCGCACGAGCTGTGAGCAGCGCTCCAATTTCGTCCAGGTTCAAACTGACCACCGGCAAAGTGAAAAGACGTTCGTATTTCGAAATGGTCTCATCCATTAAGTCGGTGAACAAAGAGTGCGTTCCGTCATACGTTGACGTATTGGCTATGTGGTAAGCGAGAGGATAAGGTGCATAGCTAAGCATGCCTTCCAGAAGTGTTTGGCTCTCAATGTCAAGGATCTGGCTATATGTCTGATTCTGGCTAAATATCGGGGTCACACCGTTCGGCCCGTAATTGTCGTTGTATTCATCCGGCCATGATCCGTATACACCCGTTAAAGGACTGGAAGCGTCGTAAAACATATTATTATTCATACGCGTGATCTCCACAATCGATGGGGCCAACGCATTAACAATTCCGGTGTTTGGGCTGGATGGGTATTCAGGATACACAATATACTGGATTCCGACCTGTGCTGCTGCCTGCAAGAAGTTTTTGTTCGATAGGCCGCTGTTATATGGCGTCACCATACTCTTCTGATCGAGCGCAATACCTAGGCTTGGCGCAATGGAGATGTCTTGATTCAGCTCCGCAAGCGACTGCGAGAGTGTGGCAGCAACGCACGCTCCACTTTGTGAGACCGTATAGCAATCCAGGTTGCGATGATCCCACGTGTGGCTAAGCCACCAGAATTGCGAGCTTAACGACTTAATCGCGGCGAAGACCGGGTCGCTCGGAGCAAACCAGGTGGTTCCCACGCCGTTAACCGCAAATGTTCCGCGGTAGCCCTGAAATTGTGGATCTAACTGCAGATTCGCCTGCCAGTTGGCGTGTGCCTGCAAATCCGGCCCGATCTCAAAATAAGTTGGACAGGTATTATCAGGCTCGCATGCCGGATGCAGGGCAGGAGCATAGATCCAGTTACCAAGCAGAAGGTCATCGACTTCAGGATTGAGATACACCTTCCGCGAACCAAGAAACACGCCTTTGGTCACCCAATTGATCACTCCATAACCAAAAGCTAGGGAATGGGTGAGGGCGGGTGCATTATCCATTGTGAGCGCGAGAACTTCCTCACCCGCTGCCGTGGTATGAGTGACGGCAACTGTATACGTGCCCGCCATCAGAAGTGGGGTGGTGGTCTCGTTTACAGCGGCTGTAGCTGTTGCACGATACGCCTCAATCCCGGAGGTCCCCTGACCCGCCACCGCAACCGGATTAGCGGAATTTAAGTACGGGAACACGGCGGCGCCAGCGCCTGTAAGCGTCACGTTGAGGGGACTAGCTGCCGTATACATCGCACCAGAATCAGCCGGCAAAAGGCCCCATTGCGCGGCGGGATAAGTATAGTAGCTAACGACTCGGACACCGAACTGGGAAGCGTATGTATTTAGCGTTGTCCAATCCGTAGCGGACAAGCACGAAGGGGCGCATGCGCTGAAAGTGCTATTCGTTAAAATGATGCCTTGATACAAGCCCTTGCCCGTAGAAGAATCCGACAACGTCAATTTAGATAATCGATTGCCCGATGAGTCCGGGGTAATGCTGCTCAGCACAACGGCTTGGTATGGCACGCCGATCTCAGCAAGATAGGTGGCGATGGACTCGTAACCAGTCTCGTTGCTGCTTCCTGCGAGCACAAGAACCTTCATGACCACCGGAACCGTCGCGGTGCACACCGATGGAAGCGAGAGAAGCGCAACCGCACACATACATGCCGTATATGCGATCTTCAGAGTTTTCATATTGAGGAACCGTTCTTTTCAAGGCTAATCAGTTTCACCCTACATTCACATCTTCCCCAGGGAGTGTAGTCGTACCGGAACTACGATAATAAGGCCCCTGCCAGGGTAGCGGTATCACCTCAGTGAGCTGTCGGTCTACTGACTCTCGGCCCTTGTTCGCGATACACTCCCTTCTTTTTTTTGGGGCTTCCACGCCCGCCTTTGCGTCTACCGTTCCCCAAGGAATACGCGCCTATCCTCTGTGCGCCGGCAGCGCGCATAGTAAAGTTTCACTTATAACTCTCCGCAATTGGCGGCACAGGCCGAGCGTTAGTCAAATTCTATTCAGATACAGGAACTATCGCCCGGGCCGCCGCGTGTTGAATCGCAACTACGTGTTCCCGTTGGAAATCATCAGTAAACGGCCCAAAGAGTACCTGGTATATACCGGTGGTCAAATTCTGATTAGGGTGACGTATTACAACCGCAGCCTCACGATAGCGTTGGGGACGTTCTAAACCGGGTCAAAGGGATTGGCAGCGAATCGCGGCTTTGGGAAATGTCTTCTTTGTAAATGGTATAGAGCCGGCGGTCCGAACTCACTGAGCGGCGTTGAAATACTTGTAAACCCCGTTTTCACTGGGGCATATGCCCGTACTTTCAATTTTTTTCACCTTCCTGGTTTCGGCTCTTTCGATGGGTTTGGTTTTGAAATCAGTTTGTACTCACCCGTACGTCTCTTGCTTGTATTGCGTTGACGCGGTCTACAGGCATTGGTAAATTCGACGCATAGCCGGTCAAGATCGAAGGATTTCACTGGCGAAATCGTAGGTATGCGCGCGGGGCTTTCGCAAGCTTGAGCGCAGAAAGCGGATGGAGAAAAAATGGGCGAAGCCCGCCTTGTCGAAAGCATAACGAGTGAAACCCGGAAGGCACTGGTTAGTTCACAAATAATCGACCCGAGGCCAGTAGCCTGGTATGCGTTGAAGGTTAGGGTAGGAGGCGAGTCTTCGGCTGCCGCCGGGTTACGAAATCATGGATTCGATCCTTACAATCCGACGTACAAGGAGCGCCGTCGGTATAGCGATCGGATGAAGGTGGTGGAGAAGTCGGCTTTTCCCGGTTATATCTTTTGCGAGTTCGATATAAGAAGGAAACTCTCGATTATCAGCAGCCCTGGAGTGGAATACATCGTTGGAGTTGCCGGTGCACCCGCGGCGATTCCTGAAATCGAAATTTCCAGTGTCCGGCGTATAGTTGCGGCCGGCGCGTCGGCTTCCGGACCTCTTGTCCGAGGTCAGTTCGTGCGCGTCACGCATGGCCCACTCGAGGGAGTCGAAGGTATCGTAGTGCGCGATCCGCGCGGCACGCACCTTGTGGTCTCGATCGATCTTCTTAACCGGTCGGCCTGGCTGCGTATCGACCAAGACCAGATTCGGATGGTGGAATCTAGCGGCTTCCGGCCGCAACCAAATTAGCTTCCCAGCAGTAAAAGCCCAAACTTAATGGAGCCGCGATATGGCCGATGGCCACACCAAGTGTAAAGTTGTGAGCTTTCGGCTATCCGACGAAGAATATCAGAACGTCGATGATGTGACCCGGAAACACGGTTTTACCAGTGTTTCCTTGTTTGCACGGTCGGCAACCCTGAAGTGCGACACGGATGAGCCGGTGAGGGCTCCGCTGGATATTGAAATAAATCGGCTGTTGCGACGGATTGAAGTATTAACCTCGGCCATTGAGCAGATCACAACGCAGCTTGGAATCTTATTCAAAGCAAAGTGGCATTAATCGCCTACACTGCTGTTCCTTCGGTAATGGGCTGCTTGCAGACTTTATCAAGTCTTTCGACAGCACAGGTACAGAGTTTTCAAGTCTCGGCCTGCGCTCCACGAGAACACAATTCTAAACGGAGTACTGATGAAAACCATTTGTCTATTTCTATGTTTACTGCTTGGAGGCACTCTCCAGCTTCCAGACCAACTCGCGGCGGCTGATCGCGAATATGTGCTCGGCCCTGACGACGGCGTCTCGGTCAACGTTGTCGATCTTGCCGAGCTGGATCAAAAAGCGCTTGGAGTCGTCCGCGTGGATCACGAGGGTAACATTCATCTGCCGCTAGCCGGCCGCCTCAAGGCCGCCGGTCTGACGGTCGAACAGCTCGAGAAGCAGATCGCAAGCCGCCTTTCAGGGATTATGAACAACCCTGAGGTCTCGGTATCTATTGCCGAATATCGAAATCATCCCGTCTCTGTACTCGGAGCTGTCAGGAATCCAGGTGTCTATCAGGTGAGCGGCCGCAAAACACTGTTCGAAGTGCTGTCTCTTGCTGGAGGGTTGAATCCCGATGCCGGTAATCAAGTCAAAATCACACGCCAAATCTCGGCCGGTCGATTGCCTCTTCCCGGGGTGACGACAGACCAATCCGGCGGCTTTGAAATCGGCCAGCTCGATGTTCGAAAGGTGATGGAAGCTAAAAACCCCGATGAGAATATCGAGGTTCTTCCGAACGACGTCATCACCGTGCCGAAGGCCGAATTGATCTATGTCGTCGGGGCTGTACATCGGGCCGGAGGCTTTCCTCTTGTTGAAAAACAGCAGATATCTGTATTGCAGGCTGTTTCTCTCGCGGAGGGTCTCGATGCCACTGCCAGTGCGAAAAACGCACGCATTCTTCGCGAATCGGTTCCTGGCGCCGAACGGAAGGAACTGCACGTCAACGTTGGGGAGATTCTTGACGGTCGCGCCAAAGATGTTGCTCTTCAGGCAAATGACATCCTTTTTATCCCAGTGAGCATTCCTAAGAGCGCATCTATTCGCGCACTGGAAGCCGGCGTACAGGCGGCGACAGGAATAGCAGTTTTCGGTCGCTAATAGGTCAATATCATGAAAAACGAATCACTCATCAAAACACAAGATTGGACACACGTGGCGGCGATTACGCCGGCTGCGATCTCCCGGCCCGAGTATGTAGTTGAGCCTCAAACCGGCAGCGTCCTTGATTACTGGCGAATCCTATCTCACCGGAAGCTGGCGCTGCTCGCCTGCGGCGTCTTAGGTCTGGTTGGCGGCGTGGCATTTACCCTTCCACAGGCACCCGTTTATCGAGCGACTACCACGCTCGAAATTCAAGGCAACAAAGACGACGCTTTCGGCATGAAAATCCTGAATCCGTCTTCTGATTCTGCAGAGCCCGCGGACCCCTCGACAGATATTCAAACACAGATCAGGATTTTGCGGAGCCAGTCCCTGATCGAACGCGCTCTGAATCGAGCGGGTATGGACCCGGCCGACAGTGAAAAAGCGCCCGCCAAAGACACGTCGTGGCAGCGCCGGCTGCCGTTCTTCGCGACCGATAACAGCGCGGACAGCTTAATCGAGCAAACCGGGAAGAAGCTTAAGGTGACCCAATCGGGCGAGACCCGCGTAATTGAAGTTTCTTTCGATTCGAACGATCCTACCCGAGCCGCTCGTTTCGCCAATGCCCTCACTGCCGAGTTCATCGATCAAAGTCTGGAGGCGCGCTGGGAAATGAATCGCAAGACGTCCGAGTGGCTAGTGAGCCAGCTTGACGATCTCCGGGGCAAGTTGCGCCGTTCCGAAGACGCGCTGCAGACTTATGCCCGGCAGAACGGACTAATCTTCACGCCCGACAAGGAGAGCGTGTCGGAAGAGAAATTGCGCCAATTGCAAACCGAGCTCTCAAGAGCGCAAGCGGATCTGGCTGAGAAACAGTCCCGGTCCGAAATCGCACGTCACACCAACTCCGGAACCGTTCCGGAAGTCCTGGATGACGCGAATCTGCGAGCCATGGAATCTACCCTCACAGATTTGCGAAGGCAGCAAGCGGATATGGAAGTCACCTTTAAGCCGGATTACACCAAGGCTAAACGAATCCATGCGGAGATCGAGAGCCTGGATGCCGCGATTAATGCCCGGCGTGCCGCAATCGTGGATCGCGTTGACAACGAACTTCAGGAATCCGAGCGCCGCGAACAACTGCTTGCTAACGCGTATGCGAGGCAAACGCGCGCGGTTACAGACGATTCTGAAAGGTCGATTCAGTACGACATGCTAAAACACGACGTCGATACCAACCGCCAGATCTATCAGACCATGTTGCAGCGCGTGAAGGAATCCAGTATCGCTTCCGCCATGAAAGCAACTAATGTGCGCGTCATTGACCCGGCCAAAGCTCCTACACATCCGTATAAGCCGAAGCTGCCGCTCAATAGCACCGCAGGTATGATGTTCGGCTTCATAATTGGCGCGGGAATAATTATAGTTCGCACTCGGACCGATGCCAGCGTGCAGAATCCCGGCGAGGCGGAAATGCTACTTGGCATACCGGAATTGGGCGTAATTCCAGCAGCGGAAGTCTCGAATCGCCTACTCCCCGCGCCTACACTCCTCTCGAGCGACAGACAGCCGGAGACAGTGAGGATGTACCCAGGCAGTTCGCCCGCGATCATGGACAGCTTTCGCTCGGTACTGGCTTCTATTCTGTTCGCCGGCGCTAAGCAACGGCAACGGGTATTGGTCATCACGAGCGCTAATCCGGCAGAGGGCAAAACCAGCACGGCTGTCAACCTGGCGATGACGCTGGCAAACATGAACCGCAAGGTTCTCCTGATGGACGGCGATATCCGCAGTCCGCGACTGCACAGTATTTTCGGGCTGGACAACTCGGATGGACTCACTAACGTACTGGAACAGATAAGCATCCATGCGACGGCTAAAGTCGATGCGACGATTCGCGAAACGTCCATTCCAAATCTGCACGTGCTGACCAGCGGGCCTGCTCTTCAGTCCGGTGCCGATCTGTTGTTTTCCACTTCCATGCCTACGATGATCGCGCGGTATCGCGAACAGTATGACATGATTCTGATCGACACGCCGCCAATGCTGGTGATGCCAGACGCCCGCGTGCTTGCGCGCGTTGCTGACGGAGTGATTCTGATCGCCCGCTCCCGCAAGACCGGCCGCGAAGCCATACAGGCAGCCTATCGCCGCTTTGTCGAGGATCAAACTCCGGTTCTCGGAATCGTGCTCAACGACTGGGACGCAAAGATGTCGGCGTACAAATACTACGCCGGCTACAAAGATGCCGGAGCCGGACAGCGTCCGACGAGTACGGTTCCGCTGCTCGAGACTCGGGGATGAAGGTCCTGCTTCGTTTCGTGGTGAGCTTAATTCCCTTGACACTTCAGCAGTTCCCTGGCAAACAGAGGTCATCATGAGTTCGTCCGGTTCATTTCCCTGTTCCTCGGTGATCTCTGTAGCAGACTGCGTTCCAAAAGCGGCGCCGGAGACTTCGCCTGCGCGAGTGTCGCCCGCTGTCGAACGCGCCTGCTCCAGTACAGCAGCCGCGCCGCGCCGGGTCCTCCTTTCCAATATTGCGTGGATGCTCGTAGGAAATGTGGCTTACGGATTCAGCCAGTGGGCTCTTCTAGTCGCGCTGGCGAAGATCGGAACGATCGAGATGGTGGGCAACTTCGCGCTTGCGATTGCCATTGTTCTGCCCGTCTTGATGTTCGGCTCGCTCAGCCTGCGCTCGATTCAGATCACCGACTATAACGGTTTGTATCGCTTTCTCGAATACGTATCGCTACGCCTCCTGTCGTTGGTCCTGTCGCTTTTCTTCATTCTAGGGTTTGGGCTAATCGCCGGTTATTCGCGCGCCGTCCTCCTGTCGACTCTGCTCATTGCAGGCGCTAAGGCGTTCGAATACATCAGCGATCTCCTCTACGGTTTACTACAACAGCGGGAAGACATGGTTGGTGTCGCCATCTCTATGGCACTACGCGCCACTTTCTCGGTCGCCGCTTTAAGCCTTGGCGTCTTTGTTACGCATTCGCTCGTGTGGGGCTCGGCGGGCTTGCTGCTTGCCTCCGCCGCCGTACTCTTCGGCTATGACATTCCTAAAACGTTCGCTGATCGAAAAAGCCGACTCTCTTCGGTGATCCGTGAAAGCGTCGCCTATTTCCGGTCGCTCGTAACGCACCGCGGAGACCGGAGACTCTGGAAATTGGCGCTGACCGGCCTGCCGATGGGCCTGGTTCTGATGCTCGTTTCCTTAAATCTGAATATTCCTCGCTACTTTATCCAGCGGCACCTTGGCATGGCTGAGTTGGGAATCTTCTCTGCCATTGCAACTCTGCTGGCTGCAGGCGGTGTCGTGACAAATGCTGTGGGACAGGCGGCCGCCCCGCGCCTGGCGAAGTACTTTCTCACAGGAAACAAGCGCGGGTTCCGCTCCCTGCTAACAACAATCGTCGCCGCCAGTCTCGGCCTTGGCACCCTCGGGTTCGCCGGTGCGCTCTTCTTTGGACGGCCCGCAATGGCCCTCATCTACCGGCCTGAATACAGCACGCGCCAGGACGTCCTGGTATGGCTGATGGGAGCATCCGGTCTTTTTTATCTGGGCTCAACTCTCGGCTATGCAGTAACAGCCGTTCGGTGTTTCGCCCCGCAGCTTCCGTTATTTAGCGCTGCAGCCGTAACTACCGGCATCGGCTGTTTTGCTCTTGTACCCCGCTTCGGCTTGCGAGGCGCGGCCATGGCAATTCTGATTTCTGCAGTTGTTCAGTGCTTTGGAAGCGCTTATCTTCTGCGCAAATCGTGCCGCCAAGCGGCGACTGAGTTACCAATCCGCTTCTAGGCAACAGCACTTATTTAACTTTCGGGCGCCCACTGACATGAAAGACACTAACCTCGCCGCTAGGGTTGCATCGGCTGGTGCTCCTCTAATGGACTCCAGCCTGAATATTTGGCGGTTGCGCAGCGCCAACGGAAATGACCTTTGGACCTGGATTGCGGGAGCATTCACCAGCTACTGGATTCTGTTCGTAACCGGAGCA
>JAFATG010000065.1 GCA_019244055.1 Acidobacteriaceae bacterium | reverse complement strand
TGAATCGTCAAATTCTGCCGCCCGGCGTGAAACTCGTTCCCTTTCTTGATCGAAGCAATCTGGTGCAGTACACCACCCATACCGTTTTGCACAATCTCACCGAGGGCATCCTGCTGGTGGTGATCATTTTATTTCTATTTTTGGGCAACGTGCGCGGTGCAATCATCGTTGCTCTGACGATTCCATTCGCTTTACTGTTTTCTGCGACCTGCTTGAAGTTGAAGGGAATTCCCGCGAATCTGCTGTCTCTCGGCGCGCTGGATTTCGGAATGGTGGTGGACGGTGCAGTGGTCATGGTGGAAAACATCGTCCGTCACCTCAGCCACGACAGAAGAGATGGAAGGACCGTGACCGAAAAGATCTACGACGCCGCTCACGAAGTCCAGCGGCCAGTGTTCTATGCGATTGCGATCATTATAACGGCTTACCTGCCCATCTTCACACTGCAGCGTGTGGAAGGCCGGTTATTCAAGCCGATGGCCTGGACGGTAGCTTTTGCACTGCTGGGCGCACTGCTCTTTTCCATCCTCGTCGCGCCGGTGCTTTCGAGTTTTTTCTTTCGGACGAGCGCTGGCGAGTGGCGGAACCCGCTGATGATTTGGCTGACAGCCCGATACCGAAAGGCTCTTGGAGCAGCGATTCGCGTGCGCTGGGTCACAGTGGGGATAGGGCTCGTGGCTCTATGTATAACGATTTATCTTGCGCTCGGCGGTATCATCGGTTCCGAATTTCTTCCCCACCTGGATGAAGGCGCACTGTGGGTGCGTGGCACGCTTGCGCAAAGTGTCGGACCCAGTGAAGGCATTCGGGTTGCGAATGAGGCCAGGATTTTGCTGTGCTCCTGGCCTGAAGTGATCCAATGTACGAGCCAAACGGGCCGCCCAGACGATGGGACTGACCATACTAGCTTCTTCAATACCGAGTACTTCGTGGATTTGAAACCGAAAGAGCAGTGGCGTCCGGCATTTCATGAGAATAAAGACGAACTGATTGCTTCGATGAATCGGGAGCTCTCGAAAATCCCGGGCGTAATCTGGGGCTTCTCGCAGCCGATCGAAGACAACATGGAGGAAGCGGTTAGCGGCGTTAAGGGACAGCTTGCAACGAAAGTTTATGGAGATGACCTGAGAACTCTGGAAGACAAGGGGGAGCAGATTGCCGCTGTGATGAGTAATATCCGGGGTATTGAGGATTTGGGACTCCTTCGAGTCACAGGCCAGCCCGACCTTAACCTTGTCGTGGATCGTAAAAAAGCCGCGCGCTATCAGATCAACGTTGCGGACGTGCAAGACGCGATTCAGACCGCAGTCGGAGGCAATGCTCTCACGCAAGTTCTTCGTGGCGAAGCTCGCTACGACCTTGTGGCGCGCTATCTCCCGCCATACCGCGATACGAGGGAAGCGATCGAGAACATTCGTTTGTTGGCTCCGTCGGGCGAACGGGTCTCGCTCGCGCAGCTCTGCAACGTGCAGGAAGCGGACGAGGGTTCCGAAATCTACCGCGAAGCGAATCAACGGTACGTTGCCGTCAAGTATAGCGTGCGCGGCCGCGATCTCGGGGGCGCGGTGAGGGAGGCTATTCAGAAGGTAGAGCGACAGGTAAAACTTCCGCGCGGGTACCACATCAATTGGGAGGGTGAATACGAAAGCGAAAAACGCGCGGAAGCGCGGCTCCTCATCATCGTGCCGTTGACACTGTTACTAATCTTCATCATTCTCTACACCATGTTTCGTTCATTCAAATGGGCATCGCTGCTGCTGGTCAATATCGCGATGGCACCGATTGGCGGCCTCCTAGCTCTGCTGATCACGGGAACTCATTTCAGCGTTTCTTCGGGTGTCGGCTTTCTGGCGCTCTTCGGTGTTTCAGTTCAGACAGGCGTGATCATGCTGGAATACATCAATCAGCTACGAGCGCGGGGAAATTCGGTAGAGGAATCAGCAATAGAAGGCGCAGTGTTGAGGCTCCGGCCCATTATGATGACGATGCTGGTGGCGACCTTGGGATTGCTCCCGGCGGCGCTCTCCCACGGCATCGGGTCGGATTCGCAGCGGCCGTTTGCGATCGTTATTGTAGGGGGGTTGAGTGCCGCGCTAGTATTGAGTATCTTTCTATTGCCCACGCTATATGTGTGGGTAGCGGGCGAGAATGATATCCTGCCCGCCGTGGAATCAGCGGAGCCCGTATGATTCTCACGAGCACCAATTTTCATTCGTATCGTAAAGCCGAAACCGGATCGACGCGGGTCGCGCGCCGGGCAGGCATGTAGCCCGAAAGTGCTCCGATCAGCACGATGCCAGCGACCGCAAAGCTGATGCTGGCCGGATCGGAAGGGGATATTCCATAGAGCTGGCTGCGCAGTAGACGTGAAACAGCGAGCGTTACCGGCAACCCAATCACAATCCCGATTCCTCTCAGAAGCAGAACTTCACGAAGAACGATCCAGATCACGTCGGCAGCTTCGGCGCCAAGCGCCATCCGTACTCCTATTTCGCGCGTACGGCGAGCCACCCAAAATGCCATCACACCATAGAGCCCGATGGCGGCGACGATAGTTGCGAGAACGCCGAAGGCAGTCGAAAGACTAGCAGCGAGGCGTTCGACTGCAAGAACATCATCGCGTTGACTCTCTTCTGTTTTCATTTCTCCGGCGCCGAGAGATGGCCTGACTTCATACGGAAGCGTACCATCTTTGGTTCCCGCTCGAGCTGACGCCGAACCGGTCACAGACGCGTTTGTTATACGGGGACGGCTGGCGCAAACTTGTGACCGGTACTCTCGAGACCGACAAGGGCAATGGTTCGATGTACCGGCCCTCAATTAGGGACGATGGTGTTTACTTTGTTGTTATTGCGACCGATACTCCCGGTGAGCGAGGGACTCCTGAAATGAGGGTCCTTGTCTCTTCGTGGGAGAAACCATAAGAGTAGGTCAAACCGGCGGGCGCCAGATGTAATGAGCGAACTTTACCAGCGACGATCCGCAGCGAGCTGCCGCCCAACGTGCTTGTCTCTTCCATACCCTGAGCCATCAGGAGCGCCACCCCGTCGTTTCCACGGCGAATTAGCATGTGCCCATCCAATGTGGCACGGTCGAGTGTAAACGTGTAGTTGCCAGGTGGCAGAACTGCCCGCCCCCACTCGGTTTGAACCGGCAATGTGAAACTGCCCGCGATCTCGGCTGCACCAAGCAGACCAGCGGTCAAACACATCCCAGCTATGCTCAGAAGCAGATTCAGTTTTCGATTCAACTGCATTTCCTCTCTCCTCGGTCAATTAGTGAAGGCGCCGCTTGGACCGTTTCTCCAGCGCTGGCCTTTGGAGCGAATTATTCCGATGTAAATGGGGATGCCGGCAGCCCCACAGAGTTAAACAGATTGACGGTCGGCGCATTCTGCCATCCGTAGCGGACATATTTAGGCGCTTTCACGGGCTGGTTCATCAGCACGACACTCATCCCGTCGATGCGCGCGGCAGCAGGGGCGAATTGATGATCCTCGCCGGCGATTTCGAACCCCTGGAGCGTGTTGCCCTTCATCATCAAGCCTCCGTCCGTGTGAGTGAACCAGACCCGGATAGCCCCTGGTTCGGTACTCGTTTCGCAAAAGAGCGGTCCGGAATACTCGATATTTTCGTGATAGGCAATGGCGCGGGCGGCGAGCGCAAGGCGTGCACCTACCGTTTGCTTGTCCGATGGATGCACATTCTCCGGATCGCCAATGTCGATCGTCACTGCCATGGCGGTGTTTGCAACGGAGAGCGTCCGGCGTTGCGCGTCGCGTACGACACTCCAGTTTTCTGTTTCGTCCGACTTGAAGCTGGAGATCTGCGTGAACAGGAAGGGGAACTCTCCCTGGCGCCAGTGCCGCCGCCAGTCAATGATCAGCGTCGAGAACACCTTCTGATACGAGGGCGCGCGATCTAGTTTGCTGTTGGTCTCGCCTTGATACCAGATCACACCCTTTATGCCGAAGTTGATTGCCGGCGCAACCATACCGTTAAACAGCCAGGAAGGGTCCCAAGAGGCAGAATCGGGATGCCAGTCATGCTTCGGCGGTGCGGTGTGAGTCATTCGGGCAACCTCGTCTTCCGCCTTTTCTGCCCTCAGCAATGCGGGAATGTCGGCTTGCTGATCCGCCATTCTGGCCCAGCTTGCGAAAACCGGCATGAGTGAAGAATCGGCTGATAGGGAATCGAGGCTCACCCAAGCTTCCGCAGGCGTTCCACCCCACGTGGAATCGATCAATCCCAACGCAACGTGCTCCCTGGATGCAATTTCGCGGCCGAAGAAATACGCGACGGCGGAAAATTTGGCTGCCGTTTCCGGCGAACAGAGAGTCCAAGCCACATTGCCTTCGAAATCGGTAAGAGGGTTGGGACTGGCTTTTTGAGGAATGAGAAGCAGGCGCAGATTGGGTTGATTCGCATTTCGGATCTCCGCAGCGGCGTTCTTCACGACGGCCGATCCGGGGAAGCCCATTAACGGCATCTCCATATTCGATTGCCCGGATGCAAACCAGACATCGCCGACCAGAATGTCGTTAAGGACGATCTTGTTGGCCCCAGCAACCGTCAGTTGGAACGGGCCGCCAGCGGGCCGCGGCGGCAGATACAGGCTCCAGTGTCCCAAGCGATCACCGGTCGCTATCTGAGTCGAGCCAATGAAGGACACCGAAACTGTTTCTCCCGGCTCGGACCAGCCCCAGATGTGAATCGGCTGGGCTCGCTGTAGCACCGCATGGCTGCTGAGTATCTTTGGAAGGCGTATCTCGGCTCGGGCGCTGGCGAGAGACACTGCTAGGGAGAGAAGCATAACTCGACTTGTGCTGGTTCGGCGTTGATGCATATCGAACAGGATGTCATGTTAGCTTGACTTCATGTCTGCTTCGGAAGAACTAGAGGAACACGTACACCATGCGCGGGAGCCGTTCGACAAAGCCGTGGCGGCGACCATGGCGATCATTGCCGCCCTGCTGGCGGTTGTGTCCGTCTTGAGAACGCATTACAACACAGAAATGCTGATGAACCAGCAACTCGCTTCAGACCAGTGGGCGTATTTTCAGGCGAAGGACATCCGGCGTTATTTGGCGCAAGAGGCCCAGGATACTCTCTCGGAATTGCGGGCGGCCCCTTCAGCGATTCAGAAGTACACGCAGGATGCGAACCGCTACAAGGCCCAAGGCGCAGAGATTCAGAAAAAGGCCAACGAGTTCGAGAACGAACGCAATGTGGCCAGGCAAAAAGTCCAATGGTTCCACTTCGGCGAACTCTTTCTCGAAATAGCGATCGTGTTCTTGTCGCTCGCCATCCTGACGAAAAGAAAGCCGATATATGTTGCGGGCGTAGTGCTGGCGGTAGTTGGGATCGGGCTCAGCGCTGCCGGTTATTGGGCGTGAGCGCGGGGGTGCACGGCAGTTCCGGAGTTGGGAGGTCCTAATTGAGCAAGCTGCTCGAGGCTCTGCTCGGGAATCGCGATCCCTAAGTGCAGCCGGTCCGCCGTGGTGGTCAGGTCCATGTTATCTAGCGCCTTCGCGAGGATGGCGGCGCGCGGATCTTTCTGTCGCTGCATCTGCAGCAAGCTGGCAACGAAGCGCACAACGTCGGCCAACGAGGTGGCATCCTGCGGGGAACGGGTCAGAGCGTCAAAGGTCAGATCGATAGTGCTTCCAAACCGGATTCCGCCGCTTGATTCGAGGATCGACTGTAGCGCCTGGACAGCTTGAGGTGGAGCATCCTTCGTCTCGCCCTTGATCTGGTTACCAAGAAAGCTGCCGCCGAGCGAAGAAGCGAACCAGGCGTCATTATTGGCGGACGCTTTTTCGATTTCGGCGTTCAGGGCAGGGTCGAGCGACGTGGGTGTGCCATTATTCGCCAAGATCTTCCTAACCGCAGCGAGGTCGCCCACTACTGCTAATCCGATCTCGGGAAAAGCGAAAGCGGTTTGCTGATGGTCGCCTTTGCCGACCAGGATGTTGACACCTTGGTAGGTCTGGACCGTCGCGCCCTTCTGCCTGGCCAACGTTTGTATTCGATCCTGATCGAATGTTCCACGTGCGAGGAGTGCCCACTGCCCGTGCGTTCCATCAGAAGTTGGGCCAGAACTCTCGAACATGAAGGATTGCAGGTCACGGCGTGGGTCGAAACCGGTCTCCTGCACGAACTCTTCAAAGTGTTGATCGTTGGCTTGTGTTTGTTTTAGCAGATACTGGCCAAATTGCGAGTTACGAGCCTGGTTGGCATCGACAAAGGTAACGATCTTGGCATCGCCGGGAACGAGCGCGAGCAATCCTTCGTCAGTAGCCGCGAACATCGAGGCGGAACCGGCAACACAAATTAATGAAATCAGGAGAAAACGGCGCATAATGCTCCTCACTTCAACTTACGCCACAGGGGCGGAAAAGTTCCTGAAAAGACGATCATTGTAGTAGGTCGGACCGTTTATTCCGGCGGGCGCGTTTCGCAGCGTGGGCCAGAAAAGTAGTGACGCCCCCGAAAATGATGGACAGGGATATGGCAATGGATCGGACGATCGAGGGCGGTTGAAGGAAGAGTTTGCAGGCGCCGATGGCTAGGACGGCTGTCCCGATGAGACCTGCAATCCCATATACCGGCAGAAACGCTTCGATCATGAACAGAACGGTCGCGGTCCCGATCAGACCCAGACCCAACGGCGACGGGGAATTCCGCCAAAGCGAATAACTGCCCAAAACCAAAGCGGCGGTACCGAGTACGCCCGGAAAAATGCGGCCGGGCCGGATGAACTCAATGTAAATGGCGCAAATCCCGAAGATGGCAACTACGAACGACGTGTTGGGACCCAAATCAGGCGCGGTCCGTGTAGAGGGAGGCTGCGGTCGTTTCCGAATGCGGGGATTCTGCGCTTTGAAAAGGCAGCTCGAACCAAAAAGTGGCTCCTTGACCCGGAGAGTTGTTATAGGTCCCGATATGGCCGCCCATAATCTCAACAAGTTGCTTGCTGATGGTAAGCCCCAGACCGGTCCCGCCGAAGCGGCGGCGGGTGGTACCGTCGGCCTGGATGAATGCCTCGAATATGCGTGCTTTCATCGACTCTTCCACGCCGATCCCTGAATCGACAACTTCGCATCGGAGAGTGGAACGATCATCCCCAAACTTGAGACGAACCTTGACTTGGCCTACCGGCGTGAACTTGATGGCGTTAGCGATCAGGTTTACCAGAACCTGCCGGAACCGGACGCTATCACCAGAGATGAGGGCGGGCAAACGTGGATCGATTTCGTACAACAGTTCCAGGTCTTTCCCTTCCGCGCGTAAACGAAGGAGCTTGATGACTGATTTCAAGCTTTCGTGGCAATCGAATGCCTCGTTCCTGAGTGATAAACGGCCCGCTTCGATCTGCGAGAGATCGAGAAGATCGTTAATGATAGTGAGCAGGTCGTTGGCGCACTGATTTACGGCATCTGCGTATTCCCGCTGGTCGGCCGTCAATTCCGTGGTCTTGAGCAGATCGATCATGCCCATTATGCCGTTCATGGGAGTGCGCAATTCATGCGAAGTATTGGCCAGGAACTGTTCCTTTAACTGGGTCGCTTCCTGCGCCAGGCGGAGGGCGGTGCTGAGTTCCAGGTTTTTATTTTGCAGTTCTTGGGCGAACTCGAGGAGGCGCTGTTGAGCGTGCTTGCGATCGGTAATGTCGCGGCCAATCCCCTGGATCGCGACTGGATGACCTTTCCGGTAGATAATTCTGGTGCTCACATCCAAAAACCGCAGGGTTCCGAACTTGGAGACGATAGGTAACTCGTAGTGCTGGCTGGCGCTGCCGCCGAGGTGAGCGCGAATGCTGTCTATGGTTTGGCTGCGGGCCTCTGGGGCCACGAGGCCCTCAAAATTCTCACCCAGCAGCTCTGTTCGCGAGTAGCCGGTGATATATTCAGCCGCTCGATTCAGGGCGAGGATTTTGCCGTTTAGATCGTGAAGGAAGATCACATCATTGGCGTTTTCGAACAACTCGCGATAACGTTCCTCGCTGCTTCGCAAGGCTTCCTCGGTCGCGATACGGGCCGTTTCGTCGCGGATCATGGCGATACGCGCCTCGATTCCGTGCAAATTGAAAGGAAACACCACCAGGCTGACGATCAACTCCTGCTTAGCCGCACCGCGATGCGCCAGAGGAGCAATCAAGTTTGCGGGTTTACCGAGCTCATCCTCGAGATTTGGCGAAGCGCGCAGTGTTTGGGGTGCGAACAGATCGAGGACGGCAAGAGAGCGAATTCGATCCAGGTCATAACCATACAGAGCGAGAGCGCTTTCATTGGCTTCGAGGATTGCGAGCGAGCCAGTAGCGTAGACGATGGCGGGTACCGCATTGTCCGTGAAAACGCGTTCATAGTCTGCAAAAACGCGTTCATAAGAGGACACGCGCTCTTGCAAAGCGTTCACAAGAGTCTCGAGGCCGGCAATTCGGCCGCGAAGATCATCAACAGAAGCATGCGCAGGCACCGCCGATCTGCCGGCTGCGGATAGAACGTCCGCTTCATTCACACGGGTCACGGTGTCAGGCAGTGACACAAATTTCAATGTAGCAGTCTGCCCAGGGGAAGGGGAATAGCCTCACGAAATCAGAGGGTTACGGAAAACGGCCCGGCGCTGTACCAACGTAATCGCGTTGTAACAAGGGCGGCGAAAACAAATTAAATAGGAGATGTTTTAACCCGAAATTCATGGAGGCAAAATTGCAGCGCAACAGAGCTGGGAGAAATTGGAGCCGGGCTTGAAACTAATTGTCTGTTACAGCCAAAACAACCATCCAGTTCCTGTCGGAGCTGCGAGCGATCAACAAGGAATTTCAGACCGGGGCATCGTTGCACAGTCACACGATGTACTCGGAGGAGAGCTTAGAAATGGTACCGCGATATTTGGTGAGAGTGCCATATCTAGGGCGCGCCGTTCGGGGGCGGGCGGTCGAATATAGCAGGCGAACCGGAAAGCGGTTCGATTTCAGCCGGGCGTTCTGGACCCCGCCGCTAACCCCGCGCCAGGCTTACCGGCTAGAAGAAAAGCAGATCAACCGCAGATTCCACTTGCCGGCAATTATCTCTCTCACGGATCACGATGATATTCAGGCAGGCAGCCGGTTGCGGCTGCTGGAGCGGTTCCGTGGGACCCCAATTTCGACGGAATGGACGATTCCGTTTGGGCCGACATTCTTTCATCTCGGAGTCCACAACATTCCGGAAGGCGAGGCTTCGGCGGTGAGCAGTGAAATGGCGGACTTCCGCGCACATCCGCGAGCGTATCGGCTCGGGCAATTGTTAGAGCGGCTGAACTCGTGCCCAGACGTGCTGTTGATTTTGAATCACCCGCTGTGGGATGAGAAGGGGATCGGGCGGGCAGCCCACAAACAAGCACTGACGGGATTGCTGCAGCAATTCGGGCGGCATCTCCACGGGCTCGAAGTGAACGGACTGCGCTCGTGGAACGAGAATACACAGGTTTTGAGACTGGGGCAAGAGATTGGACTCCCGGTGGTTTCAGGCGGCGACCGGCACGGCCGCGAGCCCAATGCAATTCTGAACCTCGCGCGGGGCGCGGGCTTGATAGAGTTTATTCACGAGATTCGTTACGAGAAGCTGAGCCATGTGGTTTTTATGCCGCAGTACCGCGAACCGCTGAAGCTGCGGATTCTCCAGACAATTGTGGACGTTGTGCGCGATTATCCGGAGAACGTAGAAGGCCGCCGGAGGTGGAGCGATCGCGTCTTCTATCGGGACCCTGACACCGGAATAGCTGCCCCGTTGCGCGCCGCTTCGGGGAACGATGACCCGCTGATTCTCGAACAGATCGTTAGAGTCACGCGGTTAATGCGATGGCGCGGCATTCGGTCGGCACTTCGCCTATTCCTGAGTGACTGGCCCTCAGGGTTTAGAGATCAGGAAGCGGCTACCCAATAATACGGATCTCGCCGATACCGCCTTCGACCTTAAGGTGCACATTGGTCTTGGCGTTGTCGTATAGCCGGTTCTGCCAGTGGTTGTCCTGCTTATCGAGTCCGGTTACAGTGATGCTGCCGATACCGCCATGTGCTTCCGCCCAAATGCCGACATTTTGCGGCAAGTGGATGGTAGCTTGTCCGACGCCGCCGGAGATGCTCACATCGTAGTCTCGCTTAGGCGTGCCGCGAAGGTCAAGGTTCACCTGGCCGGCTCCCATGTGGACATCAAGCTGCCTCAGGTCGAGATCGCCCAGCGATAGTTGCGCCTGGCCCGCACCGCAGTTCAGGTTGAGGTCCGTAACAACCTGATTGTTGAGCTGCAGATTCCAACGGTAATGATGGTGACCTCCGAAGTGCGCGTGTTCGGGTTGTTTGATGGTGATAACAGCGTGAGTGCCGTTGATGGAATTCTCGACTTTTGGCTCCCAAGACGGAATGTTGAATTCAAAATTGCCCTGGATAAGCTTATCGCCGCCGCCTGAAACGGTCATTTCGCCGGCTCCCATATCTAGCTCGATGTTGGCGCGCTGCACATTCCCGCGGTCAACGTGGAACTCTTGGTTGCGGGTCGGCCCGGTTGGGGTGTCGTCGAATTCGCAGCCGGCAAAAACGATGAACGGAACGCAAAGAGCAACAACTTTGAGGCGACTGGTTTTGACCATGGCTACGGAACAGGATACGCCAAGAACAGAAGATATGTTCCCTTGCGGATACCTGGTTGTTACCCGAGGATTGCAGCCGAGAGCCCGTTGATTGTTTCGGATACGCGAACTGTGCGCAATCGTCTACAGGAGAGATAGTATGCCGCGCCAAAGCGGATTCTTAGAACGAGCTGTTGAGATTCCTCCGTCCGGAGCAGCCGGCGATCTTACAGTACCTATTAATGCGCGAGGCGTCGTTATCTTTGCTCACGGCAGCGGTAGCAGCCGCTTCAGCTCACGAAACCGATTCGTCGCGGAAGTCCTGCAGCGAGCTGGTCTGGTCACACTATTGCTGGATCTTCTGACGCCGGAAGAGGAACAGGTCGACCTTCGAACACGGCAGTTACGATTCGACATAGAACTGCTTGCGAACCGGCTCGTCGACGCAACAAACTGGGTCGCAGGCGATTCCGAAATCGGCAAGTTGGTGATGGGCTACTTCGGAGCGAGCACTGGAGCTGCAGCCGCATTGATAGCAGCCGCACAGCTTCCAGACACGACACGGGCTGTGGTCTCCCGCGGCGGGCGGCCCGATTTGGCCGGAGCAGCACTCCCGAAGGTGCAGGCACCGACACTGCTCATCGTCGGAGGTGAAGATTATCCAGTGATCGAACTAAACGAGAGAGCTATGAAGGAGCTTCGAAGCGAGAAAAGGCTCGAGATCGTTCCTGGAGCTACTCACCTCTTTGAGGAAGCGGGGGCGCTCGAGAAAGTAGCCGCCTTGGCGAGAGCCTGGTTCGAGCGTCATTTCTCGACACGAATCCAGACGAAGAGTGCAAACTCAGGGTCTCATCCCGCTTGACCAGTTCGAGATGACGTAGCCCAGAAGGGTACATAGAGCAACGTGAAAACCCCAAATGCAAACAGTTCTGAAACGACGATGTACCACGGCCAAGGCCCGAAATAGTCAAGCAGTGACGCATTCTCGGGTTTGGCCCGAAGATACATGTAGTTCGTTCCCAAGAGAAGGTCGAATGCCCCCGCGAGTGCGGCGAAAAGGTTGAGTGCCACCATTGCTCGCCAGACCGATCGGGGTCTGGGCCGCGCTTCTCCGGACCATACGAGATACAGAACAGCAACCACCACGAAGCCGTGTGCGATGAAGAATTGAACCGTCGAAAATGATGGGAATTTTTCCCATAGATCCGGGGTCAAAAGCGCCATCGAGGTGCCCGCCAGTGCGCCATAGTAGGACAAGTCAAATGCGGTCCGGTTAAGAGTAAGAACCGCGATAACCGTAATGCACAACGTAGCGTCGCAAAGCTCCAGGGGCAGGCCATCCGGGAACGTGAGCCAGCCACGAAAGGCCAGATATACGTACCAGACAATCGAGTTCAATAGCAGCGCCGCCGCCACTCCCATTCGCAGCGGCCGGCGGCAGCCGGAAAATTTTCGCGCGATGATTGCGAGAATCGCCGCGAGCCCGGCGACGGAACCTAAGATCGCGAAATGAACAGGGCCGAAGAGCTGAAAATTCTGCTGCGCCGGCAACTAGAGTGTCGATTTGTCCTGGAAGATCGCGAACACGGCGCCTTGCGGGTCTGCGATTACAGACATGCGACCCACGTTAGGAATCGTCATCGGCGCAACGTGGAGCGTGGCTCCAGCTTGTGCTGCATTCTTGGCAGTCTGGTCGCAGTTTGACGTTTGGAAGTAAAGCAGCCAGTGCGGCGGAATTTGTGAATTCCGCAGCGCGGCGGGCGGGATGCCACCGATGAACTCGCCGCGATTTTGAATGTGCAGGTAACCGCTGGAATCGTGTTCTCCGGGTTTAACGGACCATCCGAACAGAGCTTCGTAGAATTGAGCCGCTTTCGCCGGATCACCGGTGCTGAGGTCGGCCCAGCAAACGGTTCCGTCGGTACGCGATACTCCGGTGCCGGGGTGCTGTTTCGGCTGCCAGATCGAAAATGCTGCGCCAGTGGGGTCTTGCAGGACCGCCATGCGGCCATGTTCGGCGACATCAAATGGCGCAGCGAGCACCGTCGCGCCAAGCTGTCCGGCACGAGCGGCAGTCTGATCGGCGTTCTCTACCGCGATATAGATCATCCAGTGCGGCGGGACACCGTGCTGACGCTGATCCTCACGCAACGTGTAGGCAGCCGCGGCATCGGCACCGGTCAGTTGGAACATCGTATAGAAGTCGCTCGGACCCATGGGGTAATCGTTCGCGGTCCAGCCGAATAGAGAAGTGTAAAACTGCTTGGCCGCATTTTGGTCGGTAGTGCCCAATTCAAACCAACAAAAGGAGCTGGGAGGATGTGTTTGGAGGGACGGCATACAGGCAGTGTATCCGTTCTTGACTGCGCCGAAATAATGGTAACTAACGATGGATTCCGGCTATGGCCTGAGCCGCACGATCCTCTTGCAGCAGCCATTGCGCCGCGCGGGCGGGAGTCATCGGCTTTGCCAAGTGATGACCCTGCATGTATTTCACGCCCATCGATTCCAGCAGGCGCATTTGATCTTCCGTCTCGACGCCTTCCGCCACCACCTGAAATCGAAGCGCGCGAGAGAGTGAGACGATAGCTTCGATGATGGGGCAGGCGACTCCGTCCATTCTGCGGACGAAAGACTTGTCAATCTTTACGACATCTACGGGTAAATTGCGGAGAGACGCCAGCGACGAGAAGCCAATGCCGAAGTCGTCCAACGAAACTTGAATCCCGCGATCTCGCAAATCAGCGAGCACGGCGGTGATCTCCCTCG
>JAFATG010000320.1 GCA_019244055.1 Acidobacteriaceae bacterium | reverse complement strand
CCCGCCGGGAGCGGCGGCGGCATTGATGTCTACGCGACCGATCCCACTCAACTGATCCTCGATATTGACGGCTACTTCGTTCCCGCCGGAAGCTCCACGCTGGCCTTTTATCCGGTGACGCCCTGCCGCGTTTCCGACACGCGGAATGCGACAGGCCCTCTGGGCGGACCTTATCTGGGAGGTGGCACTTCGCGCGCATTCCCCATGTTGTCGAGCGATTGCTCGATCCCCTCTACGGCAATGGCCTATTCGCTGAACTTCACGGTCGTGCCGCATGGCCCGCTCGGTTACATCACGGTCTGGCCGGACGGGGAAGGGCAGCCCCTCGTCTCGACCTTAAATGCATTGACGGGAGCTATTACAGCGAATGCCGCCATCGTGCCGGCCGGCTCCGCTGGCCAGATTTCGGTGTACGCCAGCAACGATACCGATCTGGTGATTGACATCAATGGGTACTTTGCGCCGCCCGGTTCCGGCGGATTATCGCTATACACCGTGACGCCCTGCCGCGTGCTCGATACGCGCACTTCCTCGGGTGAGTTTCAAGGAACGCTGACTGCTAACGTAATCGGCAGCGGCTGCGGAGCGCTGAGTTCGGCAGCGCAGGCTTTTGTACTGAACGCGACGGTGGTCCCGGCCGGCTCGCTAGGGTACTTGACACTCTGGCCTGACGGGGAAGCACAGCCCACAGTGTCGACACTGAATGCGCTCGATGGCACTATCACTTCTAACATGGCGATCGTGCCGACGAGCAACGGCTCGATCGACGCCTTCGCCACCGATCCGACGCACTTGATCCTGGATATCGCCGGGTTTTTTGCGCCGTAAGAGGTCCCAATGCGTTAGGGGTCGGCACAGGCTACCCTCGGAGTTAACTCCCGATAACTCTTTGTCCCCTTGTCACCCCATTGATCTTCCAACTCGTCCAGACCGTCCGTGTGTCCGGATTGCCCATCTGCGGCTCGTCCAAATTGACCCATTTACAGGCCGTATGCTAGCGTATTTCTTTAGGGAAGTCCGCCAACAGTCGTAGTGCGCTCGATGGTCGAGCTTGCCTGACTGGCTCCAATCTCCCACCCCACTTAAGTTCTGCATGGATGCCACACTAAATCAGCTCGGTCACCTGCTGCTCGAAGCGGTACCCACGGCTCTTTTCTTTGTCCTGCTAACGGTTTACCTGAACTACGTCTTTTTCAAGCCGATGGCCCGGATTCTGGAAGAGCGGCGCAAGGCGACCGAAGGGGTCCGGGAACTCGCCCGGCGCGCTTTCGAAGCAGCCGAGAAGAAGAATTCCGAGTTTGAGCACGCCCTTCACATCGCTCGTGCGGAGCTTCATCAGGAGCATGAGGCCCTGCGCCGCCAGTGGTCTGAGGAGCAGGCGCAAGCCATCGCGCAAGCGCGAGCCGAGGCCGACACAAGAGTGCAAGCGGCCAGGGAACAGATCGACCAGGAGGCCGCCCGCGCGCAGGCGGATCTCGACGCTCGCGTCGAAACTTTTAGCCGGCAGATTGAGGACGCTGTGCTGGTTCGGAGAGCGGCTTAGTGGAACGTCGAAACCGGGTGCATCACCGGATTCTCCGTATTGCGACCTTCTGCGTCGTCTATTGCGCACTGCTCATGCTCCCCATGGCGCATGCGTCGGCCCAGGAGATGTCGCCCCAGGAGCAGGCTGAGCTCGACCGGATCGGGCGTTGGAAGATCATAAATTTCAGCATCTTCGCTGTCCTTCTGGGATGGGCGCTTGTCAAGTATTCGCCGCGCTTCTTCAACACCCGTTCCGCCGATATCCGGAAGGCAATTGAGGACGCCACCGGTCTGAAGCTCGAGGCCGACTACCGCTATTCGGAGATCGACCGCAAAATGGCCACCTTAGCGGAAGAAGTGAAGAAGATGCGGGCTCAGGCCGCCATCGAGCTCGAGCGAGAACACCGTCGAGTCCTTCGGGAAACGGCGCAGGAAATCGATCACATCAATCGTCAGGTCAATAACGAGATCGATGCGCTGCGGAAAGAGGCCGCGGGGCGTGTGCGCCATCACGCCGCGCAGTTAGCTGTTGAGCTCGCGGAACGCCGGCTCCAGGATCGCTTCGCGCCGGGTGAGCCGGACTATCTCTTTCAGGATTTCGTTCATTTAGTGGACCAGGGGAAGAACTAGATGACGGACGCGCTCACTCGTCACTACGCCACTGCGCTCGCGGACGCGGTATTCGCCCCCAATTCGGGACTTTCCCCGGCTGATGCTCTTGGCCAATTAAAAGAGGTCGCTTCGGTCGTTACGGCTTCGAAGGA
>JAFATG010000204.1 GCA_019244055.1 Acidobacteriaceae bacterium | reverse complement strand
TTAGAGCGTCAGATCGTCACACCCCCGGCAAAACAGCAACGTGTCCCGCAGTCCGCGTCCAACCGTGTTGGATGAGTAAATCCCGGGTCTTTCCCTGATTGCTGTCGGGTGACGGGTTAACTGTAACTGGAAGTTGGTCCGCAAACTCCATTATGAAGCGTAGATCAGAGTTTTTAACCGCATCAATCCCTCCCAGCGGCTGATTTGACCAGAACTGTCACTCCCGCCAGCTGAACTGGTTTGGAGTTGGAATAAAGGCCACGGTTGGCGACGCCGGAATAACCACTATTCGGTGCCGGCGAGCACTTGAACCAAGTTGCGCTCGTTGTCATCGGCGGGCCGCCAGACTCTCATGAATTCAGTGATGTGAGCTTCGTAGAGGGCGGCGTCGTCACTGGGCAGCAAAACAGTGCGGCCGGTGAGTCCTGTTTTGACGCTTTGAGGGAAGATTTGGCCTTATCAGTTTCACTGGTAGGGCCGGTTGAGAGCTGCGCGTTTTCTTGTTTGCTGCGATGGGCGTTTGTTGCCATAACATTGGCTCCTGAAATGGAAATGGCCCAAAAGAATCCGCTTGCCGAATGTTGCGGCTCAAAAGCCTTGCAACATCCAAACGTTGCTGGAGATTGCGCCGGCATGTATGGCGAGATAGCGGCCATCGGGCGACGGGATGCCGAACAGATTGGTATCAAAGCCGGCGGCTCCTTTGCTTTGCCAAAGCACCTGAGAATTTCCGTTAAGAGCCACGTAAAAAAGCGTCGCGGCTTGAGAGGATTGAGACGCGCAATAAATGCCCTTTCCGTCCGCGGACCAATCTAGCCCGGTGATGTTTGCGACGCCTTTGGCGATGATTTCCCGGTCTGGACCGCTGGTCAATGAAAGCAAGCGAATGTGCGTTTCCGGGTCGCCCCCTTTCGCAAGAGCGAAGGTGGAACCATCCGGCGAGAGCGCATCGGTATATCGGTGGAACCCTGGGTCGCGCGCAACAGTCCTGAGCAGCTTTCCTCTGCCCTTAATCGGATCGAACGCCGTTAGCGCGAATTGCTTTGTATCTTTGCTCAGCTCCCCGATGACGCAGAGGTTCGCCGGCGCGAGAGTGCAGCGCCAATCGGTGGCGTCATACACATCCATGACAAACTGCGACGACCCGCCGTCGACCGGGACCCGCATCAATTTCGCGGACATCGTCCGGGCCGTATTGGTAGAGTAAAGAACCCACGCACCATCGGGGCTGATGCGAGGAAGGTATGCACGTTCGCTTGTAACTAATGGCTGAGTGGCGTCCTCGCCTATTGCGCGCTTGAAAATTTCCGGTATGCCGTTGCGAGACGAGTAGATCAGAACCGCTTTGCTGTCGGCGGTCCAAGCGGTGGCAGAATCGTCGGTCTCGTCCTCTGTTAAGCGTCGAGGCTCACCGGAAAGGCGCGTTCCTCCAGCGGAGAGCTGTGCCAAATAAATCTGGCCGCGCGAAGTCATCTTCAAGAGCGCAAGCCGCTTGCCGTCGGCGCTCGAGCTTAACGCCTGAAGGCGAGCTCCGGGCCAGTCGGTCAGACGTTGCGGGTTGGACGCTTGAACTCCACCATGAGCATTGACGGAAATCCACCAAAGGTTCTCCCCACCGCGACCCTCCGTCTCTTGTCTGGCGTAGATGATTCGCCCGGTGCTAAGCCAGCAAAAGTCATCCATGTATAACGGGGTCTCGGGCACGATGACGGTATGATTTGCGCCATTCAAATCCAGGGCTTCGATGGAATCTGTGACTCGTCCCGTAGGCTGGACGCGGACGAGTATGTAGGCCAGACGATTTCCGTCGGGAAACCAGTGCACCGAAACGAGCACTTGTGTCGCGGGTACGCTCATCAGTTTCTGCGCGTTGTTACCTTGGCTCTCCATGACCCAGAGATCTCGAATGTCGGAAGAGATATCTGCATAGCTGCTAAACGCGATTCGGGCTCCATCGGGCGAAACTCCATAAGCGACGGCGCCATCGCGCAGCTTACGGGGAGATTGCCCGACCATGGAGACGGTCCACACGTTGCCGTGGCCGCCAATCTCGGCTGCGTTCGCCAGTATTTGCGTACCGTCGGGATACCAGCCCGCGACGCCCCAGTAGGCGGACGGCGAGACCCCCGAAGGTCTTGTAATCACGCGTTCTTCGCCCGTAGCAAGCAGCTTGACGTGAATGGCATCGTGGTCGGAGTACGCAAGATATTTGCCGTCAGGAGAGAGGGCGGCACTGGCAACATACTTTTCCGAGGCATTGAAGGTTAATTGTTCCTGTGTCAACTGCGGCGGAGCTGTTGGGCCGGACGGCGTACGGCGCAAGAGGAGGAAGGCAGCAGTGGCCAAGGCAATGAGGAGAGCAGCGGCAGCGAGCAGAACGTATTTGCGCGGCTGGGTGAGAGTCAGGGTATGCAGTGAGTCCGAAGCCGGCTTGATCGCATTCGGGGGAGTTGGTTGTGCGGCACTGGGCGCGGATGCAGTGATTGCGGAGCGGCTCGAGGTGGCATCGCGTCTGAGACGCTTAAGATCCGTTCGCATCTCGGCGGCGCTCTGGTAGCGGAGATCGG
>JAFATG010000004.1 GCA_019244055.1 Acidobacteriaceae bacterium | reverse complement strand
GGCAGACCGAGAACTCCCGCCGCGCGAAGTTCTATGCACTGACTCGCGCTGGTAAGAAGCAACTCGAGGCCGAGACCGCCGACTGGACGCGCCGGGCGGGAGCCATTGCGCGGCTCTTAAAAGCCGAAAGCTAATTTATGTCCTTCTGGCGCCAACTCACGCGCGGGCTGCATGTGCTCACTCATCGAGCTTCCGCGGATCAAGACGTGGCGGATGAAGTGCAGGACTACCTCGAACGGACGAGCGCTGTGTATGAGGCGAGCGGCCTCTCTCCCGAGGATGCGGAACGAGCTGCGCGGTTGGAACTCGGAAGCATCACCGCAGTCCGGGAAGAAGTGCGCGATTACGGCTGGGAAAACGTAATTGGAACGCTTTTCGCCGATGTGCGTTATGCCGGCCGCCGGCTTCGAGCCAATCCAGGTTTTACTGCAGTCGGCGCGCTCACGCTCGCTCTTGGCATCGGCGCCGGGACGGCGATCTTCAGCGCGGTGAACCCGATCCTGTTCGAGCCATTGCCCTACCCGCATCCTGGCCGGATCATGATGATCTGGGACATCTTCGAAGGCGCACGCAGCGACGTAACTTTCCACACCTATCGCGAACTGGCGGAGCGAAGCCGCACGTTGGAGGCCAGCGCAGTCATGGAGCCGTGGCAGCCCACGATGACAGGACCGGAGCAACCAGAGCGTTTCGACGGGCAGAGTGTGAGCTCGAGCTACTTTCGCGTGTTGGGAATCCGCCCCGTTATTGGACGAGATTTTCACGCATCGGACGATCAGTTCCACGGTCCCAAAGTGGCGATCCTTAGTGATGCGCTCTGGAAGCGGCGCTTCGGCGGCGATCCAACGATCATCGGGCGCCAAATCACCCTCGATGGCGACAGCTATACCGTGGTTGGCGTGATGCCGGGTACCTTCGAAAATGTCTTATCCCCCTCGGCTCAGCTCTGGTCGCCGTTGCAGTACGACACAGGGCATATCAACGCGTTCGACACATCGGAGTGGGGCCATCACCTGCGCATGATCGGGCGATTGCTGCCGGGCGTTGGAATAGAACAGGCGAGACGCGAGCTCGACCTGATGGCGCACCATCCGATTCCGGAGTTTCCAAGACCGCGTTGGGCGGCGCTCAAGCTCGGCTTCATCGTAAATTCGTTGCAGGATGAAATCACGCGCGACGTTAAGCCGGCACTGCTCGCGGTTCTCGGCGCAGTTCTGCTGGTGCTCATAATCGCCTGCGTGAATGTGACGAATCTGCTGCTTGCTCGTGGCGCCCAACGCCGCGGTGAATTCGCGATGCGGGCCGCGCTGGGCGCAGGGCGCTGGCGGATGGCGCGGCAACTGCTGACCGAAAGCCTCCTACTTGCGTTGTTAGGCGGTGCTCTCGGTCTGGTGATCGCGGAATTCGGCGTGCGCGGCTTCTTGGCGCTCAGCCCGCCTGAATTGCCGCGTCTGAGCGCGATCGCCGTGAACGGTGCCGTGTTCGCGTTCGGACTGGCCGTGGTCACACTGGTCGGAGTGATAGTCGGGCTCATTCCAGCGCTCGATGCCTCCCGCGGCGATCTTCTTCTCGGGCTCCAGCAACGCTCACGGCGGAGCACAAGCGGTCATCAATCGACACGCCGTACGCTCGTCGTGGCCGAGGTCGCGCTCGCGCTCGTATTGCTGGTAAGCGCAGGATTGCTGCTACGCAGCCTCGAGCGTCTGTTCGCAATCACACCCGGATTCAACCCCTCTGACCTGCTCACAATGCAGGTACAGACGTCCGGTCACCGATTCGATGATGAGACCGTCAGGCGCCGGTTCTTCGAGCAGGCGTTGGAGGCGGTACGGCGCGTCCCCGGCGTCACTGCGGCGGATTTCACGAGCCTTTTGCCCTTGAGTGACGATCGATTCCCCGGATATGGCGCGAACTTCGAAAGCGGGCGCGGCTACAACGCATTTCGCTATGCGGTGACACCGGGATATCTCAAAACGATGGGCATCCCGCTCCTTCGTGGCCGCCTTCTCGACAAGCGTGATGTAGCCGGCGCGCCCCAAGCCGTGCTGATCAGCGAATCACTGTCCAAAAAAGAGTTTCCCGGCCGGGATCCGATCGGCCACCGTGTGCATGTCGGCCCTATGAACAGACCCTGGTACACCATTGTGGGCGTTGTGGGCGATGTGAAACAGGTATCGTTGGCGGTGACTCGGCCAGACGCCGCATACATCACCATCGCGCAATCATGGTTTGCGGACGATGCGCTGTCATTGGTGGTCCGCGCGCGCGGCGATGCAGCAGCGCTTGCGCCCGCCATTAAGAAAGCGATCTGGTCGGTAGACAAGGATCAGCCAATCGAACGAATTGTCACGATGGACCGTCTGCTCGCGACATCTGCCGCCCAGCGCCGATTTGCGCTGATTGTGTTCGAGGCATTTGCTCTACTCGCGCTGGCGCTTGCGGCCATCGGTCTTTATGGCGTTCTCTCCGGCAGCGTAACGGAACGTATGCGCGAAATCGGCGTTCGGTCGGCACTCGGCGCATCCCGCGGCGACATCCTCGCGCTGGTGATTCGTCAAGGCATGACGCTCACCGGTCTCGGTGTCGTGATTGGATTAACCGCAGCGGTTGCCCCGACTCAGGGGCTCGTGAGTCTGCTGTTCGAAGTTTCCTCGCTCGACCCGGTTACCCATCTCGGCGTGATCACGCTGCTGCTGGTTGTATCCGGAATCGCCTGCTGGGTACCCGCATGGCGCGCGGCACGAGTCGATCCCGCGATCACGTTACGCGCGGAATAGCCGGAACGAGGACCGAAGGCTCTCACTTCGGTCCCTTTCTCTTCAAAACAACTATCGCGCATTGAAGTCGAACAGATCGAACAAATCGCCGATTGCCGGACCGTTCACGGGAACATACCGGCTTTCATTGATGTCGTACTTGGGATTCGGAAGATTATCACGGCTCCGATTCGTGATGGTCGGAAGGTCCCAATTCCGTTCGATGAACTTCAAAATCGACACGTGATCGGTGTAATCGTGCGAGATGTGTCCTGCCTTTGTATACGGTGACACAACAATCAGAGGAATGCGAGTCCCATCACCAAAGAAGTCCAGTGGCTGCACATATCCGGAGTCGTAGTACCCGCCGCCCTCATCAACGGTCACGAAGACTGCCGTATCCTTCCAAAGCTCCGGGTTGCCCTTAACGGCATCGACAATCTTCTTTACGAAGCCTTCAAACAGGTTCAGCTTCGAGGATGCAGGATGCCCATCCACAAGCCCGCTTGGTTTAACGAAGGAAATTGCGGGCAGCGTTCCCTTCCTGATGTCGTTGTACAAATCCACCGTATCTTGCAAATGCGCATCCCGGATTGCAGTATCGGTCATGATGCTCGCTGAGTATTGGAAGAAGTTGCAGATGTTGCAGTACTGGTCATTCGGATTCAGAAAGTATGGGTCCTTCTTGTAAAGGTTCCACTGATCGCCGTAGTACTTGAAGGAGATCTTCCGCTCTAGAAGGACATCGCCGATATCCCGAACCGTCGACGGTGGAACAGTGAATACCGTGTTGTTGGAGTTGTTATCCGTGTAGGCATTCGCGCCATTGGCGAAGTATCCGGGATTGTAGTTATTCAGGAGATAGTAGTGTTCGGGAGCACACCGGGGATCAATCAGATGCGGCAGATTGCCCAAATAGGACAGCACAGAAGTAACTCCAGGTTGGTCGGAATCGGAGCAGTTGCTGTAGCTGCCGCCGCCGTACGAAGGTGATCCGAAAGAGCCGCCACCGTAACCGTCCTCGGTATACCAGTTATTCGTTCCCGGCTCAGCATTGGGATTTTCAATTTCGTCGACAACGCCGGCATTGGCAGTTCCCGCCGCGACTAATTGCTTGTGTGGCGGCTCTTTGGGATTGCCGTTGCCGTCGCTAAACCAGATAGCATCGCCGGTACCCAGCATGATGTGGTTCGCACCGGTACCCCCCATCACGGCTTGATGGTAGTTATCGCTCATAGAATACTCGTCGGCTAACTGTTTGAGGTACGGAGCATCGCCCTGCAGCACGTTGTAGAAGCCCATCGCGGTCGCCCCTTCGCCCGTGCTTTCGTCGTTGAAATTTTTCGGTTGCGCTTTGCCGTTCGAACCCGCTCCTTCGGTCAGCTCTACCCAAGGGAAAAGGTCTGCGAGGCAGCCGCTCGCGTTCCACTCCGTCGAGTAATCGGCGTTGCAATCCAACTGCTGCCACATCTGATAAAACCGATGCACCGGACTGGCTGTGTACGAATCGTACGGAAGGGTGTCCGAAGTCAATTGGAAGGGTCCCGGCGGAAGATTCCCATTATTCGGAATCCGCTGATCGATCATCTTCGCCTTCTGTCCGGTCCCTCCGGTCGTCAGATACTTGTAATACTCGGGAGCAAGGCCATTTTCAGCGGCCTTTGCTGCCGCCACGGTCGAAAACGGAGCCGTTGCGGGACCACCGACCAACACCGGTGGCAACTTCGGATAGATCGATTTATCCATCGGGCTGATTTCGTACCCGTCGCTGTGCGTGTCGACCGCGGAGTACTGCAGCGCCAAGGCATAATTTGGTCCGGGTGTACCGTCCTCGTTAATGATCTCGCGAGACAGCAGGTTATCCACAGTTGCTCCCTGCTTCGGTTTATACGTGGCGAAGACATGGTCGAAGGTTCGGTTTTCGCCAATGATGACGATCACGTGTTTGATCGGACTCCGGGTCTTTAACGCCGTCGCGCTCTGATCGTCCACAACCTGCGGTGGCGCCGGATACACGCTCCCGAGGGCCAGTTGGAACATCGAGAGAACAACGCAACCCGTGCGCAGGCAGGTGATGACGGGTCTTAATAACTTATTCAAGGTGTGCTACCCCTCTCTGCCGTTTTGAGTGGTACGGAACGGCAGCCACTAGCCTGCCTTCCTAAAATTAAGATTTATTGGAAATTGAATGAATGTTGTGTCACACAGACCCGTTGCGCCAGACGTGCAACCAGATGACAAACTGCGCTGAATTCGGGAAGTGGGCCCCTGGAAGACCCGAGTCAGTTCAAAAAAGTAATCCCCAGTTTCCCGGTATGGAGTCTATGGATGGGAGCAAGCGCATGGATCGAGCAATATCGGAACGGGTTTGCCGATCGGTGGAGGAAGCGACTGCTCAAGTCAGGGAGGTTTTCCGGACCAGAATGGAGACCTCGGAGGTTCTTGATCGCTTTTGGTGCGTTCAGGATCAGTTGAATCGGTTACTCAATACTGCTTCTGAGAACCCTAGAGAGTTTTTCAGTATTCAGCAGCGGGCATATCCCTCGCTTATTTGGGATGTCATAGATCTAATTAGCTTTGCGGCGAAGGGTAATTTCACTAGGACGGCCGCAGTGAATCAGTCCTGTGAGTCGATCAATAGACTGCTGATCGAGATCACGAGGTTGAAAGCAGAATCGAAACGAAACGCTTACACGGCTGTGATTTGGCCTGGGTAAATATGCCCACTGGGGGCTAGCTTACTAGTCTCGGCCGGCGAGCATTAACATCTCGTGGTCAACAGCCCATATTCTGACAAAATCGTTCGCATATCAGAGACGTCGATCTTCCGGAGAGCTGGGTTCCCGCCAGCTAGAGTTGTCTGTACTAGATGCCAAGCGGGAATTCCGAATCAAGCTAAGCGTGCGGCAACAACGCGAGAGCCTGTACTGGCACCGCCTTCCCGCCCGGCGCATGTGGAAGCTTCTCATCGCACTCTTCTTCTCCATGGCCACTATGGGATTCTTCGTTGACTTGATTGGGTGGGGGTTGTTATCGATTCCGGAGGCACTGGGTTGGGTAGCCCTTTGTGGAGCTTTTTCGGTCGCGATCTTCCTGGCCGCCAATAAACGGCGGCAGTTGATTCCACTAGTGGTGATCGCATATGTAATTTTGACATTCGTGCTTGCGACACGGCCGCACCATCCCAGACTCGCCCCACTCGTCCCGGCAGCACGCGAGCGGCTGGTCTTCGATGATGTTGGCCTTATGGCAAGCGCTTTGATCGGCTACATCTTCTTTAACGCGTTTGTGAAGTCGGAAGGAGCTGAAATGGCAGCGCTCGAGACTGAGCTCGCGCTTGCCCATCGTCTGCAGGAGACGCTCGTTCCTACGCTCGAGCTCGCAACAGACAATTTTGAACTATTTGCAAAGACGATACCCAGTGAAAAAGTGGGAGGCGATCTGGTCGATGGCTTTGAATCGAGCCTCGCGATCACAGCTTACGTAGCCGATGTGTCGGGGCACGGCATAGCCGCGGGAACATTGATGGGCATGATCAAGATGGCAGTGCGACTATACGCAACGCAAGCGGGTGGCGAGCTTGACCCTGGCTCGCTACTGGATGCTCTAAACCGCGCGCTGCCGTCCGTCAAGGAGCCGAACACATTTGCTACCGCGGCATGCATCAGCGCCCGCCCAGACGGTCAGGTTTCCTTCGCAACCGCGGGTCATGGCCCTATATTTCACTATGCCAATTGCACGGGCTCTGTTTCGCCTTTGCACATATCCCAATTTCCGTTGGGTCTGTTCCCATCCACATACGTCTCGAAAACCGTGAGAATGGCTGCCGGAGACATTCTGGCGATTTGCACGGACGGCATTTTGGAGGCAGAAAACACGGCGGGCTTCGAGTTCGGCTCCGCCCAATTGGAGAGAATCGTCATCGAGTATGCGCAAAAGCCGCTCCCAGAGATGTTCGATCGGGTAGCCTCTGCCCTATATAGACATTGCCCAAAGCCCGCAGACGATTGTAGTTTGCTTCTATTGCGCCGCAGGAGTGCTGGAGGCCCCGGCACACGTCCGCAGTAATATCAACCCCTCTCTAGCGGTAGCGACGATGATTGCTGATCCCCGAACAGATCCGTAGCCTTATATACGGTTGGTCTCAGAAAGCAGGTTCCCTTCGCACGACCGATGCCCCCGTGAAGAGCCTGAACGGAAGTAAAGACGTCGAAGCGTTCTTTGATTGCGAGATGCTGCTTGAGAACCTAACTAAGCGCAAGAGAAGCGGGCGCCGCTTCTAAGCGCCCGCGATAACGAAACCGTAAACCGCTTCTAACGGTCGTCTCGTTTTCCGAACTGTACTGCTGGAAGCACCGACGTCCCTTCAATGCGAACAGCATCCAGGCAATTCGGATCCAAGCGAAGCGCTTCCAGAATTGTCGGCGCCACCTGCGCGGTCTGCACCTCCGCTGTCACGGTTTTGCGATCAAACGATGGATTGGAGAGGAGCAGCATGACGTTCGTATCATCGTGCGCGAAACCGCCGTGCTCCTCCTCTTTCTTAGAGCTGCTCGTATAAATCACGCCAACGTTCGGCGTGACGATAATGTCCGGGGTTCGCGGATCTCCGGTGGGCGGCAGCCCCGGTTTATCCAGCATCGACTGCAAGCTCCGCCCGTAATAGATCTGCCCCAAGCCGATGGTCGTGCCTTTGGATTCGAGCAGATTCACGGCCGTCATCGTATCGCTGCCGGGAGAAAGCCATAGCAGAGAGACATCGTCCTCTGTCGGTCCGATGCCAGTGGGGTTCAATGGCGACCCTGAAAACGGTATATAGCCCGGTAGGTCCGTCGCGATCAGGGTTGCCGGAGACTCTCCGTTGCTGCCGGAATGTCCCGGAATTGGGAAAAAGCGGTGCGGGTCAATGGGCGATTGGCCGTGCTTGGCTGTGATAACAATCAGTGTCGATTCATACAGCCCCTGATCTTTCAACGCGCTGACCATTTCGCCGATCGATTTATCGACAAACTCAATCTCAGTCACGAGGTTCGCCGAGGGTGTCCCTTCTGCATCTTCATAACCGCCTTTCACGCCATTTTCAATGAGCTTTTGGCCCACGCTTACCGCCTGGAAGTTCATTCCAAAGATGATGGGCACTTTGGTCTTCACTGTACCCAGGTGATTTTTCCCCTCGATTTCATTCAAGATCGCGTGGACCTTAAGCGTGTCGTAACACCGTATATCGAAAAAACTGTCCGTCCATGCGCTGACGCCCGGTGATAAGTCCAGACTCGAGCAGGACTCTCCAAGGGACGTCGTTACACTCGCGACGGCTTTCTGGTTCGCGGGCAACGTCACATCCGAGTTGATTTCCGGCGCATAGAAATCGTCGAGGTTCCTCCCGTCCCCTGGTCCGGAAACTGACGAATACGCCGGGTGCTTATCCGACCATGCTGTATACCCGCCGTTCTGGTGAATCACTCCGAAAATGGTGTTCGTGCGCACAAAGTTCCACGGATACACGGGCCGGCAATCTTTGTAGGGATTGCGGATCAGCCGCGTAGGGTCGATGGAAGCGATTCCTCCGTCGGTCGGCGCCGCGCCGGGTGCGCCGCCATTCAGGAGTGCTTGATTGATATCAATTCCTTCCTCGTATTCGGTTGTCGTTCCGTTGGGCTGGCGAGGCCTGCAGGTTCCGCCCGCGAGCCCATTGCCTGTCGTATTCTTAGGCGGAGCAAGCACCCGGTCATAGGCCACGTCATAGTACACGCCGAAGCTGCGCGGTGATCCTCCGCTGACGATCGCTGTTAATCCCGGAAAGGAGTCGGATGGTTTGGATGTGCTGGCGTTCCGATAGTTGATAGCAGTCTCGCCGAGCTCCGCCAAAGCTGGGCAAAACGGGTTTCCTCCATTCGCTCCGGAAATTCCTCTAACGCAATTCAGATAATCGACGGCATGCATCCCGTCGATGCTGATCAGTAGAACACGTCGAATCTCGCGGCGGTCGCCGAAATCATCATCCCCGAGGCAAGGCGTCACGGTGGATGTAGCCACGGCCCCGGCTATAACAACGGCTAAGAGCAATTTGTGAGTAGACAATGAAGATAATACCTCCCTTTGTCTTGCTTACTCGCAGCCCGTTACAACAGCGTGACGATTCTCATCAAAAAACGATGGTGGGTAGCGCAAGGTCCAAGTCAGTGGCGAGTCAGGCCATTCTCCGCCGCCTCCGGTATGCGATTGTGGCGCAGAGCCCAAGTCCCGCAGCGGCACACCCGAGTGACGCTGGTTCCGGGATTCCCGTCTCTGCGAACGTAACGAATTCCGCCCCGTGGGGGCTCACACCCGTCAAGATGGGCGTAACAACACCTGTGCTCGTATCCAAGCTTCCGAATTCGTTCCCCACGTCAATGTAAACGGAATTCGGGCTCAGCCCTGCTGCGGTGATCCGGTATACGATGTTCGCTCCGGTATCGGCTAAGTAGATGAATCCCTGGGCGGCCGTCGGATAAATCGTATCGTCCGGTTTGCCGCTGATTGCCTGATGATTGGTTCCGAGCAACGACAGGAAGCTCTCGGTCTGATTCGCGGTGCCAGGATGCTGAACGAAGATAATCGTCTTGTCCGCTTCGCCGGTAAGCGCCAGGTTGCCCCCGGGGGTCAGGATTAGAGAATCAGAGTCGGTGATGGTGGCAGAGCCTTGCGCGCCGGTCGCGAGATTCGTACCCGTAAATGTTGAGTTCAAGATCCCTGCGATTTGTAGTGGCGAAGACAAACCTGTCGTTAGCCGTACAACGGTAGGATCGGTTCCGGCGCTAGGATTCGTCTCGCTCATAAAGACCTCCCCATTGAGAAAGGCCGCGTCATCAAATCCGCGCGTAGCGGAGTTCCCATTGGCGGTATACGAAGTGCCATATGAATACGCCGTCGTGGCGTTGGTCAAGGGATTGATCACCGTCAGTGCCGAGTTTCCGTCATTGTTCTGCATGGCCCACACAAGACCACCAGGGTCCACCCGCAGACCGTCCACGTTACCCGCGATGCTCCACTTCCGGAGAATCGTGCCGGAGGGTGTATAGCGTACGACCGTGCTCGACCCGCTCGCGCCGGTGCTATCTGCACCGTTTTGATAAGCAACCCAGACTGAGCCGTCGCCGAACACTACTGGATCGGGAGAAGTCGCACCTACGCCGCCACCCGTGGCGAACACCTGAACGTTAAAGGAAGCGGCCCAGGCGCTGCCGCTTAGGCAGTTGAACAGGACCGGGGAGAAGATAGCGACGAGCGCAATTTCTTTGAGCTTTATCATCGCGTGGAGAGATGCCGGCGTTGCCGGAAGATTTCAATATTTGTGGTTACATTCCGGTTATCTTTGCCCTAGGAGACAGGGAACGTCACCCGTTCAACACGCAGGTACGAGCGTGTAAAATCCACCTTCAGGCGTAAGCCGGCTCGGTCTCTTCAGCGGCGCTGAAGTAAGCGCAATCCGGGTGATGAAAGACAACCGCTGAAACACTGGCCTCGGGCTCCATCATGAAGCCTTCCGTGAGATGCACGCCGATATCCTCGGGGTGAAGCAAGCGCCAGAGCTTTACCTGATCCTCCAAGTTCGGGCACGCAGGATATCCGAAACTGTACCGCTTACCCCGATACCGCGAAGTAAAGCGTTCTTGCATGGTCATCGTCGGCGAATCGGGGAAGCCCCAATCTTCGCGGATGCGCCGGTGCAGCCACTCAGCACAGGCCTCGGCAGTTTCAATCCCGAGAGCCTGCAACGCATGAGCCTTGAAGTATTCGCCACGCGCTTTTGCCTCTTCCGAATGCTGAATAATCCCTTCGCCCGCAGTGACCACAAATAACGCAATGTGGTCTCGCCGGTCGTCTTGAGGATCTAGTGCATAGTCGCTGAGGCATAAACCGTCCGATTTCGCCTGACGGCCAAAACGAAAGCTCTCAATAGGCGAGCTTGCTCCGGCCCGGAATAAGTGAAGCGTGTTCCCTTCCCGCTCGACTTCAAAGAACTGCCAGACTGCCCGCGCCTTCATGAACGTTGCCGCCTCGCGCTTCACGTCCTCAACGTTGTGATAGAGCTCGAGCGCTTTCGCATCGCGTTGAGCCAGCAGCTTTTCAAAATTCCCTTTAAACCCGAGATGGCGACCATAGAGCATGAACGGGTTGATGTAGCTCCATATCTCAGGGAGGTTCGGAAGCTGGCGCACCTTGCGGTCCAGGTAGGGCGCGGCTGGAATCGGAATGTCGGTGTGAACCTTCGGGCTGCGCCGCTCTCCGGAGGGGATGGCCGGCTGCTCGCGCACTACGCTCTCGGCGGCAACATCGGCGAACAGATGTTGCGAAAGAACTTGCTCGCGGAGTTTGGGATCCATAATCTCGTTCATCAGCCGCAGACCGGTCATGGCGTCTTTGGCGTAGAACGTGGGCGCCTCGTAAGCTGGCCCGATTTTTGTCTTAGTAAATTTCTCCGAGAGCGCCGCCCCACCCACCAGCAGCGGAACAGAAATTCCGGCATCCTTCAGATCGCCGCCTGTCGTCACCATCTGTTGGGCGCTCTTGACCAGCAATCCGGAAAGCCCGATCGCATCAGGCTTATGGCTCTGATAGGCCTTGATCAGTTCTTCCGGCGGAACTTTAATTCCCAGATTGATCACTTCATAACCGTTGTTGCTGAGAATGATCTCGACAAGGTTCTTCCCGATATCGTGGACATCGCCCTTCACGGTGGCAAGCACGATCTTGCCGCGCGCCGATGAGGCGGACTTCTCCATGAACTGCTCGAGATGGCTCACCGCTGCTTTCATCGCTTCAGCGGATTGCAGTACTTCCGCCACAATCAGCTCGTTGTTATTGAACAGTCGTCCGACTTCCGCCATCCCGGTCATGAGCGGTCCGTTGATGATGTCAAGCGGCGGCATCGCTTCCTGCAGTTTGAGATCAAGGTCGGGAATCAGCCCATCCTTCGTACCCTCGACGATGTAGTTGGCCAGGCGTTCGTCTAGCGGAAGATCCGATGTCTTTTTCTTGTTCCGGCTGGTCGCTCCGCGAAAATGCTCGGAAATCGCCGCGATGTGAAACTGATTCACAGCTATTTTCTGCTCGCGTGATTGCTGCCGCCAATCCTCAGGAACGCTTTCCAGCACGGCTGCGTTCGGATGAGCCGCAGGCACGTTCACCGGCGGCGTGCTGAACAGCAGAGCTTCCGCCAAGCGCCGCTCCTCCTCCGGAATGGAGGCGAAACGTTCCAGCTTCTCAGCATTTACTATGGCAAGGTCCAGCCCTGCCTTGGTGCAGTAATAAAGAAAGACTGAGTTCACCACTTCGCGCGCGGTTGCCGGCAGCCCAAACGAGATGTTCGAGATTCCAAGAACCGTCTTTACGTATGGGATCTCCGCCTTAACCAGCCGGATAGCTTCGATGGTTTCCACCGCGCCGCCGATGTAATTCTCATCTCCCGTTGCGCAGGGAAATACGAGCGGATCGATTACGATATCTTCGGCCGCGATGCCGTACTTGGCGGTGAGAAGCTCTACCGATCGGCGCGCGACCCCGAGTTTCCGCTCGCGTGTGAACGCCTGCGCCTGCACAGGATCCTCGTCGATGCACCCCACCACCAGGGCTGCACCGTACTTTCGGGCAATAGGGCAGATGCGCTCGAATTTCTCTTCGCCATCCTCCAGGTTGATCGAGTTGATGATGCTCTTGCCTTGGCAGTACGTCAGCGAAAGCTCGATCGAGCGCGGATCGGTGGTATCGATCATGATCGGCGCCTTAATCTTTCGGATCAGCTTTTCGTAAAACGGTGGAATATCGCCCAGTTCCTCGCGGTCGCTCGATTGCAGGCAAACGTCCACGACGTGCGCGCCATTGCGAATCTGCCAACGCGCAATTTCCGTGGCCTCTTCCCACTTCTCCTCCGAGATCATCTTCTTGAACAAGCGCGAGCCGATCACGTTTGTTCGTTCACCGACAATCAGCGGCCGGTTACTCTCCTCGGCTTCCACCATTTCGATACCCGAGAAATAGGTCCGGTGATTCGACGGCCTGTTTTCGCGAGGTTTCTTGCCGCTGGCCATCTGCGCAATGGCCCGAATGTGATCCGGCCTTGTCCCGCAGCAGCCGCCCACGATATTGAGCCATCCGTGATCAATGAACCGTTCGAGCTGGGCTGCGAGAGTCGTAGGTGTCTCTAGGTAGTGCCCTTCTGAATCGGGAAGCCCGGCATTCGGATAGCACGAAAGGCGAGTTGCGGCGAGTTCATGAAGCGATCGAATGTGATCGGTCATGAACTCTGGCCCGGTGGCGCAATTCAGCCCGACCGAGAGTAATTGCGCGTGTGAAACAGACGTGTAGAACGCATCGGCCGTCTGTCCCCCCAGCATCGTCCCGGTCGCCTCAATCGTGCCGGATACCATCGTCGGAATCACAAACCCGATCTCGGCACCAAGCCGCTCAATCGCCAGCAGGCCCGCTTTCACGTTGCGAGTATCCTGGCAGGTTTCGAGAAGCAGGATATCCGCTCCGCCTTCAAAAAGCCCCTTCGCCTGTTCGTAATAATTTGCGACGAGTTCCGGAAACGTAACCCCGCCCGTAACGGTAATCGCTTTCGTGGTAGGCCCCATCGAGCCCGCGACAAAACGCAGGCAGCCGGAGATAGAAAATTCCTCCGCAGCGTGGCGCGCGAGCTGCGCCGCCACGAAATTCAGCTCGTACGACTTTTCCTGCAAACCGTACTCGGAGAGCACGATCTTCGTGCCGCCGAAGCTGTTGGTCTCAACGATGTCCGATCCGGCATCGAAGTACGCGCGATGAACGTCGAGAATGACATCCGGCCGGGTGAGGATGAGATTCTCATTGCATCCTTCGAGAGCCGCGCCGCCGAAATCTGTAGCCGTGAGATGACGCTGCTGCAACATCGTGCCCATAGCTCCGTCGAGCACAAGCACACGATTTGCAAGCGCGTCTTCGAGGGCCTGCCGGCGAATACGCCGGTCCTCCATCGAAAGGCTTTTGATGGGAGATGGGTTCATCACTACAGACTTCCAGTTTACCGGCGTGAGCGGTTCGGCCGGTCGAGCTTGCCTTGAGAATGATCCGAGTTAGCGCGGATCGATTGGGCCTTGCAACACTAGAAGTAAACCTCCTTGGATGATCTCCTTTTTGCCCCACACCGGCCCGCGTTTGTATATCGGGATTGTCCTTATTGTCTGTGTTGCTGCTCAGTCCATTGCCTCCGATGTCACACTGGCTGCCCAAATTGAGCAACTCCTGAATAAGGAGCTTTCCGAAGAAGTGCCTGATCCAGCAACCTTGTCCGAAGTGCGGCAAATCTTTCGTGAGCACGGCATCCCAACCGTTGCTCTGGTCGGGCAAGAGGCTGCGGAGGATTACATTGTGCTTACCGGCTACCATCAGCCGGTTACCTTTTTGCAGCAAATTCTACCCGCACTGAAGGCCGCTGTTGACAACCGAGAGATGCCGGTGAACGACTATCTCTACTTAAGCGCGCAGGTTCGAGAACGTCAGGTTGAAGAGAGCTCAAATGCAAAGCCCGCGAATCCCGAATTGCGGGACGAAATCGAAGAGTTGTTCCAGACAGATCAGAGCGCTAGGCAGAAGATTGACTTCGACCCAAAGAAGATGGAGGAAGTCGATGTCCACGACGCCGTCCAGGAACATGCGATTTTTGCGAATTACGGAGTACCGACGTATTCGATGGTGGGTCCGCGCGCGGCAAAGGACTTCATCGTTCTTATCGAGCACCAGCCGGTCGAATTCATGGAGCAGGTGTTACCAAAGCTCAAGCAGAACGTAGATATGGGCCAAGCTGATCCGGCGGATTACGCCTCCATGTTTGACCGCGTGCAAACGGACCAGAAGAAGCCGCAGAGGTACGGTATGAACTTTGTATGCACTCCAGAAGGGAAACTAGCTCCCTCCCCCATTGAAGACGTCGCGCATCTTGATCGGCGTCGGGCAGAAGTGGGCCTTTTGCCGATGCGGCTCTATGCCAAGCTCGTGATCCAGAATTCACCACAGGGATTCTGTGAAAAAATTGCTGCGAGCGGGAAACAGACCAAACACTAAGACCCCGCCCGTCTGTCAGGGACATCAGCCGCGCGGGGCGATTTTGACCGTCGCCGACCGGGCGCGGGCGCTGATCATCGGTGGAAGTAGGGGCTGCTGTTGTACTTTGTCCGGTACGCATCGTCGATCAGATCGTTGAGGGGTCCGTCGTTGACCGGCTCAAACGTGACTTCCTTTGTCATGCCCGCTGCTGTGATCCGCCCTGTCTCAGCGCCGCTTGATACCAAGGAGATTTCTGCCCGTTGTACGCGCGCACATAGAGAGCATCGCCAACCACTACGGACCAAATCCAGGTCGGGGTGCCGTATGTTACTCCGTCGTCACGGAACGCTGAGATATGCAGTTCATCGCTTTCAGCAATCTTTAGTAATTCGTCTTTGGACCAGACAGCCATCGGAATCTCCTTCGGTCTTCAATCTTGATCGGGAACATTCCAGATACCTGGCGCGAAGATTGCGGTTCCTGGCTAAAAAAGGTCATGCCCTGCTCCCGCAAATCCTGATCTGATTCGGATGATCCTTCACGGATACGGCATACAGGTCAGGACCCCTGGTTCGACGCGTATGGAAGTTGCGATCTCTTCTTTGAGTGCAGTTCGGTAGAGTTCCAGCTGTGCGGGATCGACCTCTTGTTCTGCGATCCGTAGCAAAGGTTCTTCCCTGGGTTTAGTAGTAGCCGCTCGGCATGTGGCGAGAACGCATGCGGTCACCAAAGACCCATAGAGAAGCAAAAAGCGTGCAGCCCCATAAATGCTCCGATAGAATTTTACAGGTCTCGACTGTTGTATCCGGTCCGATGCGCACTAGACATCGTTGGGAATTAACTGCACATTGATTGTGCAGAGTCGACTACACGAACGCACTCGGCATAATCCGCAACTCGGCTACCCTACATCGAGTGCATGTGCAGGCTGTTGTGAATAGCGTAGAGAGCAAGCTCCAGGCGGTCTGAGACGCCCAGCTTATCGAAGACGTTGTGAAGATGGTTCTTCACTGTTTGCTCAGTGATGAACATCTTTTCGGCGATTTCCTTATTCTTGTAGCCCTGGGCGATAAGGACGATAATTTCTCGCTCCCGAGTGCTCAACTGTGCGCGGTCACGGGGGGACTTTCCGTTTACATGGCCGGCCGGCACGTCCGTCGGCGAGGCAAACTGGCGTATTACTGCCGCAGTGGTGTTCGAATCCAGCCAGATTTCACCCGCGTGGACCCTTTGAATGCTCTTATCTATCAGGCTGGTGGGAGCGTCTTTCTGCAGGATTCCGCAACATCCGAGCTTCATTGCCTCCACGAAGTCATCCTTATTCTCAGATGAAGCGAAAAGGATGACTTTCGATTTGGGTGCCCGGGTTTGGATGCTGCGCAGCACCGTCATGCCATCCACCCGCGGCAGCTTCAGATCCATGATCACAACATCGGGTTCGAGATAGACAGTTTTGTCGATGGCCTCCACGCCATCGGACGCTTCACCGACGACCTGAATGGACGCATGCTGCCGTAAAACACTGCGCAGCCCTTCCAAAACTATAGGCTGTCCATCAGCAATCAAGACGCGAATAGGTACAGTCGACATCCAAGTTTCCTCTGGAGCCTCCCACCTCTAAGTACCCCAAGGACTGAAGGACCAGAACCAAAAACGTCTGCTTCTGGATTATAGTGCCAATTTTGGGGCTTTTCACTAGCAATGTTTATGCCATTTATAGAGGGAACTAAGCTCCTACAGTACTATTCGGCTGGTACTGTGCATTCCTTCAATGGATTCCGCTGAACCGATCCGGTTTCGTTGGTCTCGATCGGGCGGGTGTCATTAAACCCCAACTCTACAATGGTTTTATGCCCAAGCTGTCGATTAAGGACCTGGATCTAAAGGGTAAAACTGTATTTATACGAGTGGATTTCAACGTTCCGCTCACCGAAGACGGGAAGAAAATTACCAGCGATAAGCGGATTCGAGCCTCGTTGCCAACCCTCCAATACGCGCTGGAGCACTCAGCAGGAATCGTCCTCGCCAGCCATCTGGGGCGCCCTAAGGGCAAGCGAAATCCCCGAATGAGCCTCGCTCCTGTTGCAATCCGTTTAAGTGAGCTCTTGGGTCGCCCAGTCACCATCGCCCCGGACTGTGTAGGACCCGAAACTGCAGCCCTAAGGCCGAAGCCAGGTGAAATTCTGCTGCTCGAGAACTTACGTTTCCATCCCGAGGAGGAGGGAAATGATCCGGAATTTTCTCATCAGCTTGCCTCTTTAGCAGACCTGTACGTTAACGACGCGTTCGGCTCGGCTCACCGTGCTCACGCTTCCACTGTAGGAGTGGTCACATTTCTGTCCTTTGCCGCCGCGGGACTGCTCATGGAAAGGGAATTGGAGTGGCTCGAGCGCGCCATCAAGAGTCCGGAACGGCCCTGTGTAGCCCTTCTTGGCGGGGCCAAAGTTTCGGACAAGATCGAGGTGATCGAAAATCTGATCCGGGTGGTTGACACATTGTTAATAGGTGGAGCCATGGCCTACACCTTTCTTCGGGCTCAGAACAAGCCAACGGGCCGTTCTCTCGTAGAAGAGGACAAGATTCAGTTAGCCCGGCAACTTCTTGACAGGGCCGGATCCAAATTAGTCCTTCCGCAGGATCACGTTGTAGTTCGTGAGATCAAGCCGGGCGCCGCTTATGAGGGGGTCCATGAGATCGGGGCAGATCAGATCGCGGTAGACATCGGGCCCGAAACTGTTGAGAAGTATTCCGGGATCATCTCTGGCGCCAAGACCATAATTTGGAACGGTCCGATGGGGATCTTTGAAACGCGTCCGTTCGATAAGGGGACGGTTGCGCTGGCGAAGGCCGTGGCGGAATCGGGCGCCGTTTCAGTTGTAGGCGGAGGCGACTCCGAGAAGGCCATCAAGAGCGCAGGTGTAAGCGAGAAGATCACCCACATCTCGACCGGTGGTGGAGCTTCGCTCGAGTTCCTGGCTGGAATTGAACTGCCCGGGGTCCGGGCGCTGACAGAAAAACCTAGCTAATATCCTCTTTCTTAGAATCTTCTTCGGAAACCGAACCGGCCAGGACGTCCGGGTAACAGAGCGAACGGACCAGAGGACCGAGAGCGAGAAATCCGGCCAGCTCGGGTGGTTTTGAAAAAAAGGTCGCTTGGTATTGTTCGGCTGTAGCCCGGTCGCGCTGGCTTTCCGAAGAGGTCATCAGGACAACAGGCATTGATAAGCAACACGGTTGCTGCCGGATAGTGCTCAAGATTTTGTCGCCTTCCTGTCGAGGCAGATTCAGGTCGAGCAGCGCGATATCTGGCACGGCCTCGCCCTGTCCAAAGCGCTCCACGGCTCGTATCGCCTCCTCGCCATCACTCACCGACTGTAAGACGAAATGGAGCTTATGCTCCCGGAGAGCAATCTCGACGAGATAAACGTCAGCACGGTTATCCTCGGCCAGAAAGATTCTTAAGGGTCGTTGCGTATCCTCCGGCATTTCTTCTCTACAACAGAGCGTCACGTTTCATCGGCACTAAATCAAGCGGCCAGATGAGACTCCGTGGCGCGCGGCTCAAGTGATCGGGGCGAATCTCCCGCGTGCTTGCCGAGGAAGTCCAGCATTAATTCGACAGAGGCCTCCGGTTGGTCGGTCGTGAGAATGTGACCCGCACCCGCAACCGGATGGAAAAGCGCACCGGGGATTCTGGACGCAAGCGCCCTCCCATTCTGGATGGGTATGAGACAGTCCTGTTCACCGTGCGCGACGAGAGTGGGCGCGGTAATCCGTGGTAGTCGAAAATACGAACTCCAGAGCAGAATTCCGGCAAGCTGGTTGAGGAACCCGCGCGACGGGCAATTGCAGCGGCAATTGAGTTCGATGTCATCCTGGATCCGTTCGCGCGGCGTGGAGGGCGCGTATAAGAGAGGAATGAGCGAAAGCTTGCGTTCGACTGCGGTACATTTTGACCATTTGATCGCGCAAGACTTCCGGAGATCAGGCCAGCGCGCGAGTATTCCACCGTGGCTGCTGCAGCCAAGGAGCAAACTCGTCACGCGGGCAGGATATCGCAATGCAAGCTCCTGCGCGATCATGCCGCCCATCGACGCGCCCACCACCTGTGCATGGTCGATCCCTGCGGCATCGAGGACTGCGGCGGCGTCGTGCGCCATCTCACGTATTAAATGAGGACCAGGCGGCGAATCGCTCCGGCCCACGCCGCGATTATCGAAGACGATTACCCGGAATTGGGCGCTCAGTGCCGGCAGAATGCGAAACCACATCTCGTGCGTGAAGCCGAGACCCATGATGAGCAAGACAGGCGCACCGGATCCGTACTCCTCCCAATAAATTCTTACTCCGGGATTCGTTGCGTAAGGCATCAGGGCCGACCTACTACATGTTGGGGTGAAACGGGATCGACACACAATGCCAAGAGGGGCAGTGCTTTACACCGGCTCTGCAATCCAGTTAGGATAGAGGTACCCCCGAGAATGTTAGTGAGGGAGGAGTTCGATTGCTGAAGCTGAAGCGGGTCGAGATTCATGGCTTCAAATCTTTTTACGACCGAACCGAGATGAAGTTTAAAGGCAGCGGGATCGCTGCCGTGGTCGGGCCTAACGGATGCGGCAAATCGAATCTCAGTGATGCCATTAGCTGGGTCCTGGGTGAACAGTCCGCGAAAACGCTCCGCGGAACGCGAATGGAAGACGTTATTTTCGCGGGCACCCGGGAGAAGAAGCCCCTCGGGATGGCCTCGGTCACGATGACGCTGGTTCCTGACGAACAGGCCGTGGCAGCCTGGACTCTGCCCTCTCCGGCTCCTTCCGAGCAATCCAATGCGGAAAGTAGCCATCATCTCCGGAACGGTATTCATTCGCAGAAGGCTGTTTCCATCTTAAATGGAACGTACGCAAGCGGCGGTCCCCATGCGGAGCCGCCCGTAACGGAGGCAACCAAGAGCGCGCACCGGCTTGGGGAAATCACCATCACCCGCCGGCTATACAGATCCGGGGAGAGTGAATATCTGATTGACGGCAAGACAGCTCGCCTGCGCGATATTCAAGACCTATTTCTGGGGACCGGCCTCGGACCCGAGAGTTACGCAATTATTGAGCAAGGCCGCATCGGTCAAATCCTCAGCAATAAGCCCCAAGACCGCCGGGCCGTGATCGAGGAAGCCGCCGGAATCACGAAGTTCAAAACGCGGAAGCGACTTGCGGAAGCGAAGCTCGAAAGCGCGAAGCAGAACCTCGCCCGTGTGTTCGACATTCTCGAAGAAGTCAATCGCCAAGTGAACTCTTTAAAGAGACAGGCGAGCAAAACAAAGCGCTATTCGGAGTTGACGCAAGAGGCGAGCGCTTATCTCCGGCAAATTCTGGCGGCCCGATTCCAAATCCTCGAAAGAGAAGCGGCCAAAGTCGCCATCGAATTGAATCTCGCTTTAGCAGAATTGCAAAACGCGCAGAGCGACATTGCGGAGCGTGAGGCGAAGCAGACTGGCTTATTGCAAGAATCGTATGCCATTGAGCAGGAACTCACGGCAGCGCGGAAGCTCCTCGCCGATCTAAATCTTGAGGCGGAGCGCGCGCGCAGCAAACTCGGATATCAATCCAAGCAGATCCAGCAGATCGAGGCCCGGCTGACCTCCGGCGAACAGGAAGCGGAGTCGCTTGCCGGGCAACAGCGGGAATTGATGGAGGAAGCCGAACGGCAGGCGGCGGAATTTCAAACGATTGATGTCGAATGCACGACAGCGCGTGAGCAGCTCGAAGCAAAAGCCTGCGAGCGTCAGCAGGCTCAGAACCGCGTATTCGAGCAGGAGCGCCGTCTAGAGACTGCTCGTCAAGCCGTGCTCCGGTTGCTCGGAGAATCGTCTGCGCTCAAGAATCGAATCACGCAATTCGAGGAGCAGATAGCCTCAGCGGATCGGGATACAGCTCGCGCTCAGGCGGAAGAACTGCAATCGAAGCGCGACCAGGCTCGCCTTCAGGAGCAAAGAGCAAATTTGTCGGAGCAGTTGGCTGCCCGGCAGACTGCGCTTCTTAGCATCACAGAGCAGCGAACCGCGATCGAACGAGACTTGCAGCAGAAGCGCTCCGAGCTGCACGAGAGCCGGCAGGCTTTGGATCGGTTGCGCTCGGAGCACTCGCGTTTGAAAGCGCGCAAAGACTCCATTGAGGAGATCATCGAGCACCGTAGTTACACGACCGAGACCGTGAAGCGGCTATTTGCGGCGGTGGAGCACGGAAACACGGAGGACTTTCGTCCTGTTGGTGTGCTGGCGGATTTTCTCGAAGTCGATCCGCAGTTGGAAAAGGCGATCGAGGAATTTCTGCACGACGAGCTGGAACACGTCGTGGTCCGAGACTGGGCGGAGGCGGAACGCGGCGTTGAGCTCATGCGGCGCGATTTGAACGGACGGGCCACATTCCTGGTCGAGCAGGCTGGTGAGTCAGGCGGATCTTTTGCAAACTTGCCCCTTCCGTCCACTGAATCGGGAACGCTCACACCGCTCGGGGATTCGCTCAAGTTGACGAACGGCCTTTCCAATCTGTCACTCGAACTGCTGCCCCGGATCGCGAATTGCTTTGTTACGCCGGATCGCGTGCAGGCGCGGGAACTGGCGGCGCGATTCCCACATTGCTGGTTCTTGACTCCCGAAGGGATCAATTATCATGGCAGCGCGGTCAGCGGCGGCAAGAAGAGCGGCGCGGGCCCCCTGGCGCTTAAGAGGGAACTACGCGAAATCTCACTGCTGGAGAGTTCGAAACAACGTGAAGCGACTGAAGCGCAATTAAAGCTGACCAATCTCGAAAGCGCTATTTCGACTTTGAGCGAGCAACAGGAGCGGTTGCGCAGCCAGCAACAGAGCCAGGAAAAAGACGTGCTGGCGCTCGACCACGAGAGCAGAAAATTGGCCGAAGAGCTTCAACGCCTGCAATCCAGACTGTCGAATGCGTGCCTGGAACTCGACCGCATTCGCCACGATCGGGTCAAAGTGATCGAAAGCCTCGAGCGCGATCGACAAAATCTGGCCGAACGTGAGCAGGCGAGAGCGGAACAGGAAAACGAGCTCGCAAGCGCGCGCGAGACGCTCAGCCTATTGCAAGCGGAGACCGCGCGGGCTGCGGAAGAATACGCCACGGTTCGCGCAAACCTTGCTGGTTTGGAAGAACGGCGGCGCGCATTGTCTTTAAGCCGCGATCGAATCGTCGGGCAGCTCCAAAATCTTTCCGACAGGCAAGTCAACCTGGCAAACGAATCCACCCGGTTGCGCGCGGAAGGCGAGCAATTTCTAGCGAGCAATGCGGAACTGGAAATGACTTCGAAGGAAGTGCAGGAGGCGATCGTTTCCGCCGAGGCAAACGTCAGCCACCTCGTCCAGAACGAGACCGAGTTTCGCGAACGAATAGCGGCGTGCGACGAAGAGCTAAAGAAGCTGCGGGCTCTCGCCCAATCAGTACAGGATAGGCGTTCCGAGTTACAGGTCACTTTGGCCCGCGCTGAGTCCGATCTTAAGCACCTCGAGGAGACTTGCGAGAAGGAACTACACTCGAGCATGGCGCAGCTAGCCGAAGGGATCGAGACGATTCCCAGCGAGGAGGCGCTGCAGGAACTCGAAGCGAAACACGAGAGTGTTCGGCAGAAGATCGAGTCGCTCGGCCCGGTTAACCCGCAAGCGCTCGAGGAGTTCGAAGAATCCCAGCAAAGGCAGGAATTTTTGAGTGCTCAGCGGCAGGACCTCCTCGATTCCATCCGCGATACAGAGAAAGCCATTCAGGAAATCGATACGGAATCGCGGAAACGGTTCGGAGAAGCATTTCACGCGATCAATGCTCATTTCCGGGAGCTGTTCACAACCTTGTTCGGCGGCGGTACAGGCGAGATGCGGCTCACCGACGAGGAGAATCTGGCGGAGTCGGGCATCGACATTGTTGCTTCTCCGCCGGGCAAGAGACTGCAAAGCGTACTGCTGCTCTCGGGGGGCGAAAAGTCCCTGACCGCGATGGCGCTCTTGATGGCGATTTTCCGCTACACTCCAAGTCCGTTCTGCGTCCTCGATGAAGTCGACGCTCCTCTTGATGAGCCCAATATCGAGCGGCTCACACGATTGCTGCGCGGCATGGCGGAGCAGACCCAATTCATAGTGATTACGCACTCGAAGCGCACCATGGAATCAGCGCAGGCTTTATATGGGGTAACCATGCAAGAGCCTGGCGTTTCCAAGCTGGTTTCCGTAAAGTTCAAGAACGAAGAACCCGAACTGACGTCTCGGCCGCGCCAGGCAGAGCTTCTGGAAGCGGCTACCGTATAGGAAAAAATTAGAGGGGCCGGAGGAGTGGCCCCTCTACCCGAGAAGAGAGATTGCGTCCTGGCGCAACTCTCTTCTAGCCGAGCCTTTTCCTCGAGGATGTCTGGAGATCTCTCTTAAGAGGGCCACTAGTAGGATGCATGGATTAGCCTTCAGGTTCCGGCGCCGCGCTCGATTAAAAGGACAGCGCACCCACGTGGAGTGCGCTGTATTGACAAGCAGAATGAGCGGTTTGTTCGCAATCCTGAGCGGCGAACTCCGAGGTCTCCGCTCAGGA